>NZUN01000064.1 GCA_002697205.1 Gammaproteobacteria bacterium
CCATCCGCGCCAGCGATTTCAACTCCATATACATTACAGAATTTAATCTGTTCAAAGCCATTGAGAATTTCACCGACTTCATTGGTAGATACATTCTCGGATTTCCAGCGAAAGGTATCACCCACTCGATCGACGAACTGGTAATGCGGGTAGCCTAGGCTGAAACCGACATCCACGGTTGACATCAGGTCGCCGGAATTAAACCAGGCATCACCTTCTAAAAATACATCTCGTAGGATCTTCTTTTCAGTTGCCTGTTTATCCGTATAGCCCTCAAAAACGGTATCTTCGGTAATTTTCCCTAACAACAAACCTGGTTCTCCGGGAACAACCTGAACACACCGCGCCTGGGCGTCTCTGACGATCTCATCATTGTCGACGTCGTATTCAACTAAAGCCACTTCGGCAGAGGTCATCCCAACCGTGCAGTCTTTATTCATCAGGTTCGCAAATGCGACATTACCTTCTGACGCACCATAAAATTCGGCCACTCGCTTAATTCCAAAACGTTGCTTAAAACCCTTCCAGACATCGGGCCTCAGGCCATTACCCATCATCGCTCGAAGCGGGTTTTTATGATCATCAGGCTTGGCCTCAGTGTTTGACAGGTAACGGCACAACTCACCGATATAAACAAGGCAGGTGCAACGGTTTTCACGGACTTCTTTTAAGAAATTGGAAGCCGAAAACTTGCGTCGAACAAACATACTGGCACCCGATGTAAATGCAGCGCCCGCTCCCACCATCAACCCAGTGCCATGGTAAAGTGGCAGACAGATATACAATCGATCTTTTTCCGTACATTTATAGCCCGCCATGGCCGACATATCAGCGCTCATGAGATAACGCCGATTGGACAGCACCGCAGCTTTCGGCAATCCTGTCGTACCAGATGTAAATATATACAGCGCGATTTCGCCTAAACTAGTATGCGCTGTTTCTACCGGGTTTAGGCTGTCGACATCCTCTGCACCTGCTACAAAATCCTTAGCCCAGTTAGTCGCATTTTCTTCTCCACCATCAGGCATAACAAAGTAATCTTCACCTTCTTCAAGATCGAGCTCACTTTTTACTTCATTCAGGGCCGTGGCGATTTCACTGCCGAATATGCACTTCCGGGAATCGGTCACTTTAATACAGTGAGTTAATGGCTTGCCCGTTAAATTCGTATTAATAAGACCTGCAGTGACACCAATTTTATTAAGTCCCACCAGCAGCGCTAGAAATTCGATACGGTTTTCCATGATGACACTGACCGTATCGCCGCGCTGCACGCCTTGCTGAATCATATAATGAGCATATCGATTAGCCTGCGCGTTGAACTCCGACCAGGTGACTGCCTGATCCTCAAACAAGACAGCGGGACGATTTGGGTAACGTTCTGCATTACCCTGAACCCTCGCACCAAAACAGTCTTTGACATCCAGGCCTTTGGGAATCATGCCCTTTTTCAGTTTCAGCAAGGTAGGAACCTCGGCCAACGTCGATGCTATATCAATAAGTCCCATCTCGAATTCTCCACTATTTTCCTGAAGTGATGGTACAAGACAGCATCAACTACCGCCACACGTAATAATTCCTTGCTCTCAGTCGAGACCTAGCAGGCCACGGTTCAGATACCCTTGGTTAGCCTAAGGCTCAAAAATCACAGTTTTATCAGGAGACCGGTGCCGTCGTGACCCTGTTAAAACCGATCCTGCTATGGTCCATCAGCCATCCTGCAATCGAGACTCTAATTTAACCGGGCCCTGCTTGATGCCCCTATAACATTGGGTAATACTGACTACAGCCAATATGGAAGAACCCTGACATGCCCTTTAAAAAACCAATCGATGATCTAACCGGTTTCGACGTATCAGAAGACTTTCAGCAATTTGACCAGAAAAACGATATCTATTGTCGGTCACTTTGGGATACCGCGGTGCAATCAGATAAAGCCAAGGCTTTTTTTAACGGCTACTTCATGCCGGAAGCACGATCTCGGCGGACTGATGGCTTCAACCAGAGAGATTATGCACTTCGTAATGCCACATGGCATGTAACCAATGTGCTGCGCGATATTCGCAGGCAAGATACCGGTCGAAAAGAAGGCTTCTTTGACTATTTCTCCTCGCATGAAGCCGGCTGGCCAGAGCCCTATCCCTTCGAAAGCCCCGACCAAGCCAGCTCGGATGTAAGAAAAGTCGCAAAATTATGTGGCGCAGACCTGGTCGGCTTCTGCGCCTTTGATGAACGCTGGATGTATAGCGGGATATTTAATGAACAAACCCTGGCCAGTAAAGCCAATGAGATTCCTGACGACCTTGCCAATGTTATCGTTCTTGGCGAATCCATGGATGAGGACCTTACCAGAACAGTACCGTCAGCATTATCCGGGAGTGCCACTGGTATGGGTTATTCCTTTGATGCACTCACTTTGCTCACTTTAGCCCAATATATACGTAACCTGGGCTATCGCGCCTATGCCACCATGAACGATTCCTCCCTGGCGATACCACTGGCGGTACAGGCAGGGTTTGGAGAAGTCGGCCGACATAGCCTGCTAATCACGCCGGAATTCGGTCCGCGACTGAGATTAGGTCGGATTTTTACTGATATACCCCTAACGCATGACACACCAAAAAAAATAGGTGTCCCGGCCTTCTGCCAGATCTGCGATCGATGCGCCAACGGCTGCCCCCCTGCAGCCATTCCCTTTGAAACACCGAGCCCTAAAACACACAATCGTTCCAACCTTATCGGCGTCACAAAATGGACTGTTGACGCGGAAAAATGTTTCAAATTCTGGGTCAATCAAAATACCGACTGCTCCATCTGTATTCGCGTCTGTCCCTTTAACCGAGACTACAGCCGATGGTACAACCGGATCTGGCACAACATCGCGAATTCTCCCCTGCGTCGACTGGCACTCTGGCTCGATGATAAGCTGGCTAATAGACATCGTCATAAATCAAGCTGGTGGTGGAGGAAAAAACAATGAAGCCCAAGTACCTTACGACCCTTCTGTTAACACTGGCTGTGCCCTATTCCAGTCTCACGGACGCTGCCGCAAATCAAGCGCCCCAACTCCAAACAGACATCACTTTCATCGTCGCGGGTAAAACCGCTAACTTCAGGCAATTCGATGATGGCAAGCTCGCAGCCCTCAACTATCATTTTTTTGCAGAAATATTTGTCCAGACCAACGGCATCATCAATCAAGCTGGGTTACTAACGCCTGGCAGCCCTGCAGACGCGATTGCCTTTACAGACAGTGGCTATGCCCTTGAAATGCACGGTGGCAGATATGCAACTGAGAGCGAACTTGAAAACCACTACCCGGATGGCCATTATATTTTCCGCTACGATACGCCCTCTACCGGGGCGGTCGAACATATCATCGCACTGACCAACTCTAGCTCAAACAGCTCGCGTATACCGGATGCACCACAAATCATTTTATCCCAGGCTGGTGAACGGGTTTTACCGCACATGATTCAAGCGGATATGGCGCTTCAGGTGAGCTGGAGCGAATTCAAACAAGGCGACCAGGATCCTTTGGGAATAGTCAATGACCTGGTATTCGTCATTATGGGCGACTGTCACGGCAAGCGCCGTTCACATAGCGGACGACCGTTCGAGAACATGCCCTATCTGGATTACGCAGCAACTCAGTTCATCATCCCCGCCGAACACCTGATGCCAGAAAACGCCTATCAGCTATCCGTGGAGCATGCCATCGTAGACACAACTATCATGGACGGTGTGCCCGGGTTTGCGACTTTTGCCACAACCACCTTCCTGGACATTATGACTCTGGGAGGAGCAAATGAAGCAACCGCCTGCACCGAAATACTGCAAAATTTCGATGCGGGTCAAACGGATTTAAGGTAAGGCCGGTCAGGGTAAAGCCAATCCGGCTTAACTTCCTGACGACGGCAGTTTATTACAGCGCTTGCGGGCACAGCATGGAGAAGCACCACCTCACCAACATCAGCAGGCATGACCGAATCAAGCCCACAATCCTTTATTGGGCAATGTCATCTGTAGCGGAACTTGACCGTAGCCACTCACATTCCACCACAAGCCCTAGCCCACCAGGTTAAACAAAAATACACTCAGGACAGCGACAGGCGCCAGGATTCGTATCGAAAACTGCCATAGGTACCAACCCAGGTTTTGTTCCAGTCCAATGTCACGTCGCATATTGCGACTGTTGATGGCCCAACCGGCAAATAACGCAATCAACAGAGCGTTAATCGGTAAAATCACATTTGATACACCGTAATCAAGAATAGAGAATACGGTTCGTCCCTCGAGTTGTGGGATCATGTCCAGGGGGGTGAAATCTTTCCAGATATTAAACGAAAATACCGCCGCCAGGCCCAGCAGCCAGACCAAAACAGCGGTCACTGATACGGCTTTACGACGATCAAGTCCCGAGCGCTCCTCGGCCCAGGAAACAAACGGTTCCAGCATGCCGATGCCTGATGTAAATGCCGCAAAAAAGACCAGCAGGAAGAACATGGGCCCAACCACCTGCGCACCGGGCATCTGAGCAAAAGCCAAGGGCATGGTGACGAAAATCAGCCCGGGACCTTCACTCGCATCCAGATCAGATGCAAACACGATAGGAAAAATTAACAGCCCAGCAATCAAAGCCGCTGCCGTATCGGCCAATGCAATCGTCCAGGCTGCTCGGGGAATCGACACATAATCAGGCAGATAGGCACCATACGCCAGCAATGCGCCGGTGCCAATGGCAATGGAGAACAACGACTGACCCAGCGCCATCAGGACAGCCTCGGAAGTCAGTTTTGAGAAATCAGCATCAAACAGGAACTGCCAGGCCTGCGCTGAAGAACCGACGATATTGGCATACACAGCAAGCGAGATAAGTAACACGGCCAATGCAGGCATCATAAAGGTAGCGACTTTCTCAATCCCTCGTCTCAAACCGGTACCAACCACAAATGCAACGCCCACAATCATCAGCGAAAAAGACGCGATCATGCGCAGCGGTGAATCCAGGAGAGTAGCGAACATCTGCTGGGCCTGTTCACTGCTGGCGTTGCTAAAATCCGCTGTTGCCGCCTTTACCAGATAGTCCAGGGACCAACCACCAACAACAGCATAAAAGCTCAGAGCCAGCAAAGGGCCAAGTACACTCATCCAACCTATGGACTGCCAGCCCCTTGAACCGGATTCAGCTTCGGCAACGAGGGCTATGGTTGTCACTGGGCTGCTTCTTCCGCGACGCGCTATGGCAAGTTCTGCCATAACAAGCGGGACTCCGATAAACAATACAAACCCCAGATATACCAGCACAAAGGCGCCCCCTCCGTTTTCACCTGCGATATAGGGAAAGCGCCATAGATTCCCTAGCCCCACCGAACAGCTCACGGTGGCTAAAAGAAACGTTGTCTGGGATGACCAGTATTCGGTTTTCAATTTTTACGCCTTATCAAAGCGAGGCAGAGAACTTGCAGCTTAATGTAACCCATTGGCAGCAGTAGACCTACTATTAAAACCTGTTACTAACCACGCGTGGCGATTACGCGCATTGCCACAAACATGGCTCGACTTTAAGGTCCCTCTGCCGAGCCGCTGAACCTCACGGTAGCCTATAAATGAGTTTTAACCAAACGCATTCCACGCTCGTATCTGCCCTAGCACGGAGCTATGTTGCCTAGGGCAGGCGCAGATTACCGAACTACTGATATCCCGGTTTTCAGGCTAGAACATCAAAGGCGAGTTCTGGTCAGTATCCGTCATGTACATTATTTATTTGCTAACCCATGGACAAATAAGCGAAGATTTTGCTAACCCACAAAAGATTTTCAGTATGGACGCATCCAGACCTTCGACACGACAATCCATCAAAGATATAAAATATCAGCACGGATTCGACAATGAGCATGAAAGCGAAGCCATTGCAGGCGCTCTGCCCATCGGACAGTTCAGCCCCCAGAAAGCACCTCTAGGCCTATACACCGAACAACTCAGCAGCACCGCATTTACGGTTCCACGAGCACATAACAGACGCTGTTGGTTCTACCGAATTCGCCCTTCAGTTGTGCAGGGTGATTACACCCCCTACACCCAGGCATCAGTAACCACCGGCCCGGTCACCGACATTATCACTCCACCCAATATGCTGCGCTGGGACCCCATAGCGATCCCGGATAAACCCACTGATTTCATCGACGGCCTGAATACCATTGCCACTAATGGTAATGCCATGGGCCAATATGGCATGGGTATTCATCTCTATGCGATTAACCAATCCATGCAGAACCGTTATTTTTATTGTGCCGATGGGGAATACCTGTTCATCCCCGAACAGGGCGAACTACTGTTACGCACTGAATGTGGCCGCCTGCATCTGCAGGTAGGGGAAATCGCTGTTATACCCAGAGGAATCAAGTTTGCTGTCGACTTGCTTGACGAAACCGCTCGCGGCTATGTTTGTGAAAACTACGGCACACCTTTTGTATTACCTGAACGTGGCCCGGTCGGCGCCAATGGTTATGCCAATGATCGTGACTTTATCTACCCCTGTGCCAGCTATGAAGATATCGACCAGGAAATGGAACTGCTGTGTAAATTCGCCGGCCATTTTTATCGAGCAAGTTTAGATCACTCACCCCTCGACGTAGTCGCCTGGACCGGCAATTCGGCCCCCTACAAATATGACCTTGCCCGTTTTAATGTCATGGGCAGTGTCAGTTTCGACCATCCAGACCCCAGCATCTATACGGTGCTGTCTTCACCGTCGGCAACAGAGGGCGTCGCCAATATTGATTTTGTTATCTTCCCGCCTCGCTGGATGGTTGCAGAAAACACCTTCCGACCGCCCTGGTACCACCGCAATGTCATGTCCGAATATATGGGCCTAATCAAAGGTCAGTATGATGCCAAACCCGATGGCTTTGTACCCGGGGGTTCCAGTCTGCATAATTCCATGAGCCCGCATGGTCCTGAAGCTGCCGTATTCGAGAAAGCAAGCCAGGCCGAACTGGTGCCGGATCATAACCAGGGCAGCATCGCTTTTATGCTGGAATCCCGTTACATCATCCAACCAACCCAATGGGCAATGGACACCCCGTTGCGCCAAACCAACTATATCGATTGTTGGAAAGACATTAAAAAACAGTTCGGGTCTGACTGAATAGCGGAGGAAGTATTATGAAATTAGCCAGTCTAAAATCGGAACGGGATGGTCATCTAGTTATCGTCAGCCGGGACCTAGAAAGAGCCGTTTCTGCGAAAGATATCGCGCCGACTCTGCAGTTGGCCTTGGATAACTGGGGCGACTGCGAGGCCAGGCTGAAACAGCGATTTGACGCGCTTCAGGCAGGCACCCTGGCTAATGAATTTCCGTTTTCAGCTGAACGCTGTGCAGCACCGCTACCACGCTGTTTTCACTGGGCCGATGCCAGTGCCTATGTTACCCATGTCGAACTGGTGCGAAAAGCCCGCGGCGCAGCACTACCCGATAGCTTCTGGTCAGACCCGCTTATCTATATGGGAGCCTCCGATGCCTTCATCGGTGCCTGTGATGACGTGCAAATAGAAGACCAAGCCTGGGGTATTGATTTCGAGGCGGAAATCACCGTGTTTACCGACGATGTTCCGGCTGGGGTTAATTGTGCAGACGCTGGGCAGCACATCAAACTCATTGCACTGTGTAATGATGTTTCTCTGCGCAATCTGATTCCAGCAGAATTGGCAAAACAATTTGGTTTCTATCAATCCAAGCCCTGGACATCATTTAGCCCCGTGGCCGTGTCGCCGGATGAACTTGGCAGCGCCTGGTACGATGGTAAGGTGCATCTGCCTTTGATCGCCACCCTAAATGGGTCCCGAATCGGAGCACCCAATGCAGGCGTGGATATGACCTTCAATTTTAACCAGCTCATATCCCATGCTGCCAAAAGCAGAGGCCTGATGACGGGTACTGTCATTGGCTCTGGCACAGTCTCTAACCAAGGCAGCCGACAGGGCTCCTGTTGTCTGGCTGAGGTGCGCTGCCTGGAAACAATAGCTAATGGCAGTCCCGTTACACCCTTTATGTCGTTTGGCGATCGAGTGCAGATTGAAATGCAGGATGAGCAGGGGAACTGTATCTTTGGCAAGATTGATCAAATCGTCACGCAATATAACCCCACCAGTTGATCGCGGCTGGGTAGATCCACCACAGCAACTACATCCCAGGGGATAAGATGAAATTATACAGTTACTGGCGATCTTCAGCAGCCTACCGTGTAAGGATTGCCCTGCACTTCAAGGAAATCGCCTTTCAATACGTACCCATAAACCTGCTCCGGCAGGAGCATAACAGCGATGCCTATCGCAAGATCAACCCGTACGGACTTGTTCCTGCCCTGCAAACCGACGATGGCCAGGTACTGTGTCAGTCGGGTGCCATCATTAGCTATCTGGAACAGACTCAACCGAGCCCTGCCCTGCTTCCAGATGATCCCATCGCACGGGCACAAAACCAGGCTTGGGCTCTGACCATTGCCTGCGAGATTCACCCGCTGAACCTACCTTCAGTAACAACCTATTTAAAAGAACAACTGGCAGTAGACAGCGGCGCTACCGACCAATGGATACACAACTGGTTCAGTCGCAGTTTTGCAGTTCTCGAGCAACAGCTACTGGCGCAGCCCTATTGTCAAGGCGATAGCATTACCTTGGCCGACCTTTATCTGATCCCACAGATCTATAATGCACTGCGCGCTAAGCACGACATGAACACTTATCCCAGACTGCTATCGATTTACGAATCCTGTAACCAGTTAAAACCTTTTACCCTGGCCCAGCCTGCACACCAGCCTGACGCAACCTAGAATCGGATTGGAAAGCCTATAACATCACTCAAATAAAGATGTAGTCAAACTAAAAAAGCTGCCTCTACCCGATGGAAATCAGTCAGGTGTCTCAATATACTGCTTTGAATGACGCTAATCCTGAATTCGGAAATTACCCATGGGCCAAGCAAATATTAACCCAGCGATAGACATCAACAGTGGTATCTCGCTGTTCTCTACCATTTTTCTCGGGATCATCGGTGCTGCAGTATTTATCGTTCAACCCGGATTCGTGCAGGGTCTGGTTGAATTCTATGGTTTTTCAGAACAAGAGGTTGGTTATATCGCCTCAGCAGAAATCTGGGGTATTGCACTGACCACCCTGCTACTGGCTTTTGGCGGTCATCGCTATAGCTGGCAAAAGATCCTGAAGTGCTCGTTAATACTATTTGTGCTCGGCAATCTAGTGTCGCTGACGGCCACCAGCATGCTGTCTTTTGGTGCGCTGCGCTTCATTACCGGCCTGGGATCGGGTGGTATGGTATCACTGACCTTTACGATTATAGGCATCACAGCCAAAGCTGATCGTAATTTCAGTCTGTTGATTATGGGGGTACTCACCTACGGCGCTTTCGGATTATGGAGTATGCCTGCGGCATTCGAAGCCGTCGGCATGAATGGTGTTATCATTTTTTTTGCTGTTTTCGGCAGCAGTGGCTGGTGGTTTCTGTCCCACCTGCCAGATTCAGGAGAAGAACAGTTACAGGTGGAAGATGATGCCGTAAACCTGAGCTATGGCCTCAGAGTGTTTGCATTACTTGCCATGTTCACCTACTTCCTGGCACAAGGCGTTATCTGGGCTTACCTGTTCCTGATAGGCCTCAATGGTGGCGTATCCGAACAGGAAGTTGCCAATGGATTAATGCTGTCACAATTTCTCGGTATAGCCGGGGCCATGATTGCGGCTCTGGCCGGAAACCGATTCGGTCGAATCCTGCCCCTGGCAATCGGCATTCTGGGTGGTGGCGTGGTGCTTTCCTGGTTATTTGGAAGCTTTACCAGCCTGGTTTATGCAATTACCGTGTGTGTATACAATTTTGCCTGGAATATGACCCATCCCTTCCTGTTAGCCTCCATGGCAAGTTTCGATCAACACGGTAAGGTCGTGGTCTATGCCGTAGCCGCACAGATGCTGGGACTTGCCATAGGACCGGCCTTTGCTGCTTCACTAATACAACAAAACGATTACAACCTTGTCATCATGGCCGGAATGGCACTGTTCCTGTTATCTTTCCTGATGATATTGATACCGCTACTGGCGCATCAGCGCCAGCGGCAACGTCTTCAGTGAAACAACCCATAAAGGCGCATTTACCCTACCCGGAGAACGCGCAGGGCATCTACTCACCCATCCCTAAATCAGAAAGCACGCAACAGGGGGTAGTGGACTACTATCAGGGTAATTAGGGTTTGCATGGGGCCTTTCAAGGCGAGCTAATATTCACCACAGCAGGGCCAATACCAGGGTTATTCAGATCGTTTGCTTGATCCGCTTCAACAGCAGCATCAAATTCTCGACTTCTTGTCGCGTCAGATGACCCAGTAAATCAACAATCCATTGCTCATGCTCGATGGCCATCTTGGCAAACAACTCGTTTCCCTGCGGCGTCAGCTTTACTATGAAGGATCGCCGGTTTTCGGGCACTGTGCTGCGATCGACCAAGCCTTCTTTAACCAGTTGCGATGCAATCCCGGAAATATTTCCCCCTGACACCATCATTCGACGTGATAATTCACCCATGGTCAGTCCTGCCGGGTTTCGCACCAGCTGCGACATAAAATCAAATCGTGGCAGCGTTGTATTAAACCGCTTCCTTAACTCACCTCGCAGACGCCTTTCGATCAGGCTCGAGCAAGTGAGCAGACGCAACCACAATTTTATGGAATGATGATCACTCTCCTGCAACCTTGTTTCATGGTCCAGAGGAACCGAATTCGACTGCTGGGTCATAGAATATACCAGATATTTTATATTTAAAATGTTTAAGCTATAATGGTTACTAATTTTAAGCTTAAACTATTGCAATTACCTTTGCTAATCAGACCTCAGGGAACCCGCTAAGCTCCCAGGTAACCGGCCAGGTAATGTTTAACGGAGACCGCCATGAAAATAATTTCTCTGGGTGCCGGGCCCTCTGGGCTCTACTTTGCTATTTGCATGAAACTGGCGAATGCCGACAACGAAGTGTCTGTCTATGAGCGAAACAAAGCAGGCGACACATTCGGCTGGGGCATCGTATTCTCGGATCAAACAGTCGAGAACCTCATTGCCACCGATCCCATCAGTGGTCAACGCATTGCCAATGAATTTATACACTGGGACAAGATCGACTGTTTTGTAAATGGCCGTGTTGAACGCTCCGATGGCCATGGTTTTATTGGTCTTGGCCGAAAACGCATGCTGGAAATCCTGCACGACCGATGCCGGGAGCTCGGCGTTGACCTGCACTTCAATGACGAATTTGAAGCAGGGGATGTGGACGGCCGATTCGCAGACGCCGATATCATAGTTGCCGCCGATGGCTTGAATTCAAAAATACGTAATGCTGATCTCAACCTTTTTGAATGCAGCGTCGATGAACGCCCCAATAAATTTGTCTGGCTGGGAACAAAACAAACCTTTAGCGATGCATTTACCTTTATTTTTGAAAAGACCCAGCATGGCTGGATCTGGGCACACGCTTACCAATTCGACCAGCACACATCAACTTTCATCGTCGAGTGCAATCGGGATGTTTACGATGCCATTGGCTTTGATCATATGAGCCATTCAGAAAGTGCTGCTGTCTGCGAAAAAATATTTTCCAAGCAGCTCAACGGTCATCAACTGATGACCAATTCAGACCATATAAAGGGATCGGCCTGGCTTAATTTTTCTCACATTCTCTGTGCTAACTGGATTAAGNANGACCGCATAGTGCTGATCGGTGATGCNGCTCATACCGCACACTTTTCAATTGGCTCNGGCACAAAACTGGGTCTAGAAGATGCCATATCACTGTCCCGGCANCTCGCCTCTGGCAAAAAANCTGCTGNCGCTTTAAAGGCNTTCCAAGCCGAACGGGAGGTNGAATCCCTCAGNCTGCAAAATGCGGCAACTAACGCNATGATCTGGTTTGAGAATGTACCACGCTACGCCGGTGCCTTTGATCTTAAGCAGTTCAATTATTCTCTGCTGACCCGTAGCCAACGAGTCAGCCATGAGAACCTCCGCCTGCGAGACAAAACCTGGTTGGAAGGGNTGGAAAATCATCTGGCACGGCAGGTTCTTGGTGAANACTGTGAAGACGCGGTACCACCTATGTTCCTGCCCTATAAACTGGGCAAANTGGCTTTGATTAACCGCGTCGTGGTTTCACCCATGTCTATGTACAGCGCCATCGATGGTGTGCCCAATGACTGGCATCTGGTTCACTACGGCGCCAGTGCCAAAGGCGGAGCAGGACTGATTTATACTGAAATGACAGATATTTCTCCGCAATCACGAATTACGCCGGGATGCGCTGGCATCTGGACTGACCAACAGGAAGACGCCTGGAAACGCATCGTTGAGTTTATTCATAACCACACCGCCGCAAAATTTGCCNTACAACTCGGTCACGCNGGTGCCAAAGGTGCGACCAAAGAACCCTGGAACTGGCATCCTGANCGANTNGATGATCCATTACCGCCAGAAAGTGCCTGGCCGCTGGTGTCAGCAAGTGCNACAGCGTACGACAGCTATAGCCAGGTTCCTGCACAGATCAACCGTCAACAAATGGACGAGGTCCGTAATCAATTCGTCGATGCGGCTGTTAGAGCCGACCGAGCTGGCTTTGATATGCTAGAGCTACATGCAGCACACGGCTATCTGCTGTCCGCATTCATCACCCCCATCATGAANAAACGCAATGACCNCTATGGCGGCAACCTGGCAAATCGNCTGCGTTATCCACTGGAANTATTTGAGGCCATAAAAGCAATCTGGCCNGCCCATAAGCCCATTTCAGTACGAATNTCAGCTCACGACTGGATGNAGGCGGCAGGTAACTCTGAAGACGATGCAGTCGCNATCGCGCGNGCNTTCACAGCGGNNGGGGCCGATGCCATTGATGTCTCCAGTGGCCAGGTTTCACACCTTGCCCAACCTCGACCCGGTCGCATGTTCCAAACACCTTTATCGGACCGAATTCGCAATGAAGCTGGCATCGTAACAATGGCAGTNGGCAACATTTACGAACTCGATCATGTCAACAGTATTATTGCTGCAGGTCGCGCCGACCTNGTNTGCCTTGGCCGCNCCCATCTGGCAGATCCCAACTGGACATTACGGGCAGCGGCNAACATGAATTATAATGGCATCGGGGTAAACGAGCAGCACCAATACCACCTTGGCTACAGGCAATTGCAAACCAACCTCCAGAGAGCGGATGAAATGGCTACAATANGATGAAACANGCCCTGATTACCGGTGCCGGAACTGGCATAGGCGCNAGCATAGCAGCNACACTTGCGACTGCTGGCTTTTCTATCACCCTGTTAGGTCGNCGCGAAGACGTCCTTGAGAGTGCGGCCGCCAAACTGGATACAGCGACTGAGAACAGCCAATGTATCGTCTGCGACGTCNGCAGTGAAAGCCNTGTTAAACAAGCCTTCACTCAGGCCAGATCCGGCCTGGGTGATATCCAAATNCTGGTCAATTGTGCCGGGATTGCACCTACCAGTCCGTTTCACAAACTNACCGGCAAGCAATGGAACGAAGTATTAAACGTTAACCTNAATGGCGTATTCTANTGTACNGCTGAAGTNATCGAACAAATGCGACAGAGCCGTTANGGCCGCATNATCAACATNGCCAGCACAGCCTCGCTTAGAGGTTANGCTTACGTCAGCGCCTATACAGCNGCTAAGCATGGTGTGCTTGGGCTAACGCGAGCTCTGGCACTTGAAACCGCTCCACTGGGAATTACCGTAAANGCAGTTTGCCCTGGTTATACAGACACTGAAATCATCGNCCAGGCAGTCACTAATATCATGAAAGCAACAGGCCAGAGCAGGCAGCAGGCAATGGCCAACTTTACATCAACNAATCCCCAGGGCCGTCTTATTGACCCCGAGGAAGTCGCCGCAACTGTACTATGGTTATGCTCTGACTCAGCCCGATCAGTTAATGGTCAAGCCATCTCAGTNTGTGGCGGAGAAACCAACTTCTAAGACCCNAGCTATANAACTTACAGAGATCGACATGAAAACAATAACCCTGACAGATTACCTTCCCCAGCATTTCTTATGGCAGGTTGATTCAGCAGTAGCAACGATTACCCTGAATCGACCAGATAAGAAAAANCCTCTCACATTTGAATCTTACGCCGANNTGCGCGACCTGTTTCACGCGTTGCGNGACGCTAACGACGTTCATGCAGTCATTATTAANGGCGCCGGCGGCAATTTCTGTTCCGGNGGTGATGTNCACGAGATCATCGGNCCACTCACCGATATGAAAATGCATGAACTACTGGCTTTTACTCGCATGACCGGAGACCTGGTCAAGAACATGCGTAGCTGCCCACAACCGATCATAAGCGCCNTAGAAGGTATCTGCGCCGGCGCTGGNGCAATTATGGCGATGAGCAGTGATCTNCGTTATGGCGCTTTAGATNCCAAGGTTGCTTTCCTGTTCAATCGTGTCGGCCTGGCNGGATGCGACATGGGCGCTTGTGCGATCTTACCCAGNATTATCGGNCAGGGTCGAGCCAGCCAACTGCTTTATTCGGGTCAATCCATGACAGCTACNGAGGGTGAAAGNTGGGGGTTTTTTAATGGCATTNGCGATCANCCCCTGNNATTGGCCCAAACCATGGCACNGCAAATAGCANCTGGNCCCACTTTTGCCAATNGCATCACCAAAACNCAACTCCANCAGGANTGGAATATGTCNGTTGATCAGGCCATAGAAAGCGAAGCTCAGGCTCAGGCGATATGCATGCAAACCGAAGACTTTCGCCGNGCCTACAATGCCTTTGTTAACAANGCCCATCCAGTATTTGAGGGTAATTAATCACNAAGGCTANTTTAGACCGAGCCACCTTGCCAACCTCGCTACCCCANAAATCGGTATGGCAAATCACTCAAAGCTTGCGTGTTGCAGACCTTGAGGCCATCATCTACCTGTTTTAATCAGGAACACGACTATGCCTCGCTTCTGGCATGACCTTCAAATCGNGGAACGCTTTACNACCGANNGCCGCATACTCTCTGAAACTGCTATTCTTGAGTTCGCTAAAGAATTTGACCCGCAACCCTACCATCTAGACAGANCAGCNGCNCAGGAATCCATATTTGGNGACCTCTGTGCCAGTGGCTGGCAAGTGTCGGCAACGGTGATGTNCCTGGTTAACCAAGCCTTACACAGCCAGGAAGTTGCCGTGGTTGAAATTGCAGCGGTACCCTCTATGCGCTGGAAAGCNCCTGTGTTNGNAGACGATAGCCTGTCTGCTGAAATCGAACTTACCGACCTCGGCAGCTCGTCAGCGCCTGACCAACCTATCGCTGTCGAGGCCAGGGTCGAGGCCTATAATCAACACAAGGNAGTTGTNCTCACGCTTCAGATAAGNNTGCTGATTACCCAGNCAGAAGGTGCACCAGAATATGCAGCCTAGACCCTATATCCGCAGCCGTTGGTTTGAAGATATCCCTATAGGCGAATTTCACGTGTTTGGCACCCACACTTTCAGTGAATTAGAAATTATTGAATTCGGCCAAAAATNCGCGCCGGAAGTNCATCATACCGATCCCNTTGCTGCNCGGGACACGATACACCGTGGCATTATCGCCTCTGGTTGGCANATTAATGCNATCTGGATGCGCCTGATGGTGGATTACATGGAACGATTTGCGCAAGGNGTNCAGGATGGTCGACGNAACGGTGCTGGCGTNGGCATAAAAGACCTGGTCTGGCATCAGCCTGTTCGTCCAGGTCACACCCTGACGTTCACCTATGAAATCATAGAAAAATCCGACCGGNTGGTGCGTAANAAATGGGGCATGATCAAAAGCAGAAACGAAGCTTTCAACCAATACAATGAACTGGTCATGAGTTTTACCATTGATATTCTAGCTGAGCTTAATCCAAAGAACCTTTCAGGCGCNNAAACTGAGCCCCACGCTTAAGGCGCTGCCAACAGATCAGCCAAAGCATCGCCACTGTCATCTNTGAGAGCAGCCTCTCGCAAGGCCGCTACCTGATCTGGCNGGATNCCAGGCTGCTGCCCGATTCGCCTAAGTATNTTTGCAAGCTGNGCGCTGGTGCGTTGCCGGGTTTCTCCGTATCCTTTCACCAGGCGTCCGCATTCAGCGACCTCACAGGCCAGTTGCAGATTGACTGGTGCCACAGCCTGAATGCTGGCCAACCAATGCTCTATCTGCTCATGCGCCTGTTGATAGCCAAACATGCCACGNCGAAATCGTCGCAGACCGGCCAATATATACAGCAATAGAAATACGCCGATTTGCGAGGACTGCAACCGCCAACCGCGACAGAACGGCCTTAAAAACCAGCGGCAAACGACTGAAGCGGCAACCCATCGNCCCATGGAAACAGGCATTAATGCTGATATTTCTTCTATCCTGGGTCTGAAGAACTCGGTGACCGTTAGCAGTTGTTTGGGCGCCGCCTGAACCTCACTGCGAAGGCCATCGAATCGGCTTTTGCGGGTCTTGAGCTGTGCTACCCGAGGAATATCTTCGTAACTCATTAAAAGAGCCAGCCATCGGCCTGTTTCATTTGTCAGTCGGTAAAGGTCACTGCCATCATCCTGTTCGAAAATCATCTTCATGTGATCAAGATACTGAACGACATAGGCATCATCCTGATAATCCACCAGACGAGCCATGCCGTGATACAGCATCTCATGAGTCGGCGGCGCAAACCCCTGCTCAAGCCGGAAAAGCATCTCTGAACCTTTGCGATTATGAGCAGCAGGTAATTCAAAGGGTGATTCGAGTGCATCTGTCTGCGATGGATTCCAATGTTCAACGCCGGTAGCGCTGGCCATTTCAAAACTGGCATTAAAAGCGGCCAGATTCGATCGAACGTCCTTTCCTGTATTGTCGATGACCCGCTCATAGGTTGCTTTACTAAAAGGCAAGACGCTAGCCCCCGCAACTGCCCCAAGAAGAACCGCAGAAATAACCGCATTATGCTCACTAGCCAGCTTCTGCATGTCATATTGAACCGTACGCTTGGCATACTTGTCGGCGATAGACCGAACACTAAGTGCGTCAATAATGCCGTTGTCGAGCGCTATTTTTTCGTCAATCGCATAGACCCGATGGGTCGAGCTAAGCAAAGTGGTGCGATCAGGCGTTACGAATCCGCGCTGCACCATGCGCCCTGCCTCAGAGATCTCGGAGGCAACCGCAATATCAATATCTCCCTGAGAGGGGAAAAGAGACATCACCGGTGGGGCTTCAGCCGAATCAATCCGCGGGAAAAATTCCAGATAGTAGATAGTTGCTCCGGTTCTCTGTGCAACACCGGCAAGCGAGGTAGTCTGACAAAGCCAACCTTCTTCATCAGCAACATCAATGATCCAGTTGGTAAAAACGCCGCCGCCCTCACCGCCCAGGGCTGCTGCAACCATATTGACCGTGCGCTTCGTATTCACAAGGTCCTGGCCGCCTGATGATCGGCCTGTCTTTGCTGTAACCAGGAAATGAAGCCACGCCGCATTGTACCGATCAATCGATCCCAAGGTGACGGATTGAAAATAAGATCCACCCGAGTAAAAGACGGGCACAGGATGGCTGCATGAACATTGCTTCCACAAACACCGCAACCCACGCAGCTATTGTCAACATAGGATACCGGATCAGTCCGTAAAGGATCAGGATTGGGTTTTATGGTCAATGATGGACACCCCGATATTCGAATACAGGCATGATCACCGGTACAGGTGTCACTATCCACAACAAACCTTGCTTTCACCGTTCGTTTGCCAGAGGCGATGGACTGTTTCAACAGGGGCTTGATCCGACGCTGCCTGTTTAACATACACTCGCCTTGAGCAATAATTACTTTTAATCCTTTTTGTTCAGTTGTCAGTGCCTCATGGAGGGTCGCCTTCATGGTGTCTACACTATAAGTGCTAATCGTCCTCAGCCATTTCACCCCGGCTCCGCGGCAAGCATTCTCGATGGACTGCGAATCATTTCTTGCTGGGGAATCGGTATCCAGGGTCGTCGCAATCAGTTTATCCGGTGGTACCAATGAGGGAATGTCCTGGCCTCCTGTTGCTGCTGAGTAACCATTATCAACCACGATCAATAAACCATCATGGTGATTAAAGACCGCACTGCTGACACCACTGCTCAAACCGTTATGCCAGAAACCGCCATCGCCCATGATACTAATGGACTTATGGGGCAGTACATGACGCAGGGCTGATGAACTGGCCAGTGATAAGCCATAACCCATGATGGTATTACCCAGATTAAAGGGTTCTAGCGTTGCAAAAGAGTGACAACCTATATCTGAGCTTATATGGAAGGGGCCGAGTTCTTTCTGCACCTGCTTTATCGCTGAAAATAAGGGCCGCTCAGGGCAACCGGTACACAGCCCAGAAGGTCTTTGCGGAACATTGACTAACAAACTCTGCTGGTCGGGTTCACTTAATGGGCTACGTAGAGAAACCACCTGACTAAAATCTAAAAGCCGCTCGAGCGTGGGCATATCAGCAGCTTCAATAAAACGCGTGAGGCCCTCAAGCATGACCTGGCCGGTGTATTCTCCGGTCATTGGCATTATATCTTTACCATATACGCGCAGGTTCTGCTCAGCACGTCCTAGCACTGTCTGAATACCCTGCTCTATGTAGTCAGGCTGGCCCTCCTCAATGATAAGCAACTGCTGTTTACCCTGGCTGAAATCCAGGATCTCATCGGGAACCAATGGATAAGCAACATTCATAACGTAGATGGGTATATCACTCGCCCCATAAACGTCAGCTAAACCCTGGCGCTGCAGGGCCCTGATGATCAGGTTATACAAGCCCCCCTGCACAATGATGCCCAACTGACTATGTCTACCTGGGAAAAACTCATTCAGCTTGTTCTGGATGATGTAATCCAATGCCGCGGGCAATCGCTTAGTAAGCTTTTCTTCCTCCTGATCATATACATTTGGCGGCAGGATGATTTTTTCCTGTTCTCGCCCAGGTATCAGGCGACTGTTGCTGTTGTACTCAGGCGCTATATTGTCATTGGCCAGGAATTCACCAGTCACGTGACAACCTCGAATTCGCATCATAAAAAACACCGGCGTATGACTGCACTCTGATAGTTCAAAGCTCTGCTTTACCAGGGAAACTATACTAGGCAGATCAGGACGGGGATCAAGCAGCCACATCTGGGCCTTCATGGCAAACGCATAAGTACGTTCCTGCATGATGCTTGAGCCTTCACCGTAATCTTCGCCAACGATGACTACGACACCCCCTTTTACCCCGGATGAAGCCAGATTTGATAAAGCATCAGAGGCAACATTGGTGCCTACNGTAGATTTCCAGGTCACCGCACCACGCAACGGGTAATTAATTGAGGCNCTAAGCATGGCTGCGGCACTGGCCTCACTACCGCAAGCCTCAAAATGAACGCCCAGATCGTCGAGAATGTCCNTGGCATCAGCCAGGACATCCATGAGATGAGAAATCGGCGAACCCTGATAGCCGCCAACATAGGAGACGCCAGACTCGAGTAGCGCCTTGGTAACGGCAAGAATGCCCTCGCCCTTAAAAACCTCACCTCTGCTAGCCCTGAGTTTNCCTACCTCATGCTGAAAAGAGCGTTCTGCCATGGCTGTCTAGTCCTGCGGNACGAGCGCCAGNACCCTTGCCGGGCTACCCGATCCATCTTTGATTTTCAGTGGAGCAGCAATCAATACCGCCCCAGTAGGTGGTAACTGATCCAGATTACATAGNCTGGCCAGTCCACATTTATTAGCACCGTGCATCATATTGTGACAGGGGAAATTCGGTTCCAGCGCAGAAGCCTGGCCTGCGTCTGTACCCACTGTTTCCACTCCAACGCCCACCACGCCGCGCTCTTCGGCAAGAAAGGTGATTGTGGACGGGTCCCACCCAGGCGTNTGACTGCCNTCTGAGGCCATATTAAGATAGTCTTCGNTNCTGAGTTTATCTGACCAGTCAGTACGGTAAAGGACCCAGGACCCTTCAGCAATTTCGCCATGTTCGGATTCCCATTTCCTGATAAATTCAATACTCATCAGGAAGTCCGGATCNNCCTCAGCTTCAGCCACAGCATCAATCACCACCGCCGGCACCACAAATCGATCAACTGGCAATGTATCGGTGGCGTTATTTTCGAAATCCTTACCNGTCACCCAATGNATAGGCGCATCAAAATGTGTACCTGTGTGCTCACCGCATTTAAGGTTATTCCAATACCAGGCAGGCCCCTTTTCATCGTAACGGGAAATCGTCTCCAGACTGAACGGCCAGGAAACNCCCCAGCCAAATTCTGTCGGCAAAGGCAGAACAGGCGTACTAGGCTCCAGGGTTACTGTAAGATCAACGATACGAATGCGACCTGTTACCAGGTCACTTACTAGTTTTTCAAGCGTCTTGCTGNCCATGCGTCATCTCATTGATTCTATTATTNAATTGCGTCATCTAGCNACCTGTTGCNTCAATTTATCATCGCTGGAATATATTTTAGGTTTAAAATATACTATCTTGGTTACTATCCANCAGTCAAACATAACACAACNACAGGAAGCCCATGAAAACAATGCTTTCACCAGAGGGCTGGCCCAGGCCCAAGGGATATGCCAATGGTATACTAACCTCGGCTAGCAACACTATTTACGTCGGTGGTCAAATTGGCTGGAACGCCCAGCTGAAGTTTGAAAGCACCGAATTTGTCGCCCAGACGGCCCAGGCATTGCTCAANGTAAAAGCAATACTTAAGGAAGCAGGNGCAGGCCCGGAGCACATGGTCAGAATGACCTGGTACATAACCGACAGGTCGGCATACCTGGAAAATCAGGNNGAGATCGGTAAAGTCTATCGAGAAATCATGGGGAAGAATTACCCGACTATGAGTGTNCTTGAAGTCGTTGCCCTGGTGGAAGAGCAAGCTAGCGTCGAGATTGAGGTTACCGCTGCCATTTAATAGGCGATAAAAATATGAGTAGCGTTTATCAGGAGTTTATCAGAACAGCACAGCGCGCAGCGGATAAGCCGTTCTTACATATTCCTTACATCGCTGCCAAAAACTACGCCGATGCNNCTATAAACCTGAGTTATGCTCAGGCAATGGAGACCNTCGCTGGCCTGACCGTGCAATATCAGAGCAAAGGTTACGGTGCGCCCATGCGCATCGCCCTCGTGCTTGAGAATCGNCCAGATTTTTTNTTCCACTGGCTAGCACTGAACGCNCTGGGCTGCAGTGTCCTGCCTATCAGCGCAGCGTCTCAGATTGAGGAAATCGCCTATTTCCTGGAGCACGGTGAGCCCACNCTCGTGGTGGCGATACCCGAGGCCGTAAAATTATTGGAAAAAGCCCGCCNACTAATNCCCCAACCNGTGGCTATTATCAGTCTTGACCAATTTCANTGCCTGCCTGAGGCTCGTGCAGACAAAATACAANCGGACTCGACTGAACCAGCCGGTTCAATCGAATGTGCCCTGCTATACACCTCCGGTAGCACCGGTAAGCCCAAAGGTTGTATTCTCAGCAATGAGTACTTCACCCGTTTTGGTCACTGGTACCATAATCTGCAAGGCCTGGCTCAAATCGGCTGGGGTGAAGAACGACTGCTCACCCCTTTGCCTCTGGAACATATGAATGCCATGGCGGTCTCTACCACAGGGATGATTATGAACGGAGGTTGTATTATCCAGCTCGACCGCTTTCACCCCCGTAGCTGGTGGCAGACTGTGCGCGAATCAAAAGCGACCATTCTGCATTATCTGGGTGTGCTGCCGGCAATGCTGCTGGAACTGCCTGCTGATCGCGGTGACGACTTCAGCAAGCAAATCCGCTTTGGTTTTGGTGCGGGCGTAAACCCCGACCACCACGCCCGCTTCGAGCAACGCTTTGGTTTCCCTTTAATCGAATCCTGGGCCATGACCGAGTGTGGTAGTGGCGGCTGTATTACAGCAAACCAAGAACCCCGGAATATAGGAAGTGCGTGCTTCGGCCTGGTGCCTGCCACGGTGCAGTATCAAATCGTCGACGAATACAGATTACCCGTCAACAAAGGCAGTAATGGCGAATTACAAGTCAGGGCCCACGGCGAAAACCCCAAGAAGGGATTCTTTTCAGGCTACCTTAAGGACCCTGAAGCGACCCAGCAGGCATGGGCTGGTGGCTGGCTCAATACCGGCGATATCGTTCGCCAGGGTCTAGATGACCAGCTGCACTTTGTCGATCGACTCAAGAATGTGATTCGCCGTTCGGGAGAAAATATTTCGGCTCTGGCAGTTGAAGGTCATCTGCTGGATGATCCACTGATCAGCGAGGTCATCGTCACCGCGGTACCCGATGAAATTCGCGGCGATGAAGTTGCCGCGTGCATTGTGCTGGCAGACAACATCAAAGAAGGCGAGAATGTAGCCGTCTCTATAGTCAAAAGAAGTCTCAGCAAATTAACCTATTACAAGGTGCCCGGCTATATCATATTCTGTGACAAACTACCGAAAACGGCCTCTAACAAACCCCGCCGGGCCGAAGTTAAAGCGCTGGCGGCCAGCAGCCTAAATCATCAGCACTGCTGGGACACGCGTTCTCTGAAAAAACGTCAAACAGCCCGATAAACTCTTATGACCAGAATTACTTCCCCTAATGCCTCGCCAACCAATAACCCAGGATCCTATCAGGGCGTCGCTTTGGTGGCAGCCTCGAGTATTAAATACAGCAGGCAAAGTCATCATGGTGCACCCTGGTTTATCGGCAAGACGCTCCATAAAATGCTCATGGAAACCGGAATAAAAAAAGCTGAAGTCGACGGGTTAGCCGTTTCAAGCTTTTCTCTGGGCGCTGATTCCGCGGTTAACCTGACTCAACACTTTCAACTTACGCCGCGCTGGATTGAACAACTGCCCTATGGCGGGGCCTCCGGCGTTATCGCCCTGAGACGAGCGGCCCGTGCTATTCAGTGTGGCGATGCACACATCATCGCCTGCATCGGCGGTGACGCTGCCTTCCACAGATCTTTTGAAGCAACCGCCTCCCAATTCAGTAATTTCACCATAGATTCTTCCTTCCCCTACGGCGGCGGCGGCCCCAATGCTGCCTTTGCTCTGATCACCCAGCACTACATGGATGAATACGGCGCAAAACGAGAGGACTTTGCCCATATTGCTCTGGCTCAGCGCTACAATGCCAATCATTACCCCGCAGCGCTACTCGGACATAAGACGCTAACCGAATATCAGTACCTGAATGCGCGTCGTATAGCCGGACCTTTACACCTGTTCGATTGTGTTATGCCCTGTGCAGGGGGAGAAGGATTCCTGATGATGAGCGAAGCGCGCGCTCGGCACCTCAAACTGCGATACTGTCTAATTCTGGCTGCTGATGAGCTGCACAATGCTCATGCTCATGACGAAGTCCAGATCCGCGCGGGCTGGTCCGAATATGTAGACTCTCTATACAATAATGCCGGACTTGCCGCGGACGATATTGATATTCTACAAACCTACGATGATTATCCAGTGATCAGCATGATGCAATTTGAGGATCTGGGGTTCTGTGATAAAGGCCATGGACCTGATTTTGTTCGGCGAACCGATCTCCGCTTTGACAGAACCGGCCCGGAAAAAAATAAGCTCCCTCACAATACTTCAGGCGGGCAGCTATCGGTTGGCCAGGCTGGAGCCGCTGCTGGATATATGCCCCTGGTAGAAAGTATTCGGCAACTAACCGGTTACGCCGAAAGCAACCAAGTCAGCAACGCCACCCATTCCATGGTCAGTGGTTTTGGCATGATTAATTACGACCGGGGACTCTGCTCGGCAGCAACCATATTAAAAACAGGCCAAGCATGAGCAATAAGCATACCCGTCGTGCCCGACTCAAACTAAACCGACCTTCCCTGCGAGAACGTGCGCGACCGCCGAAACAACGAACACCCATGGGTCAGACATTCACCTCCGCCAATTACTCGGGTGTGCTCGTCATGCAGCACTGCCAGCAATGTGGGGTTGTTCAATATCCACCCAGAGAAATTTGCCAGAATTGTCTGGGCGATGAGCTGATCTGGCGAGAAACCAGCACGACAGGGTATATTCTCAGCCGCATCGAACTACATCATAGCCTTTGGGAGTACTTCAAGCGCAGACTCATTGATACGCCCTGGCCCATCGCGACCGTAAAGCTGGAAAACAGCACGACTGTATTCTCTCATCTCTATCTGGCAAGCTTCGGCGAAATACCGCTGGAAGCTATTAGAAAGGGAACTGCCGTGCAGGTTTTCAGTCACTCCGATAGCTCACTTAATTCGGTTCTGATTGCNGTCAGTGCACAATGTGATATCAGCCAGATCAAGGATCGAGCCGCCATCGCCAAAACCATGGGCCTGACCACNGCAGCCGANAGGCCAGGAGGCATNTAATGCAAGGATCTCACCAGCAAGGATCTCACCACACCATTGTGGTAACTGGCGGCAGTACGGGTATTGGCCGCTCNATCTGCGAGCATCTGTTAGCGGAAGGTTATACCGTGCTTAATCTGGCGCGCCGNGCCGCTGCTATCGATCACNCAGACTTTACCAACATCGAGGTCGATCTAAGCGATCGAATGGCAACCGATGACACAGCCAAAAAACTGGNAGAACANTACAGNATTACAGGCCTGGTTCACAACGCTGGGCTGATTCGCGCTAATTTGCTGGAAGACGTTCAACTGGAAGACCTTGATTATCTGAACCAGGTCCATATTGGCGCCGCTATCTCTCTCAGCCAGGCATTCCTACCCACCATGAAACTCGAAGGNTTCGGTCGTATTATCCTGATTGGTTCTAGGGCCGCNCTGGGTCTAAAGACCCGGACCAGCTATTCGGCAACCAAAGCAGGCATGATCGCACTCACTCGTACCTGGGCTCTGGAATTGGGAGAAGCAGGTATCACNGTCAATGCTGTNGCGCCCGGACCNATNGCTGCAACAGAAATGTTTCATCAGGTAGTCCCTGAAAATAGCCCGAAAATGCAGGAAATAGCAGACAGCATTCCAGTACAGCGGCTGGGTCTTCCCGATGATGTGGCCCGCGCCGTGTGTTTTTTTAACCGGCCAGAAAACAGCTTCATNACCGGCCAGACGCTCATGGTCTGCGGCGGTGCCAGCCTTGGTTCCATTNCCTTATAACCCCGTTGAAAACGCCAGGAGTCATCGTGAATACAACCTTCGATCAAGCTGCGTTAGAACAACTGGTACAACCTACCCGAATCAATAAACAAGTTTATATCANCCCGGAAATATTCGAACTTGAAATGGACCGTATCTGGGGNCAGGCCTGGATATTTATTGGCCATGAATCNCAGGTTCCCNAACCAGGAGACTATTTCACCACCAACATCAACCACAAAGTCCCCGTTGTCATGGTCAGGGACAAGAACGCNAAAATACAGGTTCTACACAACCGCTGCGCGCATAAAGGCGCCAAAATCGTGACTTCCCGCNGCGGTAATGCGCCNGGTGCATTTCGGTGCCCTTATCATGGCTGGACATACAGCCATGATGGCAATTTACTGAAGATTCCNAATGAATCCGGTTATGAAAATACCGGCTTCGANCTCAATGATTCCTNTAATAATCTGCAACCNGTGGCNCAGGACAATTACAAAGGCTTTATATTTGCCACCCTCTCCAGTCAAGCGCCAGACTTGAAAACCTGGCTGGGCGGCACCACTGATTGTTTTGATAATCTNTGTGATCGCGCCCCTGAAGGAGAAGTCGAAGTGGCCGGCGGCATACTGCGCTATGAACACGATTGCAACTGGAAATTCATTCTTGAAAACCTGAACGACACCATGCACCCCATGGTCGTCCACCAGTCTGTGGTGCAATCAGCCCAAGCATACATCTCATCGCTTGATACNGATGCCATCAAGCAAAAAGCCGAAGCAGAAATCATTCTTCCTTTTGGCGCCNCCTTTGAGAATTTCGAAGNATCTGGCATTACCGGGTTTCGTTACGGCCACCACTACGATGGTGGTAAAACCAGCATCCACGCAGACTACAGTGTTATGCCTGAATATCACCAGGCCATGATCGCTNNCTATGGNGCGCAGCGCACACAGGAAATCTACGCCTTTAATACCCACAATACACTGCTTTATCCGTCGCTAACCATAAAATGTGCCGTCCAGAATATCCGGGTCATTCGACCNGTTGCGGTCNATAAATTCATTGTCGAGACCTGGTCATTTCGACTCAAGGGTGCCCCCGATGAGATGCTACAGCGCACCCTGCTCTATTCNAGACTGATTAATTCATCTGCTTCCATGGTAGGTCCGGATGATCTGGAGGTGTACCGCAGGATGCAGGAAGGNCTGGCNTCAAATGCTTCCCAGTGGGTTGAAATGCATCGGCAGTATGGCCGCGATCAACAGCTNAAGGATCGCGTCCGCGGCGGTGGCACCAGCGACCTNGACGTTCGCACCCAGTACCAGGCCTGGCGATACTATATGCTGGGNGAGGATTNCGCATGAACCTAACACCACTGGAAAGTATNGAAGCGTTCCTGTACCGNGAGGCATCCTATCTAGATCAACCTGACCTTGAAAGCTGGATTCAANTGTTCANTGACGATGGCACCTACTGGATGCCGGCGATGCAGGATCAGCCTGATCCCCTGAANNATATTTCACATTTCTACGATGATCGGGTCCTCATGGAGATTCGCAAACGCAATTTCATNCATCCCAGGGCTGCCTCACAAGAAGCCTCTGTGCNATGTTCCCACCTGATAGCCAATATTCGCCAGGAGGGAACGACCANGGACGGCGAACTGATAATCCACTCTAACTTCCACGTTGTAATGTGGTATCGAGAAGAACAAAGAGTCTATGCGGGNACTTACCAGCATCATCTGCAAACCAGTGACTCAGGGTTTCTGATCAAACACAAGAAAGTCCAACTGATCAATCCGGAAGCAGCCCAAAAATCCATCATCATTTATCTCTAAANGAATGGTCTGCCAATTACACTGTGTTTGATGCAGGTACCTGCAATAACAACCTTTTTGGAAGCGGTCTNAGCATACCNGTGAAGACCNNTGGCGCCGCTCAGTTGACCACTTCCCAGCGAAAATGATATTCNTCCCAGCGCNNAGGCCAGCCGCAAATCAGTAATCNCCTNTTACCCAGAAGGCGTCAAAGCGCAGTCCACTGAAAGCAAGCTGGCTGCCAAACTTCTGATCCGGNCATGATCCAGGTAAAAGCCCGACAATGTTACACCCTAAAGCGNACTTTTGACGCTGTTAAGCTTGCGCCTCAGACGCCATTTAGTGTAGATTGCGTATCTGAAATTCGGCCTCGTTTTTCTGCGCGATGGAAAAGATCTACTTTGCCGATTCCTAGTACCCTTCATGAAGAGGTAGCGTGGCCATAAACCGACCCGTAAACAACCTTATCCTTCTGCAAGACGTGCAGTCTGAGGCATTCAGGAGTACCCAATTGGCAGANCCAATATTGGCGGTGATGTGTGGCTGAACCTTCGCTCTGGCCCCTTGCTCTTTATTTTGCGTCAGTTGTCATCATGGTGGTGGCTATCCTGGTTTTGTCCTCCGTAATAGGAGAAAAATCTCCCATGCGACGCGCCACAGGTGAACCCTTCGAATCAGGGGTNGTCCACATTGGCTCCGCGCAAAACCCAGTTTCCGTTGAGTTTTTCCTGGTTGCCATATTTTTCGTTATTTTTGATCTGGAAACAGTATTCATTTTTGCNTGGGCCGTCGCATTCCACGAACTGGGCGTTTTTGGTTATCTGGCGATATCATTTTTTATTTTTATCCTNGTGGTGGCGCTGATCTATGAATGGAAATCCGGCGCTCTGGACTGGGGAAAAAAGACCCGGGCAAATCCACCCCCAAGCTACAAGCTTGAACGCGTACAGGACTGATCATGGAATGGAGTATCANCAAGGCCGACGAAACCATACCGCTAACTGATGTTGATAGTGCTATCGACGAGCATCTAAAGCGAAATCTGGTGATGACTAACCTCGAAGACATGCTGGCGTGGGGAAGAANGCACTCAATCTGGCCTTTTAATTTTGGCCTTTCCTGCTGTTACGTGGAGATGGCCACTGCNCTGACAAGCCGCTATGACGCGTCTCGATTCGGTGCAGANGTCATCAGAGGATCCCCCCGGCAAGCGGATATGATTGTCATCTCCGGCACTTGTTTCCTGAAAATGGCCCCTGTNGTACAGCGCCTGTATGAACAGCTGCTTGAGCCAAAATGGGTTATCTCAATGGGTTCCTGNGCTAATTCCGGAGGCATGTACGATATCTACAGNGTNGTTCANGGCGTGGATAAGTTCCTGCCCGTGGACGTCTATGTGCCCGGCTGCCCACCACGTCCTGATGCCTTTCTACAGGGNTTNATGATGCTTCAGGATGCCGTTGGCAAGGAAAGGCGGCCGCTGAGTTGGACCATCGGTGATCAACAAGTAATCAAGCCAGACAGAATCAGCCAACGNGATCAATTAAATGCGNCGCGCATGCAAGCGACCGATCTGAGAAAGCCTGATACCGTTTAAGCTTTAAGGGGAAGTAAATGTCCGCAGTCGCGGTACCAACTGTAGATGCAGATATTGAAAAAATGTTAGCNGNANCTTTTCCGCAGTCGAGCTTCGTTTTTCAAGCNACCATCGATCAGATTCCGACCTACTGGATTNCACGATCAAACAGTAAAGAAATATTATCTTTCCTGAAAACGAAATACGAAATGCTGTTTGACCTGTCGGCCATNGATGAGCGCATGCGCACCCACAGAGAAGGCATGCCGGCAAGCGATTTTACGGTCATCTATCACTTAATGTCCCTGACTCATCGTCGGGATATACGACTGAAAATCGCATTAACAGAAGCCGACCTGAATGTGGCCAGCATTCATCAGGTGTATCCCAACGCAAACTGGTACGAACGAGAAGNATGGGACATGTTCGGCGTTACCTTCACCGGTCATCCCAATCTTTTCCGGATTCTATTGCCGTCTACCTGGGAAGGACATGCCCTGCGCAAGGATCATCCTGCACGAGCAACCGAGATGCCGCCGTTTCGCATGGACCATGCGCTACAGGACAAAGAACAGGAAGCACTGCGATTTAATCCTGAACAGTGGGGNATGAAACGCAAGCACGGCAAAACCGAATTCATGTTTCTCAACCTGGGACCCAATCATCCATCCGTCCATGGTGTATTCAGAATCGTTCTGCAGCTCGACGGAGAATTGATCGTGGACGCCGTCCCCGAGATCGGCTATCACCATCGCGGTGCNGAAAAAATGGCCGAGAGACAGACCTGGCACTCTTATATCCCTTATACCGACCGTATAGATTACGTNGGNGGGGTCATGAATAACCTGCCATATNTAATGGCNGTGGAAAAAATGGCCGGGATCACTGTCCCGGACAGAGCCAGNGTCATTAGAATCATGATGGCGGAATTATTCCGCATCTCAAGCCATCTGGTTTTTTACGGCACNTTTGCCCAGGACGTTGGTCAGATGTCTCCCGTNTTCTATATGTTTTCNGATCGAGANAGGTTGTTAAGGATCGTTGAGGCCGTTACTGGCGGCCGGATGCATCCCGCCTGGTTTCGAATCGGNGGNGTNGCCCAGGATTTACCCGAAGGCTGGGAAGCCATGATCAAGGATTTCATCGACTGGATGCCGGCCCGACTCAAAGACTACGAAAAGATGTCCATGGAAAACAGCATCTTGAAACAGAGAACCCAGGGNATAGGCGCCTATACCAGTAGCGAAGCATTGGACTGGGGAGTAACCGGACCCAACCTGAGAGCGACTGGTTTTGACTTTGATATGCGCCGCGANCGGCCGTACGGCGGTTACGACGAATTCGATTTTGAAGTCCCGGTATTCCAGAACGGAGACTGTTATGATCGAGCGCGAGTTCGAGTTGCCGAGATCAGAGAAAGCCTCANAATNATCGAACAATGCCTGCACAATATGCCCGCTGGCCCTTATAAGGCAGACCACCNGCTAACGACGCCGCCACCCAAAGAACGTACCATGTACGATATAGAAACCCTTATTCACCACTTTNTAAATGTCAGTTGGGGTCCTGTCATTCCAGCCGGCGAGTGCACGATGACCATCGAGGCCACTAAAGGCCTGAACGCTTATGCCCTGACCAGTGATGGTGGCACCAATTCATACAGAACAAGAATTAGAACGCCGTCTTTTCCACACTTGCAGCAAATCCCACTAATCAGTAATGGGTTAATGATTGCGGATCTTATTGCCATTATTGCCAGTATCGATTTTGTCATGGCGGACGTAGATCGNTAGGAGTTGCAATGCAATTAACGGNAAAAACTNGANTAATGGNTAANNACTATTTAAAGGGACTGACATGAATGTCGCCAAGAGTAACTTGATCAGTGCATTGTCGGAAGGCGAGACANCAGAGATTGAGGCGGAGATCACGCACTTACCAGACAGGAAATCGGCTGCCATAGATGCTTTAAAAATTGTGCAGCGTCATCGTGGCTGGATCTCAGACGAAAGCCTTTCCGCTATCGCCCGGTTATTGGGAGTATCCAATGCTGAGCTCGACGGCATAGCAACATTTTACAATTTGATCTATCGGCAACCAGTAGGTGAACAGGTGGTTCTGTTCTGCGACAGTGTCTCCTGCTGGATTATGGATGGCGATAAAATGTGTGCTGCCGTAAAAGCCCGTCTTAATATTGATTATGGCGAGACCACAGCAGACAACAAATATACGCTACTGCCGGTCACCTGTTTAGGCGCCTGTGATCACGCACCTGTCATGATGGTCGGTGATACCCTTCATTCAGATCTCACGACTGATAAAGTCGACGAGGTTTTCAAATGAACGACACTCCTTTGACGCGTAACATCAATCCCGAAAAGGGACCCACTGACCTGAAAGCCTATGAGGCCAATGGAGGCTATCAGGCCGTTCGCCAAAGCATCGCCAAAGTGGATCCAAAACAAGTACTGAATACGATCAAGGAATCAAATCTGCGCGGTCGAGGCGGCGCCGGTTTTCCGACTGGAATGAAATGGAGTTTCGTGCCCGATGCCAATGACTCAGGCCACCGCTATCTGGTAGCCAATGCAGATGAGATGGAACCCGGGACCTTCAAGGACCGATTGCTGATGGAATTTGACCCCCACCAGTTAGTTGAAGGTATGATCCTGTCAGCTTATACCATTTCTGCAGATACCGGATATATTTTCATTCGTCACGAGTATAATGCAGCTATTAAAAGGCTGCGCGAGGCCATCCAGACAGCTGAAGAGAACAACTACCTAGGCAAGAACATACAGGGCAGCGAATTCAGCTTCAAGTTGCATGTCCATGTCAGTGCTGGTCGTTACATCTGCGGCGAAGAAACCGCCTTACTCAACTCCCTTGAAGGTAAGCGAGCCATCCCCCGAGCGAAACCACCGTTTCCGCAAGTCAGTGGCCTATGGGGACGACCAACCATCGTCAACAACGTTGAGACTCTATGCAATATCCCTCACATCCTGAGCAACGGTGCAGACTGGTTCAATTCGCTTGGACTAGGCGATGATGCCGGCACGAAACTATACGGGGCATCTGGCAGAGTGAACAACCCGGGCTGCTGGGAGCTTCCCATCGGCACAACGGGTAGAGAGATCATCGAGCAACATGCGGGCGGCATGATCAATGGCTATAAATTGAGAGGCTTCCTTCCTGGTGGTGCATCTACCGATTTCCTGATCGATGAACACCTCGATCTGCCTATGGACTACGATTCGATCATGAAAGCTGGCAGTCGAATGGGCACCGGCACCATGATCATCCTGGACGATAAGACCTGCCCAGTTGGCATGGTGGCAAATCTGGAAAAATTCTTCGCTCGAGAATCCTGTGGATTCTGTACCCCCTGCCGGGAGGGCCTGCCCTGGGTTAAGGAGCTGCTCGATGCTATTGAAGCCGGTGAAGGCCAGCCGGGCGATATTGAGACGCTGCAAAAACAAGCGCAATTTATTGGCGCCATCGGTAATACACACTGTGCCCACGCACCCGGGGCAATTGAACCGCTGACCAGTGGCCTGAAGTATTTCAGGGATGATTTTGAAGCACACATTAAAGATAAGAAATGCCGTTATACCCAGGAGCCAGTTCAATGACAGTGATACAGGTCGACGGAAAAGAATATGAAGTAGAAAGTGGTGCTAATCTGCTCGAAGCCCTGCTATCGGCCGGTCTCGACGTACCCTATTTCTGTTGGCATCCTGCTATGGGAAGCGTTGGCGCCTGCCGACAATGTGCTGTTGTGCAATATGCCAACGAAGAAGACACGCAAGGTCGAATCATCATGAGTTGTATGACACCGGTGACTGACAACGCGCGTTTCTCCGTCGCTACTGAAAGCGCAACTGGTTTTCGCGAATCAATCATCGAAAACCTCATGCTGAACCATCCTCACGACTGTCCGGTGTGCGAAGAAGGCGGAGAGTGCCATCTCCAAGACATGACCGTGATGGTGGGCCATCACGATCGTCGCTACACCGGTAAGAAAAGAACGCATAAAAACCAATATCTGGGCCCGCTTATTGGTCATGAAATGAATCGCTGTATCACCTGTTATCGATGCGTTCGTTTTTACCAGGACTATGCCGGGGGGTCTGATCTATCAGCCTTCTCATCTAGAGACAAGGTCTATTTTGGAAGAGCAGAAGACGGTGTACTGGAAAATGAATTTGCCGGCAATTTAGTCGATGTCTGCCCAACCGGCGTCTTTACGGACAAAACCCTGGCAAAGCACTACACCCGCAAATGGGATTTACAATCCGCCCCGACGATCTGTGTAGGTTGTGCACAAGGCTGCAACACTTACACATCAGAACGATACGGTGAAGTTCGTAGAGTAAACAACCGCTTCCAAAAGGATGTTAATGGTTATTTCCTCTGTGATCGTGGCCGCTTTGGTGCAGGGTTCGTCAACTCGAGCAAGCGCATTAAACAGGCAGGAATCCTCGGAGAAGATGGCCTGTACCAGGCTGTTAGCCTGGTANATGCTATCGCTCGTGTCCGNGATATGATTNCCGCNAGCCAACATGTTATAGGCATAGGCTCNGCCAGAGCCAGTNTGGAATCTAATCAAGCATTAAAAAGCCTGGTTGGTGAGGACAATTACTGTAACGGTATGGTTGATATCGAACGCGAAATGCATTCCGTTATTGTNGATGTATTGAAAAGTNATATCGCCACGCCGGGTATGCGTGAAGTCGAGGACTATGACGCCATCCTGGTATTGGGTGAAGATATTACCAATCACGCACCGCGGCTGGCATTGTCGGTACGNCAGGCGACCCGCAACANAGCCAGCGAGATGGCGGCAGAGACTAGGCTGGCCCTCTGGCAGGACGCTGCTGTACGAGAGCTNGCACAAAACAGCCTAAGCCCGCTGATGATTGCAACANCGNCCGAGGANAGACTCGATGATGTTGCTACATTAAGCACGCGACTCAGCCCTGCANACATTGCCCGNCTGGGTTTTGCTATTGCGGATCGATTACGGGGTAATCCGCAATCAGACAGTGATGCCCTCAAAGCTACCGTTGATGCNGTAACCCAGATGCTAACAGATGCAAAGAAACCNCTGATCATAAGCGGNACCAGTACTTCTAATCCNGATATATTGCGCTCTGCAGCCAATGTTGCAGCCGCCCTGAAAGAATCTAATAAAGACACTGGCGTGTGCCTNTGTGCCAGCGAATGCAACAGCATAGGTGTCGCTCTGCTTGANAACCAGAATTCACTGCCNGCTCTACTGGCCTCATCACCAGATACGGTGATNGTCCTNGAAAATGACCTTATCTCGGCAACGACTACGNNGCTCCAGCAACAGTTGGCNTCGATAAAGAATCTGGTGGTAATCGATCATCTGGATAATGCCACTGCATCCATGTCTAGCCTGATCCTACCAGCAGCAACTTTNGCGGAAGCCGAAGGAACCTATGTCAATAGCGAAGGCAGAGCGCAACGATCGCTGGCAGTATTTTCACCGGGACACCTTGGTNNTGCCAGTCAAATTGACGCCAGCTACCACNTACTGGATGCGATCGCCGAGAGAACTCGCACCTCATCAGAGGTTAGAGCGGAGATGGTCTCCCAGAGCCCGCACCTGNAAAAGGTTATCAANGCAGCACCCAGTGAAGATTTCAGTGTTCGCGGCAGTAAAGTCGCTCGTATGTCGCATAGGGCGAGCGGACGTACTGCAATGCTTGCTGATGTTTCTGTACATGAACCTCAGCAGCCGATAGATGNAGATTCGGCCNTGTCATTTAGCATGGAAGGGGNCCAGGAACAAGCACCAGCGAGTCTGCGAGCATTCACCTGGTCTCCCGANTGGAACTCAAACCAGTCAATTCTGAAGTTTCAGGAGACTGTTGCCGGCAGGGATCGTTTTGGGGAATCGGGCGNTCTGATACTGGACAAANCCCAACCCGCAATGGTTTACGATTCAACCGTGCAGGAAACTGGCGGATTAATACCGCAACATCATATCTTCGGTAGTGANGAGCTCACCTGCCATGCCGAAGAACTGGCAAGCCTGATGCCTCAGCTTTATATAAAGATGAGTAGCCATGCAGCCAAACAGCTGGGTGTNACAGCCACGGATGGCCTTGCCTACCANGCNGAAACGGANACTCTGGAATTCCAGGTTATCATCGAAGAATCAATTCCTGACGACTGTCTGGTTTACCCTTTGATCCCGCAAACCCGCTGCCTGACNGGGCTTACCGACGCCCCGCTGGCGCGGATCGATAACTGGGAGCCTCCAGCNGCACCAGTTGCGGCNCAATTGATTACGACTGATAGAGCAAACTAATGGAAGAACTTACTATTTTTCTGGTCATCTACGGTACCCTNCTGGGTNCATTTGGCGCTGCTGCAGTCCTGGTCTGGTTTGANCGCCGATTACTGGGCTTCTGGCAGGANCGATTAGGACCTAACCGGGTCGGCCCTTTTGGCATTGGCCTTGCGCTGGCAGATGTTATTAAACTGCTGGCTAAAGAAGACTGGGTACCGCCTTTTTCAGATCGTCTGGTTTTTATCTTTGCTCCGACAGCAGTCGTTATCACAATGCTGCTGGGTTTCGCCGTAGTACCTTACACAGAACATCTGTTCATCGCTGACCTTAATATAGGCCTGCTGTTTTTCCTCGGCATGACTTCTCTTGCCGTCTATAGCGTTCTGCTCGGGGGTTTGGGGTCTCACAACAAATATGCTTTATTGGGCGGATTACGCTCGGCCGCACANATGGTCAGCTATGAGGTCTTCATGGGGTTATCACTGATGGGTGTTGTGATGATCAGCGGCTCGTTCAGCCTNGTCGATATCGTCAAAACNCAGGCAGAAAATGGTTGGTTCGTGATTTCTCAGTTTTTCGGATTTATTGTGTTNTTGATGGCGGGTATCGCTGAAAGTCATCGCCTGCCCTTCGANCTTCCTGAAGCTGAACACGAACTNGTGGCAGGATTCCATACCGAATATTCAGGCATGAAATTCGGCCTGTTCATGCTCGGTGAGTACCTGAGCCTGATCTTGATTTCGTCAATGATCACCACAATCTTCTTTGGCGGCTGGCTGGGACCGAGCTTTCTACCGGATCTGGTGCTGGACTNTGTACCGCCCATTATCTGGTTCTTTGCTAAAACTGGCACCTGCATCTGCTTCTTCATCCTNTTGCGGGCAGCNATCCCAAGACCACGCTATGACCAANTAATGTCCTTTGGCTGGAAACTTTTACTACCCCTGACNTTGGTTAACTTACTCATTACGGGAGCGGTACTCTTATGGCTGTAGCGAGGACTCTTATAACGACCAGGCTGGTAATAACGAGGTTGCCATGCTGAAAGCAATCTTAAGCCAGATTATTTCCCTTTATCGAATCTGCCTGCACCTTTTTGCCAAGGCAGATACNGTGCAGTACCCCGAGGAGATGCCNTATCTTGCACCGCGCTATCGCGGTCGGATTGTGTTAACGCGCGACCCCGATGGCAATGAACGCTGCGTNGCCTGCAATCTATGCGCCGTTGCCTGCCCCGTGGACTGTATTGCCCTGCAAAAAACAGAAGATGAACATGGTCGCTGGTACCCCGAATTTTTTCGGATCAATTTCTCTCGCTGCATCATGTGCGGCATGTGCGAAGAAGCCTGTCCTACCTATTCAATCCAGCTNACCCCTGACTTCGAGATGTGCGAATACGACAGGCAGAACATGGTGTATGAGAAAGANCATCTGCTGATCAGCGGCCAGGGTAAATATCCCGGCTACAGCTTNTACAATGTCGCCGGCAAAGCGATTAAAGACAAAGACAAGGGCGAAGGGCTAAATGAAGCNCAGCCTATCGATATAAAGAGCTTGCTACCCTAGGAGTTAGTATGATCCAGTTAGGACTATTTTACATGGCNGCGACGATTACTGTTGTCTCGTCCCTGCTCGCAGTAACAAGATACAATGCCAGCCATGCATTGATTTACCTCATCGTATCGCTGCTCGGCTCGGCCATCATTTTCTATGTGCTGGGCGCNCCCTTCGCNGCTGTCCTTGAAGTCCTCATTTACGCNGGTGCCATCATGGTCCTGTTTGTCTTTGTCATCATGATGCTCAATTTAGGTGCCGCCGGGGTTGACAACGAACANCAGTGGTTACAACCCCGAATGTGGATTATTCCNTCCCTGTTATGTCTGCTGCTGCTGGCTGAAATACTTTTTCTNNTGAACACTTCCAGTCAAGCACTTTCAGGCACTGTGGTAGGCCCCAAAGCCGTCGGCATTGAGCTATTCGGGCCTTATGTACTTGCAGTCGAGATTGCCTCCATGTTGTTGCTCGCAGGTCTTGTNGGTGCCTACCACCTGGGTCGCAGGTATCTGCTCGATATGAGAGGAGAGTCGTTATGAGTGTCGCACTAACCATCCCGATGGAGCATGGCCTGCTNCTNGCAGCCNTCCTGTTTTCCATTGGTNTGCTGGGCGTTATGGTCCGAAGAAACATCATATTCATTCTCATGTCACTTGAAATCATGTTAAACGCCTGTGCCATGGTATTTATCATTGCNGGTGCCCACTGGGGCCANGCCGATGGCCAAATCATGTTCATGCTGATTCTAAGTGTCGCTGCTGCTGAGGTCGCCGTGGGGCTTGGTCTANTATTGCAGGTGTTTCGCAGATTCGACTCACTGGATATCGATAAAGCTAACNGGATGCGGGGCTAAAAATGGCTGATTACGTCTTTCTCATACCGTTGATGCCNCTGATCGGNTTTCTCCTGCTAGTGGGTACGCTGGGTAAACTGCCCAGATTATGGGTTGGCCTGATTGGTNCCGGCTCGATCGCCATCGCTTTTATGCTGGTTNTACTTACNGGCCTGGAATACCTTGGNCAGGCTGATCCTACCCCGTANACAGTCGATATCTACACCTGGATGCAACTGGCTGGCTTTACNGCGAACGTGAGCTTTCTGATAGATGGTTTATCGCTAACCATGCTGTCAGTTATTACCGGTGTGGGCTTCCTCATTCATGTCTANTCTNCCCTCTTCATGTGGCAGGATAAGGACTACAGTCGNTTTTTCAGCTACATGAACCTGTTTGTAGCNGCCATGCTGNTACTGGTGCTGGCCGATAACCTGNTGGTACTGTTTGTCGGCTGGGAAGGNGTTGGCCTGTGTAGTTATCTGCTGGTCGGATTCTGGCATGAAGAAAANGCTAATGGCGCNGCTGCACGNAAAGCATTTGTAGTCACCCGGNTCGGTGATACTGCCATGGCCCTGGGAATGTTCTTATTGTTTGTTCACCTTGGCACCCTGGATATCCAGGCTATGGCCGCCCAGGCAACACAGATATGGCANCCCGGTGACCTCATCGTAACCATCGCCTGCCTCCTCCTGGTCGGCGGCGCTGTCGGTAAATCTGCCCAGCTACCCTTACAAACNTGGCTTCCCGATGCCATGGCNGGACCCACACCTGTAAGTGCACTGATTCACGCCGCTACCATGGTGACCGCGGGCGTTTACCTGATCGCCCGCACCCATGANCTGTTTTTACTCGCNCCTGCTGCCTTACTANCGGTGGCGGTNATCGGTGCCATTACGNTACTCATGGCAGCCTTCGCGGCCATGGCACAAACCGACATCAAGCGNATACTCGCCTATTCAACCATCAGCCAGATCGGCTACATGTTTCTTGCCCTNGGTGTCGGTGCNTGGTCTTCGGCNATCTTTCACCTGATGACNCANGCCTTTTTTAAGGCCCTGCTATTCCTGGCAGCNGGTGCGGTCATCTATAGCCTGCATCACGAGCACAATATATTTCGCATGGGCGGGTTNCGCNGNAAACTGCCGGTCGCATTCTGGAGTTTCGTCATAGGTAGCGCAGCCTTNGCTGCACTACCCCTGACATCCGGTTTTTATTCNAAGGACCTAATCCTGCTCGCCACCTATCACCACAACNCNTTGGGGGGCTGGCTCCTGNCCGCTGGCATGCTAGGCGCCTTGCTGACCGCGATCTACAGCTTNCGCCTGGTGTTCATNGTTTTCTTTGGTGATATGAAGACCCAGCCCGACGCNGCGGCTGGCAAACTGATGTCTATACCNTTAATGATCTTAAGCCTTCTGGCNATNATTGGCGGCTGGTTTACGGTACCAGTCGAATCCGTTTTNCCGGTCGCGGCGGAAAGCGATCATACCGGTTNGATGCCGATGATAATTGCTGGCGTACCAATTCTGGGCGTACTGCTGGCCTACCTCATTTATTTAAAACCAGTCATCCCCATNANCCTATTTACGCAGTCTGCTTTAGGCAAGCAACTCATCGCCTTCTGGTACAGCCATTGGGCCATGGACTGGATCTACGACCGGCTGCTGGTCAAACCTTATTGCGCCNTTGCCGCTGTTAACCGAAAAGATATTATAGACTGGTTTTACAATGCGGTTGCTGATGTCCTTCGTTCTGCCCATCAGTATTCAACTATTAGCCAGTCTGGACAACTCAGAACTTATGTCGCAGTGATTGNGGCAGGTCTGGTNCTGACACTCGCTGTTTTCCTCGGGATCCTTATACCATGACTGTAATCGAAGTAATGCTGCTATTGTTTGTCGGCGGTGTGCTGGCCTGGTTATCGCAACGCTGGCACTCACATTGGCCTAAATGGATTGCACTCATTACCTGCGTATTATCAAGCGTTCTAATGCTACCCCTGTACTACCAGGAATCAACGACTGTACTGAANCTTGCCGGNGCACCCTCGTACTGGATCGAATATGTTCAGTATTCATGGATCCCCAGATTCGGTATCGGTTTAATTTTTGCGCTGGATGGCTTAAGCCTGATGATGATTAGCCTGACCCTGTTCCTGGGGTTTNTCGCCATATTATCTTCCTGGACCGAAATCAGTGAGCGGCCAGGCTTTTTTCAATTTAACCTGTTATGGACACTGGCNGGCGTAATCGGTGTTTTCTCCAGCCTGGATCTATTCCTGTTTTTCTTTTTCTGGGAAGTCATGCTGATCCCCATGTATTTCCTGATAGCCATCTGGGGCCATGAACAGCGCGCCTATGCCGCAATGAAATTTTTTATATTCACGCAGTTTAGCGGGCTACTCATGCTGGTGGCGATCCTGACACTGGTATTAGTCAACGCCGANCAATCNGGCCNGCTAACNTTCAATTATTTTGAACTGGTGGGNCATAACCTGGGGTCAGGTCTGAGCCTGCTNGTCATGCTGGGCTTCTTCATAGCCTTTGTGGTGAAATTACCTGCATTTCCGTTTCATCCNTGGTTACCTGATGCTCATACTCAGGCTCCTACTGCGGCCAGTGTACTGCTGGCAGGCATTCTCCTTAAAACAGGTGCCTACGGTCTTATACGATTCACAGTCCCGCTGTTTCCTGAGGCATCTGCAACGATAGCAGAAGTAGCCATGGCGCTGGGTGCTATCAGCATNATCTACGGNGCCATACTGGCCTTTGCTCAAACTGACTTCAAACGGCTGGTCGCCTACAGCAGCGTCAGCCATATGGGCTTTGTGCTGGTCGGCGTGTATGCATTTAACGCNATCGCCATGCAGGGTGCGGTCATGCAGATGGTGGCCCATGGCTTTTCAACCGCTGCCTTATTCATGATGGCNGGCGCAATTCAACATCGTATACACACCCGCGACATGACCCAGATGGGTGGCCTCTGGCAGGCCATGCCGAAAATGGGCGCGGTGGCATTGTTCTTTATCGTTGCTTCACTGGGNATGCCCGGNCTGGGTAATTTTGTGGGAGAATTCCTGGTTCTGCTAGGTGCTTTTGCAAGCAATGTGACCATTACCGCTATAGCTGCTATCGGTTTAATCACAGGTGCNATCTACTCNCTNATCGCCATGCAGAGGGTTTTTCAGGGCAGTGATAGTAATAAAAGGACATTATCAGACCTGGACAGCCGGGAATTCACAGCCCTNATACCGCTCATACTGGGCCTGATATGGCTGGGCGTCTACCCGCAACCGGTTTTTGATCTGGTCGACCCNGCCTTGGCAACGCTCCACCAGGTGGTGACAGGTGCGACCAGCCAGCTANTAGGGAACATGCCATGACAACCTTCCTGCCACTTTTACCNCTTATGATTCTCACGGGCNCGATATTAGTCCTGATGATGGCGATTGCCTTCATNCGCAANCTGGCACTGTCGTGTGGGATTTCGGTCATAGGCCTTATGCTGACGTTAATNTCCNTCATCTGGGTNAATCTTAATCTGGAACCGTCTTATGTNACCCCCTTACTCAGGGTAGATGACTTTGGGCTNTTGTTTTCCGGCATCATGGNGGTCACCGCCTTATTCATATGTCTGCTTGCGTACAGCTACCATCAAAACCGNGGAGAACATCAGGACGAATTTTTCCTGTTACTNCTANTNGCCACTCTGGGTGCTATGGTTCTGACTATTAGCGTGCATTTTGCTTCCTTTGTGCTCGGTCTTGAATTGCTTGGAATCTCCATTTATGCGTTGATCTCTTACCCCACCAAGGGTGTGTTCAGCCTAGAAGCCGCCCTGAAATACCTGATCTTATCGGGCATATCTTCAGCGTTTATCCTATTTGGTGCTGGATTGCTGTATGCAGTATCAGGCACTCTTTCATTCGCCGATTTTGCCGCTGGAGGAATACCCAACACAGGCACCGGTCAGGTATTTGTGCTGGCAGGCAGTGCAATGATACTAGCTGGTATCGGCTTCAAATTATCCCTTGTACCATTTCACATGTGGACACCGGACGTATACGAAGGCGCGCCGGCACCTGTTGCAGGTTTCCTGGCGACAATATCGAAAGGCAGTGTCTTTGTTGCGCTGATGCGATTTTTCCTTGCTGTAGATGGCTATCAATACGACTCCATCATGACCGGCCTGTACTGGATTGCCGGCCTGTCTATGTTGCTCGGTAATATTCTGGCATTACTGCAGTCCAGCATTAAGCGATTGCTGGCTTATTCATCTATCGCCCAATTCGGATACCTGATGGTCGCGTTTATCGCAATCAGTGAGCTGGCGGGCAAGCATCTTGCCATCGAGGCTGCGGTATTCTTCCTGATTGCCTATTTTATCACCACCATTGGTGCCTTCGGTGTGGTCACCATCATGTCCGATAAGTCTGAGGATCACGATCTTGACAGCCTGGATGCCTACGAAGGCCTGTTCTGGCGACGCCCCCTTCTGGCAGCATTTATGGGCATCATGTTGCTGTCTCTCGCTGGCATACCACTCACCGCTGGGTTCATCGGAAAATTCTATATTCTTGCCAGCGGTGTTGAAAGCCAGTTATGGCCGTTGTTGGTTATCGTTGTTATTGGTAGCGGTATTGGACTTTTTTATTATCTGAGAGTCATTTACGCGATGACTAAAAAGGCTGCCGAAAACACTGATATCACAGTGTCCGCAGCCGCCGGCTGGACCATGGCAGTGGTCACCCTGGTGCTACTCGTTCTGGGCGTCTATCCGGGTCCGGTGATTGAATGGGTTAGCAACATGGCGCTACAATTAGTTTAGGCTGAAAGAAAGTACAAAAACCCCAGGTCCTGCCTGTACAACCCAATCGCAAATCTCTGGCTGATCTCATGGTAAGGGATTTAATCGGCTAGCTGCCCTGGGAAAATGCCAGCCTTTGGTAACATGGCAGGAACTTCACGTCCTAGTTCCTGCTCTAACCAGCGACTGGTGTCGATGATCTTGCTGAGTTCCACTCCTGTTTCCAATCCTGATCGGCTGAGCATGTAGAGCAAATCATCCGTAGGGATATTGCCGGTAGCCGCAGGCGCAAAAGGGCAGCCACCAATCCCGCCGATACTGGCATCAATGGAATCAACCCCAGCATCAATGGCCGCCTGGGCATTGGCCAGGCCGGTATTACGCGTATTGTGCAAGTGAAACCGAAGCGGAATAGGACCCACTTCAGACTGCAGACGTCCGACCAGCTCGGTTATCTGATTAGGTACAGCCACGCCGATACTGTCGGCAATTGCCAATTCTGCAGGTTCGGCATCAACCAGCTGTTTGGCGATCTCTATGATGCGGTCCATGGGTACTTCACCTTCGAAAGGGCATCCAAAAGCAGAAGAAATCATGACATTGGCAATCTTTCCGTTGGCTTTTGCACGTCTGGCGATGGCCAACCAGGCTGAAATTGATTCTCGCGTGCTGACCCCTTGATTGCGCTGGTTGTAGGTGTCGGTTGCTATAACCACCATACCGATTTCATGAACGGCCGTTTGCAGGGCCCGATCCAAACCTCGCTCATTCATAATTAGACCGATATAAGATACGTCACTGGAATAGGGCAATATCGCCAGCAAAGCCTCCGCATCTGCCATCTGGGGCACTTTCTGCGGATGAGCAAAACTGGCCACTTCCAGGCGTCTGATGCCTGCGCCAATTGCCCTGCTAACCAGCGCTGCCTTGCTGTCAGTAGAAAGGATTTCGGGCTCGCTCTGCAAGCCATCCCGTGGGCTGACCTCAATAATATTAACGTTACCTGATTTCATAGTCTGGCTCGTTATCTGTTACGCTCTAGCTTCGAATTGTTCATCGTACATTGGTGATCACACTCCTGCCAGCTTACCAGATCAACTCAAGCGCCCTTACGATCCAAAGCCGATATAGTACGCCTGTGGTTTACAGCTAAATGACAGATTTTTTTCTTAATTCTGCAAGTTCTGCTGCATTGAGTCCCAACAGTTCACCATAGACCATTTCATTATGGGCCCCCAATTGACTCGGACCGGGCCACCTCACCTCTCCCTGGGTCTTGGACATTTTAGGAAACACGTTTTGCATTCTGAGCTCAGGCCATTCGTCCGTAGGCGTATGAATAATAGCATCACGTGCCTGAAAATGCGGATCAGCCAGCATCTCCGGTGCACGGTATATGCCCCCTGCGGGTACTCCCACGCCCTGCATCAACTGGTCAACCTCGGCAACGGTTCTTAATGAAGTCCACTGATTAATCAAACCATCCAGTTCAAGCATATTTTCACCCCTGGCTGTGTGACTGTTGAAGCGCTTATCGCTAGCCAGTTCGGGTTGACCCAAAGCTTCACACAATCGACTGAAAACCGTGTCCTGATTTGCAGCAATGAGGAACTTACCATCCTTACAGTTATAAATATTCGAGGGTGCTACATTTGGCAAGGTTGCCCCTGAACGTTCACGAACATAGTTACTGACAGTATATTCGGGGATGGTGGCTTCCATTACATTGAGAACCGATTCGAATATAGAAGCATCGATCACCTGGCCTTCACCGGTCCTTTCTCGATGATGCAAAGCGGCCAGTGCTCCCATACACGCATAAGTGGCAGCCAGCGAATCACCTATAGATAAACCTGCTCGACTCGGCTGTCGATCGGGTTCTCCGCAGAGATAACGCATGCCACCCATCGCTTCACCAATGGATGCGTAGCCTGCTCGGCTCGAATAGGGACCAGTCTGGCCATATCCTGAGACCCGAATCATAATGAGCCCGGGATTTTCCGCTGCCAGTTCCGGGTAACTAAGACCCCATCTTTCCATCGTTCCAGGCCTGAAATTTTCTATTACCATATCAGCCTGAGCAATCAGCTTTCGAACCAGTTCCTGACCCTCTGCCTCTCTCAGGTTTGCCGTTACACATCTTTTATTTCGAGCACAGACACTCCACCATAAAGGATATTCACCGCGACCCCATACCCGCATTGGATCACCAGTTTCAGGAGGCTCAACTTTAATAACATCCGCGCCCATATCCGCCATCAACTGACCACAGAAAGGACCCGCTATCAGCTGGCCTAACTCGACCAGCCTGATGTCAGTCAGGGGTCCCTTGCTACCCGAGGGCAACTGTCTGTTCTCATTCGATTTAATATCATCGATCATCTTTAATATTCTCCAGGCCAAAGTTTGAGCTATCGTAGTAACAGACATCTGCGGGTGCAGGTCCATTATACAATAACCTGGCCGGGGCAAAATCAAACCCCGCACCAACGGTTGCATCTGAACCATTCAATACCTGTGACCTGGGGCCGACGGCCTGGTACAACAACCTGCTCCACAGAGTAAAACGTTGCTCGTGCCATAGCTGGAGGCCTGGGACCAACGACCAATGCAAAAGAGAAAAACATTGCTCGTGCCATAGCTCGAGGCCTGGGACCAACGACTAATGCAAAAGAGAAAAACATTGCTCGTGCCATAGCTGGAGGCCTGGGACC
>NZUN01000065.1 GCA_002697205.1 Gammaproteobacteria bacterium
GCTGCCGCTGGCCACCGGAAAAGGCGTGCGGGAACCGATGCAGTGTATCTGCTTCCAGACCTACGCGCTCAAGCATATGGACGACCATCTGGCGATGTTCCCGGTGTTGCTCAGGTCGGTGGATAACCAGTGGTTCAGAGACAATATCAGCTACCTTCATGCGCGGATTCAGGGAAGCAAAAGGATCCTGGAAAATCATTTGCATTTGCGTTCTGAGCGGTATTAATTCTTTGTCACTGAGCTGACACAGGTCCACTGCACCAGCTTGACTCTGGAATACGGCTGACCCCGAAGCGGGATCGATGGCGCGTAAGATTGCTCTGACCAGGGTGGTTTTTCCGGAGCCAGATTCACCGACAATGCCCAGGCTTGAGCCACGTTGGACAGAGAATGAGACGTTGTTGACCGCCGTAAATTCACCGACTTGCCTGCTTAGTAGGCCTCGTTTTATCAATGGGAATTTCACCGAGAAATTGCTCACTTCGAGGATATAGTCGGTCATAGGCGGTATTCCTCGGGAACAAGGCTCACTGGCAGGGCAACTTGCCTGTCACCTTTAAGCGGAATTAAAGAATAGCTTGGGTAATCGGTGGAGTCTGGCTTGCTGCTGACCGGTCTGAGGCGGTCCTGTTGCCTCATCCCCGGTACCGCTGCAATAAGATTCTGGGTATAGGGATGAATAGGGTCGTTTAATATCTGGCGCACGCTACCCGTTTCCAGAACTCGCCCCTGATTCATTACGATAACCTCGTCGGCAATCTGGGCCACGACCGCTAGATCGTGAGTGATGAACAATAGGCTGATCTGAATCGTTTTCTTGAGTTCCTTGAGCAGCGCTAGAATTTCAGCCTGGATGGTGACATCAAGGGCAGTGGTGGGTTCATCGCAAATGAGGATCTGGGGTTTGCATACCAGTGCCATGGCGATCATGACCCGCTGCCGCATGCCCCCTGAAAACTCAAAAGGGTATTGTTGCATTCGTTGTGAAGCATCTGCTATGCCAACACGATCGAGCATCGCGCATGCCAGCTCAAAGGCTTCTGCTTTTGTAACAGTTTGATGGGTAAGGATGGCTTCCATGACCTGATTGCCAATGGTGTGGACCGGTGACAGGGCAGTCATGGGTTCCTGAAATATCATTGCCATGAGGCCACCTCTAAGGTGGTACAGGGCATTGCTATTGTCGGCAAGCTGGAGAACGTCAAAGCTCTCCTGCTGCGCAGGTGTGCAGATAATTTGTCCGGAGGTAATTTTGCCGGGTGCCTGGATCAGCCGCATCATTGCATAGGCGGTGACCGATTTGCCAGAACCCGATTCACCAACGATGGCGGTTGTTTGTGAACGTTTCATGTCGAGGCTGACATTATTGACGGCCAGCTGTTCGCCGATTTCGGTTTTGAACATGACGCTTAAGCCCCGTATAGACAAAATAGTGTCAATGTTCATGACTGGTGGCCTCCATAAGGATCTGCCGCATCCCTTAAGCCATCCCCCAGCAGGTTAAAAGCGATGACGACCAGGATAACGAAAATACCAGGTAGTAGAAGCCAGGGCGTCAACACGATAACCTGAAAATTCTGGGCTTGTTGCAGTAAAACCCCCCAGCTGACTACCGGCGCTCTGAGCCCGACCCCCAGAAATGACAATGCCGTTTCCGCGAGAATCATGCCGGGAATTGCCAGCGTTGCCGTGGTAATGATGTGACTTAAGAAAGAAGGTAACAGGTGCCGGGTGATGATCCTCAGCTGGCTGGCACCTAACAGCCGAGCGGCAACCACAAAGTCTTCTTCTCTGAGTGCCAGGAATCGGCCTCTGACAACGCGGGCCAGACCAGTCCATTGGATGAATGACAGGATAACGATGATGCTGAAATAGACTCCCAGAGGTGACCAGTGCACAGGGACCGCAGCGGATAAGGCCATCCACAGTGGTAAGGTGGGAATACTCTGCAATACCTCGATTAATCGTTGGATAAGATTATCTATACGGCCGCCAACATAACCCGCTAAACCACCAATCAAGACACCTAAAACCAGCGTTAGTGCTACGCCGATCAGGCCCAGACTGAGAGATATTCGAGCGCCATAAATAATGCGGCTGAATATGTCTCTGCCGAGTTTATCAGTACCAAACAGGTGCAGGTATTGGCCGCTGGCAGTTGTTATGAAGTGGTGCTCAGTGCTGAACAGGTTCCAGAATTGGTATTTTTGGCCCTTCGCGAAAAAGTAGATCGGATGTATCTGCTCCGGGTCCTGGGTGTATTCGCGGACCCAGGTCTCTGGGTTGATGGTTAGCGAGTAACCATAGACAAACGGTCTGAAGTGGAAATCACCTTTGCTATCGATGACGTGAATCTCCTGAGGCGGGGCAAAAATAGCCTTGGGGTTTCGCCAGTTGGGTTCATAGGGTGCAAAAAATTCACAGAAAGCAGCTATGAAGTAGAGAAATATCAGAAAACCACCGGAGGCCAGCGCCAGCTTGTGACGCTTAAAACGTAGCCAAGTCAGGCGCCTGGAGGACAGGTCCTTAAATAGCTCGGGATTAGCCATTGTTTTGCCTCCGGGTAGAATCATTCATAGCGGATTCTCGGATCTACCACGGCAAGCAGAATATCTGAGAGCAGCATGCCTAGAACTGTGAGAATGCTGAGCAGCATCAGGAAACTGCCAGCCAGAAACATGTCCTGGCTCAGTAATGCCTGTAACAACAAAGGTCCCGTGGTGGGCAGGTTGAGTACGATGGAAACAATGGCCTCGCCGGAAATCAGGGTTGGTAGGAGCCAGCCAATGGTACTGATAAAGGGGTTGATGGCGATTCGTACTGGGTACTTGAATATCAGCTTCATTGGCCTGACCCCTTTGGCTCTGGCCGTGACCACATAGGGTTTGCTCAGCTCATCAAGCAGGTTAGCGCGCATGACTCTCATGATGCTTGCGGTGCCGGCAGTACCGAGCACGATCATGGGAATCCAGATGTGAGAAAGTAGATCCGCAGTTTTACTCAAGGACCAGGGCGCCTCGGCATACTCTGGAGAAAACAGGCCGCCCACGCTGATTCCAAACCAGGTATAAGCACAATACATAAGGATGAGCGCGAGCATGAAGCTGGGAGTGGCCAGGCCCAGTAAGCCGATAACGGTAAACAGGTAGTCGCCAAAGCTGTATTGTTTTACTGCCGAGTAAATGCCGATTGGGATGGCCAGGGCCCAGGTAAATAGCAGACTTGCCACGGCGATGATGACGGTGTAGCCCAGACGTTCCCATATGAGGGTGTTAACGGGTTGTTCGTATTTGATTGAATAGCCCATGTCGCCCTGCATAAAATTGAATATCCAGTGGAAGTACTGTAGCGGTAGTGGCATATCTAGATTGTACTGAGCTCTAAGCGCCTCAATCTGTTCAGTTGAAACCTCCATACCCTGCTGTTGGAGCGCTGCAAGATTCGCGGAAATGATATCGCCTGGCGGAAGTTGAATCAGTATAAATACAATTACAGAAATAATGATCAGGGTGGGTATCATGGCCAGCAGTCGTTTCAGGATATAGGTGCCCATCGTTTATTTCTCCAGATACCAGGTTGCAGGATGGTATGGCATGGTCCATCTGTTATCCCAGCCCCAGTAGCCCTGAACCGCAACATTTTTTAGGCGGTGGCCGACAACCACTGGCTGCGGTGCCAGGCCAACGGTGCCTATAGTCCACAGGTTCTCAGCTGTAGAACGCAGGATGTTTTTGCCCAGGGTAGTTACTCTCTGCGGGTCGGTTGATCGGGTTAATTCGTCCCACCAGGTTTGCAGCTGGATTATCTCGGCAGGGGGTCGCTCGCCTCTGAGTCCTTTGCTGAGATAGTAGGTTGCCCAATCGTTCCAATGCGACTCTTCCCAGCCAGTATGCATGGGTACATACCACATCGGCTGAAAGGGAAACAGAATATCGGTGGTTCTGTCTGCGTGCCAGACGGTCATCTGCATCAGGCCAGCAGTGGCACGACTGGTTTGCAGAGCTGGATCGACTTCCTTAAGTCTTATATCCAGGCCGACTTCTCGCCAGTAGGATGTAACCAGTTCCAGGGAGATATTCTTGGGCGTTTCAAAGTCAAGAAATTCAAGTGTTATGGTTAGCCTTTCCTCATTGCCATAATCCCGGAAGCCATCACCATCCCGGTCGGTCAGGCCCATTTCGTCTAACCAGATTCTAGCCTGGGCCGGGTCATACTCGGTGTAGGCTGAAGCAAATGTGGGTTCAAAAAAGCGTGACGTAGGAATCACGGTGGCTTGCCTGGGCACCCCTTTGTTAAAGTAAATGATGCTGTTCATCTCATCTCTGTTGATGGCCACAGAGAGTGCTTTACGAAATCTAATGTCCTGGAAGACTGCTTTAAGGCGTTCATCCCGAATGTTCAGGTTGGGTTCTATAATGACATCGCTGCCATGGAGTCGTTTCCAGACATGGACTTTAATCTCAGCGGTTTTTTCACCGAGCTTGAATAATGGGAAATCCTGCGTTTTGAGTTCGAATGCGGCAAAATCCACCTGCCCGGTTGCCGCCTTGGCAGCCAGGACATCCTGGTTCTCGATGATGTCGGCATTAATTTTATCGATGTAAGGTAATTGCTGTCCCTGCGGGTCAACCTTGGCGTAATAGGCATTTCGATTATAGAGCTTGCTGGTTGCTGTTCTCTTAATAAGCTGAAAGGGGCGTAGGGTAGGCATTAGTGGTGGTTGGTTCCGGGTCCAGAGACGGATGGCGTTGTAATAGGCCATCCAACTGATATAACCCTCTTGCCTGATTCTCTTAATGAGGGCCTCACGGTTGACGAAATCAGGGTGAAACTGGCGCATGTAATCGCTGGGGATGACGTAATAGTCACCCAGTTGAGCCATTAAGTTGATCAGCAGCGGGAAAGGTTCTTTGAAGTGATAGCTGAAGGTAAGGTCGTCTACTTTTTCAGTCCTTGAATCCAGCCAGCGTGGATCCAGCACGGGGGACAGCTCCGGGTTCAGCAGTTGATGGCGATGAAAAAAAATAAAATCGTCGGCATCCAGGGGCTCACCATCTGACCACTTGATACCTGCCCTGAGTTTGAAGGTGATTGTTCGACCTTCATCGGTGAGTTCCCAGGTTTTGATAGTGTTGGGCAAAATATGGGCTACCGTCGGGTCTATACTCAGCGGGCTCTCGACCGGATTAAACATGTTCCAGTCGCTCTCGAATATTCTCGCCGTGCCGCCATAGGAGCCGATGGAATCGGCGGGTTCAAGCACCATCGGGTCTAGTGGAAGTCGCGCTGATAGCGGCGGTAGCTTGCCGTTTTCTACCAAGGCAGCCAGCAGGGGAGGCTCCTTAAAATCAGTGATGTTGAGCTCGGATGCGGTTTTAGCGGGTGCCAGCCAACTGGCGGGCCAGATGGCTGGATTGATTTCTGCTGCCAGGCCTGGCTGGGGCAGGTTCAGAAGAGCAAGTACTAAAAGCCGAGCCGAGACAAGCGACCCTCGCAGGGCAAGGCGCTTATAAGGTTTTTGGGCAGCGTTTTTTGATACCAACATAAACACGGTTTATTATTATTTTTCAGCCGGAAGTAAACTTAAATCTTATCTCAAGCTCGAGCCTGGATATTAATATGGGATGGTAAGTTTTATCCAAGATCTTATCCTAGATCTCAGTGAATAGCTTATCCCAGTTCCTATTCTGGTGGTTAATCTCGATTTTGTTGATTTTAGCGCGGATGCTTTTGGCTCCTTCGATATCCCCCGGGTAAGCATGGTAGCAAAAACGGGTGGCACCGAGAGTCTGCGGGGCCACCATTATGGTTAGTCCAGGAAATTGATTAATGAACTTGGAAATAAGGTTGTGGTTAAAGGGTAACCCAGAGCCGAAGCTCAGGTACTGGTTTAAAAAGCGTATCAGCCAAACCCGGCGGGGTTAGATTGATCATACTGAACCACGCCTTTTGGGCTATCGATTTCGAATTTGATAGCCAGTGGCCCCTGCACCAGTTCAGTATGTTCCGGAAAGGGCCTGGGGAATCGGGTGATTGCTGTATTCATGGGCGCACTGACCACAAAGTTTGTCAGCCTGCCCACGATGGGTGAGGTCTTTGATGGGTGCTCGCTATCAAGCCAGTCTATAAAAAAGGGCATCACGCCGCCCTGATTGTGGCCAGCTACAGAACAGAGTTGCCATTCAAGCTTCAGGCCTGCAGGGGTCGTCCTCTGCATGGGTATGATACCTCTGGTGGTCAGTCCACAGGCTTCGGCGGCTTCGCCGAGCTGGGCAAGATTACTGCTGCTGACTGCCCAGTGCAGCACGACAGGTCCCGAAAGAGCAGCAAATCGCTCACCCTGGCTACCGGCTCTGTTGTGGAGCGGATCAGGCGCGATGAATTCCAGATACTGGCCGTCGCTGAATGCCACCAGGGCGTTGCAGGTACCGCCATGGGTGTGCGAACCACCATCGGCTGGTACGATGCCAGTCTGACTAAAAAACCTTGCTTTTGCGGCTGCCAGGTCGGGGACGGCAATAATGATATGATCGAGTAAAGTCACTACCCGAACATACTGACTCGATGATCCAATTGCAATATCAGTTGCTCCTCAGTCCTACCGGAGGAGGTTTTTCAGGTCGCGGATTCTGGTACTGAACTGGTATGCCGGTGCTCGCCGGGCAGTACCTGACAGTTTCTTCCCTGGGACACCTAACAGTAGGCATTGTCTGGGGCCGCGATGGTGGTGCGGTGCAAGAGGCGATCAAAGCCATCGTAACCACCGCTGGCAGAATGCAGTACCGAGCGGTTATCCCACATCAGCAGCATGTTGGCAGACCAATTTTGGACATATTGAAACTGTCCTCGGGTCTGCCACTGGTAAAGATCAGCAAGAAGCTGCTTTGCTTGTTCCTGCGGCATGTCCTGGACAGCAATGATGTAGCCCAGGATGCCGTATAGCGTTTCTTCCCCGGTTTCGGGATGCTGGCGGATAAAAGGGTGTGCCTGGGTCGCGTAGGCATCTTGGGAGTAGATAATTTTCATGCTGCGATCAGAACCTTTCTCTCGTTCACCATAGGCGCCATCGGGCGCATATCCGCCACGCGCACTGTGAATGGCCCATTTACCCTCGATTCTTGCGCGCAGTTCATGGGGCATTTCATTGAGGGCTTTTTGTTGATCGATAAACAGTGTCTGACCACCGACTGGCGGTATGGTTATACCGTATAAACAGGTCCCGGCTGGTGGCACCTTCTGGAAGCTCCAGTCGGTGTGCCAGACCTCTGCGAAGACCGGTACAGTCTCATCGGCACGTCGACAGATCGCAGCAATGTGATCATGGCCGTCAATGGGCTCAAAATAGGGATCATCACCAAAGTCGCCAAAGTAGCGGGTAAATTTTTCCAGATCAGTATTCGCCATGGCCTGGTCAGGAAACGCTAGAACCTTGTGTTCCAGCCAGGTTTGACGGAGTTCAGTAATCGTTTTTTTCGATAGTCTGGCAGACAGATCCAATCCTGAAACTGTAGCCCCGCAGGGGCCAGCCGATTTGGTGACCGTAAAAGACATGTCAGCTGCTCCATTTTTGGTTGATGAAAGATTACCAGCATCGCAGCTTCTCAGAAAGCGATAACCCTTGAGTTGTTCTGTATGCTGTTGAATGGACCCTGGACAGGGCGTTATGAGGCCAGCGCAGGCTGGGTTGTGTGCTGCATGACTTAGGATGTGCTAGAGGCTTGCTAGATAGGATGCGAAATGAAGGTGTGAATCTGATTCGCACTTGTCGTGTTGCGTTGGAATTTACGGCAAGCTTGCTCATAATGCACAACAGCCACGCGTATCAAGCGACCAGTAATGAGGGAGAAATAGGCAGATGAGCAAGGAATCCGAACCTTACGCGGGTATTCGAGTGATTGAGTTTGGCCAGTTTGTTGCTGTGCCGTTCTGTGGACAGTTACTCGCCGAAGGTGGTGCGGAAGTCATCAAAGTAGAATCACCGGAAGGCGATCCGAATCGCCACATGGGGTCAATCGTTCCGATGGAATCGAGAATCTTCATTTCTCGTAACCGCGGAAAACGTTCGTTACCGCTGAAGCTAAGTGATCCCGGAGCGGCTAAAGTTATCGATGCCCTGGTCGCCAGTGCGGATGTTGTGCTCATGAATTTTCGCCCTGGCCTTGCCGCCGACCTTGGCCTGGAACCGGTAAAGCTTCAGTCAACCTATCCAGGATTGATCATTGGTGAAATAACGCCGTTTGGTAAAAGCGGACCCGATGCAGATCTCGCCGGGATGGATATTGTGGTCCAGGCTCGCAGTGGATTGATGGCTGCCATGGGGCGCTTGATTGATGGCCGGCCGGCACCGGGAGAGCCTGTCATATCTGATTATATGGCGGCCATGTCGCTGGCTTTTGGCATCGCATCAGCGCTCTTTCGGCGGCAGCGTACCGGCAAGGGTGGTATCGTTGATGTCAGCCTGATGCAGGCTGCCATGACCCTGGCGAACAACCAGTTAGTCCGACAGGAAGATATGGATAGAGAAAAACATCAGGCGTCCATTAGCTTGTTACAGCAGCAGCGGATAGCTGGCGCAAGCTTTGAAGAACAGATGAATGCCATGTCATCAGCCAGGGTATATGCGCTTCGATCGATTTATTTTCGCACATTTGAAACTGCTGATAGCACCATCGCTGTCGCTGCAGTGAGCCGAGGTTTACAGGTCAGGTTCATGAAGACCCTGGGCCTGAATGACCAGGGCCTCCATGAAAAAGTTGATGAAGGCTACGTCAGATCGTTGCAGGTGGAGGTAGAGGCTGTCCTGCGAGGTAAGTCGAGTGATAGTTGGTGTGATAGGTTTCAGCAGGCTGGCGTGCCGATTTCCACGGTGAAGTTTCCCATCGAGCTTTTTGAAGATTCCCAGGCAGAGGCAAATAATATGTTTGAAATTGTTGAACACGCGTCTGCGGGACGACTGCGGGTGCTCTCGCCACCGGTTAAGTTGGACAGTGAGGGGTTTAAAACTCGTCCGCCAGTCGCTACTTTTGGCAGTGAAACCCGCGTACTCCTTGCCGAACTTGGTATGAGCGAGGCTGTCATAAGCGAGCTGCTGGCGACTGGAATCAGCCGTGAGCAGGACTAATTACCAGTGAATTCAGGGTCTCTTTTTTCTACGAAAGCAGCGATTCCTTCTTTGGCGTCCTGGCTGCTGCTACAGATATTCTGCGCGTAGGTTTCATATTCCAGCGCCTCACGCAGGGAATTATCCATGCTTTTATACAGGGCCCGTTTGGCCATGCGAATGGCAATAGGGGGTCCTGCGGCAAACGCAGCCGCCATGTCGAGCGTGGCAGTCATCAAATCCTCTGGATTGGTTAGTTGGGAGACAATACCCAGGCTCAGGGCTTCTTCAGCATCAATCATCTTACCTGACCAGATGAGCTCGCAAGCCTTTGCCATACCAACCAGTCGAGGCAGGAAATAGGTGCCGCCCCAGTCGGGATGCAGACCGCGGCGGGAAAAAGTCTGACCAAACCTTGCTTTGATTGAGGCAACTCTGATATCACAGGCCAACGCAATATTCATGCCTGCACCTGCCGCGGCACCGTTGACGGCGGCGATCACAGGCTTGCTTGCATTACGCATGGCGAGGACGGCTCGGTCCCTGACGGGCGCAATCTTTTCTTCTAATGGACTGGCAGACTTTGTCTTGTTAGCTGCATTCATGGCTTTGACATCGCCACCGGAACAGAAGCCGCGGCCGGCGCCGGTTATAACAATGACGCGCACAGTATTGTCACTGTCTGCCAGCGTGACAGCATCATGGAGCCCCTCTCGCATGGATGGGGTCAGGGCATTGAGCGTTTCAGGCCGGTTAAGCGTTATGATCGCCACCTTGTCCTGCTGCTCGTATTCGATGTGTTCAGATTGCATCACGTGGACCTCCTTGGGTAGGGTTTCTCATCATACGCTGCCTTGTGCTTGAGTAGCATTAATTAGTGGTTAGTTGTTTTGCAGGTGCTGGACTATGATAGGTCTAATCAACGATCAGTCGGCTAATAGCAGTAAAGGAGAAGCAATGGAAAAACGGCGCATGGGTCGTCATGGCCTCGAAGTACCGGCGATTTGCCTTGGTACTATGACCTTTGGATTACAGGTAGATGAGGCCAATTCACGCACTATCCTGGATAAAGCGATCGATCATGAGCTGACTTTCCTGGATACTGCCGATGCCTATCCGCTGGGTGGTACGCTCGATACTCTGGGAGAAACCGAGGCCATTATTGGCCGGTGGATGCACGATAAGGGCAATCGTGATGACCTGATTATAGCTACCAAGTGTTTTGCTCCTACTCGCAGAGGTCCTAACAATCGAGGTTTATCACGACAACATATCATGGAGTCTATTAACAAGAGCCTAAAACGCCTGAAAACGGACTACGTGGATTTGTACCAGTCGCATGGCTTTGATCCTAACACCCCCATTGAAGAGACGCTTCGAGCCTTCGAGGACCTGGTTAGCTCGGGCAAGGTCAGGTACCTGGGTTGTTCTAATTATCCTGCCTGGCGTCTAGGTGAGGCGCTGCGCGCTGCAGATCGCCTGGCAGTGGAGGGCTATGTTTCCGTGCAGCCGCGTTATAACCTGCTGTATCGTGAAATTGAAACTGAATTACTGCCATTGTGCCTGGACCAGGGTATTGGCGTGATTGTTTATAATCCCCTGGCCGGCGGATTTCTATCCGGTAAATACAGGCCAGGCCAGGAACCACAAGCCGGTACGAGGTTCACGCTGGGCAGCGCCGCTGAACGATACCAGTCCCGGTACTGGCATGACTCGCAGTTCCAGGCAGTTGAAACCCTGAAAGCCGTGGTCGAAGGCCAGGGTCAGGATATGGTGTCAGTCGCTATAGCCTGGGTGTTGAATCAACCTGGTATCACCTCTGCATTGATCGGTGCGTCGAGCCCACAACAACTGGATGCTAATCTGGCGTCGGCGTCGGTTGTCTTTGATGATGAGTTGACGGCAGCTTGCGAAGCAGTCTGGTGGCAGTTACCAAGGCGACCCGTGCAGGCAGGTTATCGTTAGGATTGAGACACCTGCACACTATGGTTTTTTCTAGGCCGACTTGTGGGCTGCTGGTGCGAAAAACTTTTTGATCCGTGTGCTGACGCGGTTTCCAGCAATGCTGGTGTCAGACGGGGGACTGGATTGCGCCGAACTTGCGGTCTGATCCGCCTGTTTCATTGCATGACCGGGTGGTTTACATTCAGTCAATGAAAACCTTTGGAGACAGACCCATGCAGCCGCGAAAAGAAGGTCATCGCTATATCGAAACTATTTTGAAGTATTACCAGGGCTGTAATACCGCCGATGTAGACATAATGATGAGCACCTTTACTGACGATGTGGTGCACTATTTTGTCGATCACCGTGAGGTAAGAAGCGCTAGGGGTCTTGCCGATTACTGGGCCAGGGTCGGGCCTTTAACCCAGGCTAACTGGGCCCTTGATCATACGGTCATCCAGGAACCCGAAGCCGTTATCGAATGGAGTATGCGCTGGGTACCGAGACAGACCAGTAAGCCGGAGCTGCTGCGGGGCAGCGAATGGTATCTCTTTGAAGGCGATAAAATCAAGGAGATCCGGTCGTACCATGCCAACTTTTATCTGGCCTCGACCGGCAATGCCCAGTTGCATGATTTTGACTACGCGCAGCGAGGTTACCGACAACTGTAAATGAAACCGATAGACCTGCGGGGTGATTCAGAGGGTTAACAGACCCTGGATTGTCCCGGGCAATCACGGTGCAGGCCACTGATCTCCGATTTTCATTTGTGCGTTCTTATCAAAGGAATAGTTAGAGTAAACAATAAGATGAATATGTCAGCATTCATATACTCTTCAAGTGTTCCTTCAGCGCCCGTTGCTTTTGCAAGTAATATCGCCAAGTCTTTTTGTGTAAAGCCAGAGACACCAACTGAACAGCTCGAGGCTATCTAACTAAGCACAGGTGCCTGAGTTCTTGTTATCCTCAAATTTGCAGAACAGGTATCGAGTTATCTTTGCAGGTCTGTGGGTTTCGGGTCCCCGCGGGTAGTAAATGATAACTTTCTGCCTAATGACGAAGCCTGCACAAGTGGTATAAATTACTCAAATAGAAAATAATAGAGTAAGATAACTTGGTGGCCGGGTCTCAGTACTGCCGGGAGATCTGTGTAAAATGGGAAGGAATAGCCCTTCTTTTATGGTAATCAGATAGGACAGAGATAATGAAAAATATAATTGTGAAAACAATTCTTAGTTTTACCTTATTTGCGCTTGCGGCTTCTGTTAGCGCTGCTGAGGCGCGCGTGATCAATCTGTGGGAGTGCACAGTCAACGAGAGCAAGACTATGGATGACGTGCATGCTGCAAACGGTAAATGGGTAAAATACGTCAATGCGAACATTGATGGAGGTGACATTCACAGCTATGTACTGACACCGATCGTTGGTATGGCCGATACTTTCAAATACGTGGACTCTTTCCCAAGTCTCACTTCGTGGACTACTATGGACGAAATGGACAACGATGAAATGAAAGCCATTGAAAAAGGGCTTAACGAGGCCGCCAGCTGCGCGTCAAATACCTTACATCGCTCGAAGGCTAGCTGATAGCCCAGATATTAGAACGGCTGGGTTAAAACTCCAGATTTTCTAATCTCAAGCATAGGTTCGCCAGCAAACTGGTAAAGATGGGTGTTGACCTGTATGTGGTTAAAGAGCACCCGGACGGCTGTCCCGCAAGGACCAGGACCTTTTAGGTTCAGGGCAGGTACTGGATCGGTGAAGACTAGGCACGCTCCTGCAGGGTTGCTGCTAAATCTGAGCGCGGCTCGGTAGCTGCAAGAATTGCATCCCAAGTGCTCCTGCGGCAGGTGAGGTTTTCCAATACTCGGGCGTAGTAAAACGCTCGTTCACTGGCATCAAAGTCCGGGTCTGTCTATACCGTGCGCAGCNCCCCATCGACCGTGTTAGCGCTGATACTGCAATCGCGTAGATCNACCGTGGCGCCGCCAGCGCACGCCACATCGATCACTTGTTCATGGGTTTTACCTGCCGTGTCGATCCAGCCTTTGATGATCTGCATCCGCTGCAGTAGTGCGCTGTTGGCATCTGCCAGTGCCCACATGGCAAACTGTGGTGCACCTTGGCCTGGCGAGAGGCCCGCACCCATGGTTACGACTGACGCATAGGCTTGCGCAACGCCATCGTCCCTTTGCATCAGGTCCTCGGGCAAGCCGTAGCCCAAAAAAAATCGCAGTTGCATGCGTGGACCGGAAGTGGCAAAAGTTTGCTTGCGCCGCAGTGCTGCGTAGATCGCTTGACGCGTGTTTTCTTCGGGCCACACTGCGCCAAGACCGGACGCGGCAAATGTCGGTTGCGCCCCGCCAATGAAGGTCTCCCCGTCCACTTCCGTCACCGCTTGCGGGGAAACTTTGTTGAACAATATACCTTCAACGGGCCCGAACGGCACGGAGCCACGCAGCTGCGCATCAGCAGACAAAACACCCAGCTTGGAGCTGAAGCTGGATTCGTCATTTTGGGCGGCGCCGATGTGAGTATCGCTTGAACCGATCACGCCGAAGGCATAGGGGTTGGTAATACCCTGCGCCTCCAGCGCCAGACCGCGACGCAAGGCATCGCGCAAGTAACTGCCTTTGGGTTGACTGGGCAAGGTGGTGGCTACGCGATACTCCATCAACTCAAAGTCGGCTCACTCATCGCGTGTGGATAAGGCAGGATGGGTTTCAGAAGTGCCTTTGATCTGGGTGATTTCTACCAGCGGCTCATTGCGAATGCGCTGCACGGCGTATTCGTCGTCGATCGGGTCGTCCGCCTAATCCACCAGCTTGAACATCTGGCCGTTGGAGCCATTAGAGTTATGTTGGATGGCCATGGATTCCACGCCGGCGTTGCGCAGCGTGTCCATCCAATCCCATAAATCTTCAGGGTTACGCGAATGCACGCGCGAGAAGGGAATGTCAGGTACGCGATCGCAGCTCTGGAACACGACGTTGCGGTGCAGGTTGCCGCGATCGTCTGACCCGGTGGTATACTCATAAGCAACGAACGTCGTAAAGCGGCTGGGGTCGTTGTACATGCACTTTTTGAAATAATTGGCCCTGAAATTATTAGGTATTCAAGTTTACTTAGTGCATTCTATTATTTTTGGATCAATAAGATGATTTAACATACCCCTTTAATCCCAATACAATAAGGTGGGAAACAGCAAAAAAAAACAGGCATAATAGACAGAGGTGATTGATTACTACAGCCCCTTAGAACCATCCGTCACTGTGAAGTAATTCAGAACAGCGAATTAAACAGGAGATATTTTATGGCTAAAGGTTTAGATAAAAAAAAGAACGTAAAGAAACAGGGTAAAACACTTAAAGAAAAGAGAGCAGCAAAAAGAGAGAAGAAAAGATCTCGTTAAGGCTGTGTGACGTGCGCCCATATGACACCATTTGGTCCTGTTTGCTTAGAGGCACTTCTGCTAATTTAAACTGAAGCAGAGGAGTTCCAAATGAGTAATTTTTCCGATATAGAGATTACGTCCAGTTGAGCCGATTTTCCGATCCGAATATCCAGCCGTTGATATTTTTTGTTTCTATTATAAATAATCCATACGGGGACACTAAAAGATTATCAATCTGTGTGGTTCTGTTGACAACCAACCATCAGTCAACTAGCTGAAGTTCTGAAGCAAATTACTCGGTGGTTACGGAGTTGTTTATAATTCGTATTGGGTTATTCATTTTCATCTGTCCTAACTATCACTTTAAGAAGTAATTTAATCATTGCCCTTCACCGCCAGGCTAAACGATCCACATAGTGCTGACAGGGTACAATGAAACCAAAATGTGTTGACATACTAGGAACTAAATACTGTGCCTATAAATAAAGCCGAACAATTGGCAAAACAATTTGAGGGACGAGGACCACAGGGAAGAAGGAAATTACTATCCAAGCTTGAAAGGGTTGGTCCTAATAAAATAAAAACACATACCGAAAACAGTTACAGCAGATTTATTCAGCACGCTGATAAGTCAGTTAATCTTATTGAAACGATGGAAGATGGTTTAGAGATATACGTTATTCCAAAAGATGATTTGATGATAGGAATAGTTAGGGGTAAGCCATTACAAAATAGAAGGGGAATAAAAAATAAGTTCTTTGGGTTTGAAGACAAAGATTAGACAAACCCCCTAATAGCAATAATAATTTGTAAAATTGCCTTCCCAGCAATGCTTTCCTATTAGTCTAATTTTCAAACGAAATAGCACTGATAATAAGGCCCGCCCTTTATAAGAGCGATCTATGCACGTCTGCGTGGCTCAGGCACCTGCTGGTATACATACTTTGGGGTTGATCACTTAGGCGGTTTAAAGGTCGGTTAGGGATGATTTTGCTTGTTTGTCCGAGCCTGTTTTAGGATTGGATAGGCAACACATTGATATGATGTAGTCTGAAAGTTTATTTTCTGCGAGAAATTCGACAAAGTGTAACGTTACGTGGAACGCAGATTTTACTAGAGAAGTAACAGGAGAACTTTATGCGCAAACTCAAACTAATTTTGATAGCGATAACTTTAATCAGCGGTTCCGCTATCGCTGTAGAAGACAAAACCTATTTCAAAAGTGAAGTCGCGGGAAGTGATCTTCCCTTCAGCGACGCCGTGTTGGTTGGAGATACATTGTACATTTCTGGAAAAGGCGGCGTAATTTCTGGGACTCGAACTGTTCCTGAAGATCCTAGAGAGGAAGCACGCTTGCTAATGGAGGACTTTAAAGTAACTCTGGAGCGCGTCGGGATGACAATGGATGATTTGGTTTATGTGACCATTTATTGTCCGGACCTGAGCCTTTACTCAGGATTTAACGAAGTCTCNTCNGNNNTATTTCTCAAAGGACTTCCCTCCTCGGGCGTTTGTTGGTTCAGGTCCGCTCTTGTTTGGTTTGCGGTTTGAGATGCAAGGGATCGCCGTTAAAACCAGGTAGCGGTTCGTTNACGCAGAATCACACGTAGAANAGTCCGCTCTTAATAAAGGGCGGGCTTTATTATCAGTGATGTTGGTAGCGAGAGTAATGGGGTCATCTAATTGCAGGTAAAGAGCATCTATGCACGTCTNCGNGGCTCAGGNACCTGCNGGCAGGGCCAATAGTGTTGGGCAAAGCACAGCNGAACGTNGTTTGCATTATCAACGGCATGCTGCGNAAGATGAAAACCGATGNGCAGAACACGCCCNTAACTGAGATGCTCATCTGTTCCATTTGTTTGACGACGTANACAAGTAATAGATGATGAGATTTATTCAGCNAAACTGCATGAGAAAAANCGATCGAATACATNCTGAGGAGCTTCTAAATGATTGATGCGGACGAAACCTTTGATGGCACCTGGCCGTTCCAACCGCACTTCAGCAATACNACTGGGTTTAGNCAGCATTATGTCGACGAAGGACCTAGAGATGCGGAAGTGGTGATCTGCATACATGGCGAGCCTACNTGGGGATATTTGTACCGCAATTTCATCCCTTCTCTCTCAAAGNATTATCGCGTCATCGTGCCAGATCATATGGGCTTCGGTAAAAGCGAAACACCCCAAGATAGGGTCTACACTTTACAAACGCACGTCGAAAATCTGTCTGGATTGATTGATGATCTAAACCTCANGAATATTACATTCGTTTGTCAGGATTGGGGTGGGCCGATGACGGGTGCCTATACGATTCGCAACCCAGACAGAGTAAAGCGAGTCGCGTTAATGAACACGCTTTTCGCATACGGCGGAGAGGCGCCAAATCCTGAACGATCGAACTGGTTCAAGTGGATCGCAAAGCATCACCAGGATGGGACTCTAAACGGAATTCTTGGCGAGTTGGGTTCAACAATTCTATCTGTGATGAAGATCCTTGGTTTTCAAAATTCTGCGGCGGTTAATGAAACTTGGATAAGAGCATACTCAGCGCCTTTTCCAGATCGTGCTTCGTGTATTGGCGGGATCGAATTNCCCCTCGACGTCCACCTCCAACGCGCATNCCCCTATATCATCGAAGGACTCGAAACGGGCAATCTCGAAGCGGTGAAAGCCAAGCCCGCGATGCTGGCAGTCGGTCTTCAAGACAAAGCGATCCGACCAGAAAATGCNATAGCTGATTTTAAGGGATTATTTCCTAATGCACCTATTAACACTTTTGAGCAAGCTGGTCATTTCTGTCAAGAAGACATACCGGAAATTCTAGTCGCGCTGGTTCATCAGTTTATCCAATCGAATCCGTGATCTGTCGTGACTGGCTATCTAATATTATGGGTTTTGGTCGTAAGCGGAACTAANGGCAATATAAGGNCCTAATAGAACTGGCTTTGTGACAGNGGANNAAAACTGATTTACTACAGCCCTTTAGAAATGGCCCGCTCAGAGAGATTCGAGGGGGCGGCCANCCCGACCTAANCTGCAGTCCGCAAGACTGTTGTNTATTATACTCAGGGCACCCCTATAGGACTATTGACCTTGCCTGCAGGTGCCCTGAGCCACGCAGACATGCATAGCTNGCACTATACCTGCATGTAAATCAACGTGACTCGTAAGCTGGCNNTACTAATGCCCAGTGTGGTGTCTTATTACCATCAGCGGTGAAATACTTTGCAATATTACAAGATCCTTAACCGACTTTTAAATTAACGTTTCTAAGTGCGAAACTCTAGTTCTCAAACTGTGTAAAGTCTGCGCGGAACGGCTTGAGGGAAGCAGNCGGGTTAAAGAACTTTCGTTTCCACGATCTCAGACACTCCTTTGCCAGCTAACTGGTAATGAAGGGTGTTGACCTGTATNTGGTGAAGGAGCTGCTAGGACACNCCAGCATCGAGATGANCGAGCGTTACGCGCACCTTGCACCNAGTGCGNGGAAGGAGGCTGTGGCGAGGCTGGAGTGTAGGTCGGCCTTACCCATGCCTCTTGGGTCTCAGGTTGCGTCTAATGGCATTTATTTCATATAGATAATAATGAAAAATCAGTATATTCTTTCAATTCTTTGATTGATGAATTCACCTTAAGAATATTGCTTGGAATAAATTATGAACATTAACAATCTCAATATCCTGAGTTTACTACCTCTGATCTTTTTGGCGAGTTGCGCAGATAAAGGGGCTTCAACAGACGCAGTTTCTCAGTCTGCTGAGTTAGATTGGGATCCAAATGAAATCAGGTTTGCAGAATTTATAGGCTGCACAAAAGGACCAGATTTTTCAAGAGAGACTCTTGAAGAGATGTCGCAAGCATTTAGCCAGTTAAATCTATCTGCAGACCTCGTATGGTCAGGTGGCTATTCTCCAGTTGAGGAGCCTACCGAGGGCCCTGACGGCTGGTGGGAAAATAATTGGACTTCTGGAGAAGCAGCAAAAGCAGGTTGGGACCTCTGGTCGACCAATGAAGAGGCCAAGGCTTGGAGTGATAAATTTTCAAATGTTTTAGTATGCGGTGACGATCAAATTTATCGTTACGAAGGATATTTTCAAGCACCCGAAAGTTCTTCACTTAAAAATTGGAGTTCTTTCGTCGCAGCTGAGATGTCGTGCCAATACAACGAGGGGAAATCTTTTACTGAACTAAAATCTAATATCAAAGATTTTAGAGCGTGGTTGATGGAAAATAGCACCGGCGAGGAGTTCTCGTTTGGTGCTTATGTTCCCACAGGAGAAGATAGTGCCGATTTCTGGTGGTACAACTGGCACGGCGATTTTGAAGCGATGGCAAGGGGTAACGCCAATTGGGAAGAAAATGGAAAAGAGATGCAAGCGAAATTTGATGACACTGCAACTTGCACCGATCCTACTATGTACAATGGAATGGAGTTTTATAGCGCGCAACCTGCTAGCTAGAGGCGCAGTGCGTGAGCACAAGATAAGTCAGTTAGAAAGGTTTATTGTTACCGAACAGATAAAACAAGTAACTAAGAGTAAGATAAAGGGTGCTGGTTAACTCTTAACCTCATTCTTTATCCGAGTTAAGTCCATGTTCTAAATGGTCTGTTAGTTAATTTGACTTGATCGAGTGAATAACCCTTTTTAAATTGTTGATACGAAGAAATTAATCCGGGTAAAACAAATACGAAAGCACCCAGTAGATACCAATACCAATCTGCAGCAAGTGCTGATGGAAAGAAATGTCTAAGTATCAGGGCAAAAAAAACCTACACCCGCATTACAATTACCAACGGTTTGAGTGAACGTCGTGTTTTTCGAATTTCCATATAGCATCTTATTATCCTCTATTCTAATTGAACAATACTCGCCCGATACAGAAGTCAATGTATACCTATGGAAGCGTGAAGTTCAGCCCAAGAAATTAAAGCTAAGAGTCATAGCCTTAATCAATATTCAAAGCAGGTAAAGAACTATCTATGCACGTCTGCGTGGCTCAGGCACCTGTGGGCAGCATCGACTGGAGTGCCAATGAGCAGAAGTGTCTCTTAGCAAACAGGGTTAGGTGGTGGTGCCATATGGGCTGACGTCACACAGTGCCAACATGATGATGGCGGAACCCACAATAGCTTCGCCATATGAGGCTTCACTATCAGTCGCAAGGCTTCCGTTCTATTTTGGTTTGTACCAGATAGCTGAGCTGATCGCGCGCTCCTGAATGGAAACCGGCTCCATCGGTGTTGTGCCCAGAGTCACGGCATCATAGGTTGACCAGCGTGGTGTTGGAATCTCTAGTACTCTGACATAGTAAAAAGCATGCTGATTTGGATTGAAATCATCATCTATCCAATGGGTGGAGATCAATGCGCCACCAATTGTATTGCTGTAGCTTGGTTCTTGAGCTTTGACGGTGTTGCCGACGGCAGCCAGCTTTCCTGACTTGGGATCAATTTGTCGGCTATCCGCTGCGGCCACATCGATGACCTGCTCATGACTGTCACCGTTATCGTCTACCCAGGCCTTAATGATTTGTACACGGTCGAGATTGGCACCATCAGGGTCTTTGGCCGCCATGATGATAAAGCTGGGGATTGCGCCTGCCGCTGCACTGGATAACTCGCCGCCCATAGGCACACCGTTAGCATAAGCTTGGCTCACAAAATCTTGTTGATTAAGCAGGTCTTTATTAAAGCCCCAGCCACCAAAAAACCGTACTTTAATTCTTGGACCCGATGTAGCGAAGGTTTCTTTGCGCTGCAGCGCGTCAAACAATGATTCGCGGGTATTGGCCTCAGCCCAAACCCCAGCCAAGCCCCCCGATCCCCAGCGAGTCACGGGGTTGATGCCGTCGGGAAGCAACAATGCTTCGCCAGTTCGTAGCCCGGCGCTGCCATCTAACAATGGCAGTTTGCCACTGTAGTTGCTTTCATCGGATGGTGAGCTGGCATTGTGGCTATCGCTGGCGCCTATCACGCCATATTTAAAGGGGTTAAAACCCTCGCTGTGTGACATTTCCATACCTGTTCGCAGCGCGTCGCGCATATAGCTGCCCTTCATGGTCGACGGTAGCGAGCTCTGGGTAAATAAAGACTCTCCCAATAATTCAAAGTTGGCAAAATCATCTTCACTCGAAAGAATAGGATGTGTTTCTGAGCTGCCTTTAATTTGCATGATTTCAGTGATGGGTTCATAACGACTGCGCATAGCGGCGTATTCTGTTGTCAGCGGCTTGCCTTCAGAGTCTAGCGAGGCGTACATAAAGCCGCGACTAAAGTTGGCGTTATGGGGGATCGCCATGGCCACCTTACCCAGCTGGTTTTGCTGATGGAGAAACTGCCATAAGTCTTCTGGGCGTGAGCTATCAAGTGAGCTGAACGGTATATCCGCAACATCGTTAGTGCGGTAGATAACATTTCGATGCAGGTGCGCGCTGATGTCCCCGGCATCGGCTGACCATTCATAGCCAATGAATGAAGTAAATAAACCAGGCTGATAATGTCTTTCCGCCGCATCGATGGTCATTTGCCAAGCATCTTTATTGATTTGTGTATTAATGGCTTCGCCGCCGGGGCTAAAGCCATTTGTGCTCATTTGCTGACCGCTTGATAACCATGCCAGGGTGATCGTAAACAGATTCTCATTTAATAATAAGTCGGAAAGCGCTTGCTGTGTTGTTGGGATATCAAGGTTCGCTAATCTGGCTTGGCCTAAATATTCGGCGTGATCGGTAACGGCGGCAAAATCGAGAGGCTTATTGATTTGTATGGGATACCCTGCCCCTTGTTCTATAACACCACCTTTAGCAAAGATGTATACATCCTCCGGTTGACTGCGAACCCCGAAGATATAGGCGTCAGTTGATAATCCCGTGTGGATATGTAAATCGCCATAAAAGGCTTGGCGATTTGGGTTGTAGTTTATTACCGAAGGCGTTTCAGCTTGTGGTATTGCTACAAGATTTGTTTTCGGTATCAGCGAGCGATCTTCTAGTTTGGAGCAGGTAATACTCAGCGTTATAAGCACTATGACAGCTATAAATGCTAGAAAGTATCGTAAAAATTTCATTGAAAAAAACACCTTAATTATTATGCGTTCAGTTAGGTAGGTTTATGGATGCTCACTGTGAATGTGGATTAACGCACAGGCATACTCGAGCTATTCAAAGCATATCAGAGATATGCTTTGAAGCCGTCTTAATTATTGTTCGCGCCTGATGTCGCGAATGATCCGTTCTGACGATGCGGGTCGTTTTGCTGGTTTCTGTTTCATCTCAACTCCTTACGTTAGGATGAACAAAAACTCTCCTTTAAACCAGTGCTATATCTGTTCCATAGGTGTTGACGGGGTACAACCTTCCTCTGGTTCAATGTGCTGGCTTTGCATTTTAAAGAACTATCTATGCACGTCTGCGTGGCTCAGACACCTGCTGGACAAATCCGGCGGTAACAAGACTCAGCATGACACACCCATAAATCCCGTGTTGACAATGATCTAGTAGAGGAAGAAAGTTGTTCTTTTGAGATAAATAAATTCAAATATTAACTGTGATGGAGATAGAACTATGTTGAACCTTGAACGGGGCAGCCGCCTCACCACATTGATTATAATATTGGCCGGATTGATCTTTGCGCCGAATACCTTTGCCGACGACGCGGACGATGTAATGGCGATGGTTTACCAGTATGGTGATTTGGAAAATGATCTGGAGGCTCAGGCGAAGCTGATGAGATCGGATCGCATCTTTATTGCTAACGGATTGCGTCAAACGGATGAGGCGAAAAACATGGCCAATCAGATTGCCGGTCGTAAAGCGGGCGAGGCTCTGAACGGTGGAAAAACGAAGTTTGTTACGACCATCGAAGGGCCTGTGGTTTCTGTTCACGGAGACGTCGCAGTCGCCAGTTTCGTGCGATGGTGGAATGTCTATCCGCACAACAAGGCATCAAATACGAGCGCACCGACATGGGTTACACTGGTCCTGATCAAAGAAGGTTCCGGTTGGCTTATCAAGCACGTACACCAATCACCGCTCCGCGGTAACTAGAGAGTTGGATTGCGGCCGGGTTACGCTGGCCGCAATCATACATTGGAGCAGTCCGGCAATGCCCTTCTGCTGGTCTTGCTTAGATTTCGTGGACATCTCTACGTGCCCGTATTCATCTCTAGGGCTGGAGTAAGCTGAGAAAGAATTCGCTGGTGACGGATCCTGATCATTACGATGACTCTTTTGGCAACCCCAGCGTGTAGGTAAAGAACTATCTATGCAAGTCTGGGTGGCTCAGGCAACTGGGGGCAAGATAGACTTGGGGCTACCCTATAGAAGTGTCTCTTAGAATTTAGTGTCGGTGGGCTCATATGAGCTGACGGTGTACGCAGACATATAACTGAAAGAAGAATTTTCATTTGCGCGACTCCATAACTCCGCAGCTTGCCAGTCGCCAAAAACTGAGTCCTTTCGTTGGCAACGGAAATGAACGCCAATGCCTCCATGCAACTCCCCCGTGCCTGCTTAATTCTTGCAACTCTTCTGCGGTGAACTCACAACCACATTCAGCCCCCAGCACTATCAGCGATTCTGTGTCTATCTCTTCGCCTATTCTCGCTTGTAGTTCTTCACTCTCTGCAACCTGATTCATAAACTGTTCTACATTCTCTATGCTCATGATGGCTCTCCTTTGAGTATAAGAACCATTAGTGCTTATACTTGATACACTTATGATTTGTAATAGTAGCAAAAGTTTACAAGTAGTTTACAAGTAGTAAAAGTGAGTAAGAATGGGGGTTTCAGCCTATAATCATTAAGATGAGCACATGAAAATATGAATGAAATTAATATCTTTAAAAGAAATCAAGTTTCTATCTTTACTTTGAATAAAAGCCTAATTATCTTGATTTTGATCGCTACACTAAGCATTTCAATAAATATCTTAGCTAAAGAGCGTGCACGCGATCTTGGCATACCTTTTCAGGGCACGCCAGGAGTGCTTAATGCAATTACAGATGTTGATGGCGTGGAAGTCAGTCACCTAACCCTAATTGATGGAGAAGGTGCATTAGTTCAGGGCAAGGGACCCATTAGAACAGGCGTTACAGTTGTTCACCCCCGAGGTAAACGAAGCTTGGAGGGTGTTTTCGCTGGCTGGTCCACACTCAATGCTTCTGGTGAAATGACGGGTACTACTTGGTTGGAGGAGCGAGGCTTAATTGAAGGTCCAATTTCTATTACCAATACTCACAGTGTAGGCGTGGTTCGTGATGCCGCCGTTGCCTGGATGGTTAATGCAGGCTGGGATGCAGACTGGCATGCTCCAGTGGTTGCTGAGACCTATGATGGCGCACTTAATGATATTAATGGTCAACATATCACTGCAAAGCAAACCATTAAAACCATGAATGAAACAAAAACTGGTCCAGTTATTGAAGGTGCGATCGGTGGTGGAACAGGTATGGTCTGTAATGGCTTTAAAGGAGGCATAGGGACAGCCTCACGGAGGTTTAGTGTCGATGATAATAATTATGTGGTAGGAGTATTGGTGCAATGTAATTATAACTGGGATGGAGAAGACCTCAGACTTGGCTCCCTGCCTGTTGCAAACATCCTACCTGTTGGACAGCATTGCCATGTTGACTTGAATATAACACGCACTAAAAACTGGTATCCTTACTGTGAAGACCAGATAGATAATCTCGAGTCACGTACACGTGATGGATCAATTATCATCATTATTGCCACAGATGCACCACTATTACCTCATCAATTGAGACGACTTGCTAAGCGACCTTCCTTAGCCCTGGGGAGGCTGGGTGCCGTGAGCACTGATGGTTCAGGTGATATCTTCGTGGCATTTTCAACCGCTAACAAAGGCCAAGTGAATGAGCACCTTATCAATAAAGTGATGCATTACCCTAATTATCAACTGACAAAAGCATTTCGTGCCACAATCGATGCTACTGAGGAGGCAATTGTCAATGCGATGGTAGCAGCCGATACCATGGTAGGCGCAGATAGTCTAAGAGTGAAGAGTATACCAAAAGATAAAGTTAGGGCTTTATTCAAAAATGATTAAAGAGGTCGAGCTAGGAGTGGTCAACCTTCTTTTAAAGACCAATAAACAATAATTTATTCAATGGTTTACGCACATCCAAACCAATCAAATGCTATTTTGTGTCACCTATTTATGTCACCAAAATTTAATCTATTTTGAAAGACCCCGGGGTACGCTGCAGGCCATACCACCCCTGGGCTACCCCCCACTTCAGCAGATGGGACTCCTCTATTACTTGGTATTACTAATTCGGACCGGTAAAGAGTATCTATGCATGTCTGCGTGTCTCAGGCACCTCCGGGCAGGAACCCTATGCAGAAAAGTGTCTCTTAGAATTTAGTGCTAGTGGTTCCATATGGGCTGACGACGTACAGCCCTAACAAAAAATATATTGCATACTTGTTACATATGGGTGTTCAAATAAAGGGTCCATTTATCTTTCTTCTTTCTTCTTTCTTCTTATCAGGCTTCGTGGCTAGTACTGCAATTGCGGCAAGCAGCATAGGTGCCGCGAATCCGAAATAGACTACTGTCAGTTCGGTGCCGACGCCAAGCAGATAACCGGCAATCGCAGGGGCGAGTACTGCGCTGGATCGGCCGATACCGATTGCCCAGCCGAGGGCTGTCGTTCTCACTTCGGCGGGATAGATGTCGGGTACAATGGCATACAGAGCAACAACCGCCGCGTTAATGCCTAGACCAATGCAGATGGCCAGAACATAGACAATATCAATGTTCACCAGATTAAAACTGAAGACCACCATAGATAGGAATCCAACCACCATCAGAGCGGCGGCAGTTGCGTAGATCGACAATCGCACAGTCAATACACCGATCATCGCAATACCGACCAGGGCACCCAGTTGGATCAATATACCTATAGAGACACCCTCACTGACTTCAAAACCGGCATCAACCATGATTTTCGGCGTCCATGTCTGTGCGAAGTAAAGAGAAGACATGGTCAGGAAGAAGCAGCACCAGATGAGCATCGTTTGACGACGAAGCGTGGGCTGAAACAATCCAGCTACCCGTGTAACGACAGAGACAGATTTGCTGTCGACCATTGGTACTTCAGTTACAGTGCTCTTTCCCATTTTCAGCATCAGCTTGTTGATCCTGCCAAGGGTATCAGGTGCAGGTCGGGTGAGCATGTAGTCAACAGACTCAGGCAGGAAAGCGAGTGCGAGCGGAATCATTAAGCCTGTCATCAGACCGCCAAAAATGAAAACCGTTTGCCAGTCAAAATGTTCAAGCAGATAGACAGTAATCACCCCACCCAGTATGCCTCCAATCGGCAGCCCTGCCATGGAGACACTCACAGCCGCCGCTCGCCGCCTGTCTGACGCATACTCAGCAACAATTGTCGCGAGACTGGCGAGCACTGTACCGATACCAAGCCCCGTCAGTACTCTCACTGCTACCAGACCTGTAAGGTCTTCAGTGAAGGCACTGAGGATCATGCCGGTGCTCGTGACGACCAGACTCAATAGTATCACCGGTCTTCGACCATATACATCAGCGAGGGGGGACAGAAAAAGAGAGCCAAAGGTCATTCCGGCAAGCCCCGCGCTAAACAGAACTCCCAGCTCCTCAGGCGACAGGGACCATTGGCGTGCTATTTCCGGCGCGAGAAAAGCGATGACTAGGATATCAAAGCCATCAAGCATGTGGATTGTGAGACAGATGGCGACCGCACGGATCTGGAAGAGCGACATTCTGCCGTGGCGCAGTTGTTCTGACACTGATGATTCCAACAGCCGGTGGCTCCATGAAATTTAGGAATTTGCCTGTAACTGACCTTTCCCCCATCTTAGTACCAAGCCTTCGATGAGATTCCATAATTTAAGCTGCTTGTTCTGCGAACACAACAGGCGTTAAATAGTTCAGTGAGCTGTGAGG
>NZUN01000066.1 GCA_002697205.1 Gammaproteobacteria bacterium
CGATAACCACTTCCCCCCTCGTTAATCAGTAAACCTGCGTTTTCAAAGATCTCAGGGCGATGCTCAACCAGCCAGCCGACACCGAAGGCACCACCAGCCTCCTCATCTGCTGTTGCAAGAAAAACCACATCTCTGTTTAGGGCTATACCAGATCTATGTAGACTTAAAAAAGTAGCGAGATGACTAATGCCGGTCCCTTTCATATCCAAGGCACCTCTACCCCAGATAAATCCATCGCGTTCCTCTCCAGACAATGGTTCTGCTGTCCAGAATTTCATGTTGGCCGGAACAACATCAGTATGCTGCAATAATATCAACGCAGGACTATCACCGCCTTTTATTCGAGCCCAGATATTGCCTCTACCTGGCGCACTCTCTGCAGCGCTGTATTCAATACCTTCTTTTTCGAAAATGCTGGCATAAAAATCGACTGCCCTGGATTCATTACCCGGTGGATTTATGGTATCGACCTGCAGATAAGCCTGCAGCCAGCTTACGGCTTCATCATCAATTGCCGCTTCCGCGCTAATCTGAATGGATAGTAAAAGAAAGAAAAAAATGACCGCTGATCTAAAACCCATAGCAACACCTCAGTTTCTGTCTAGTCCGAGCGTCCTGGAAAACTGGCTACAGCGAAAGCGCATGACGCTTTTAGTTTGATATGCAAGTGATCTGCTTCGGTCAAACCCGGTCAGCTGCGCCAGACCCGCTTATTAGTTGAGCCAAACATCTCAGAAAGCTCTACCCGTGAAGGTGTAATTCTGACAGGACAAAAATTAACATCATCCGGGCCCTTACTGCCGAACTGGGTTAAATCATAGTCAATCGCATCCCAGGCATGCTGCTTGGTTGCCAAGTCGGAAATCAGTTCGGCTTTGCCTCGAACCATGACATGTACGAAATCCGGTGGTGCGACCTGGTACTGAATGTCGACTAACGGATTGACCCTTATCTGGTTTGCTTTAGGTGATTGGGGTCCAGTGGCAAACCAGAGTGTTTCACCCTCCCAGGTAGGGTGAACAATTCTAACCCGAGGTTGCTCATCGCTTACCGTTGCAATTGCACACCATATAGCCTTTTTGCAGGCGTCGTCCACAGCAGCAAAAAAAGCAGCCTTTTCCTCATGCCTCACCTTCATGTCAGCCCTCCTTCTAGTCTTGGATTCACTTGATAATCGCCTGTCAACTTAGGTTACATCAGCTATACCGGCATTTGATCAAGAATATGCTCAAAGTCAACTCCCTCCAGCTTTTTGAAGGTCTTGTCTATCCAACCCTGCATTAATTCGGGACCTCGGTCTGTGCCCAGCTCAAGTTGCTCCTGGAAAAGAATCGGCGCAATTCTGTGGAGCATGGACAACATGCCAATATCGTATTGCCACCTTATTCTCTGGTTCGAAACATCAACCCCTCGCTGGATTAAAGCCTGCCTATAATGCTCAATCATTTCGTTGATGGATTCTTCAGTTGTTTCCAGAGGCAGGGCCGCGCTTAGAAAATAGGCGAGATCTATACCCGCAGAACCGGTGGTCATGGTTTGCCAGTCAAGTACCAGGACTTCACCCGTGGTGTCGTCGAAGCAAAGGTTATCGAGCCTGAAGTCACCATGCAGCAAGGTTCTCGAACAGGCACCCTGAACCTCGGTAAGGCTGATGCCGTTCCCCTTTAACCAGTTAATTAAAGCAAGCTGGTTTTCAGACAATTGATCTTTTGAGGCCCGCTTATACTTTTCGACTGCCTGCAGATAGGTCAGATGGATCAACTTACTGGTCAATTCAACCGGAGCAACCCAGCTCATGTTCGCCAGCTCCTCGCTATCCCAGAACTGGGCATGCAGCATTGCCATGGCATCCAGCACGCCCCGCACATCCGTTTCTGAGCAGCCGTTGAGCTGATCACCCATCCGAAAATGACTGACATCTTCGATTAACAGCACATATCGCCTCGGGAAAAGGCCAATGAACCAGGTCACCACAATGGCCAGGATAGCGATTAACGGCATCGCTAAACGATTCAACGACTTCAGCCGCTCAATGACCACGTCAGGATCATCGTACGCATTCAGTGCACTGTAATAATGCGCCGGTGTCCGCACCCATAATTTGGGTTTCAGATCGCGATAAAATCTGATTTCCTTCTCATACACGCCAATGGACTGGCCCATTTTTCTGTTTTTCAATGGCGTTGGGATTTTCAGCACCATAGATTCTGGCGCATTAGCCTCTTTTTCAGAATAAATGGGCTTGAGAATAACTACCTGCCCAAGGAAGCCCGTTTCCTCACCAATGATGCGCTTGGTCAAGTCCGTGACTTCAGCGTCTTTGAGAATACCGCTCTCACGCAGCGCTCTAGTCAACCAGGCAGGAGTAATTTCATCAAGCCTGAAAGGTATATCCTTTTGAATGTGCATTATCGATTTCCTAACGATACTAGAAATGTAGCACTCATACCGCCCGGTCACAAATAACAATACTTAAGTGACCTTCTGGTCGATTTCAGATAGGTCTGGTTAAAGAAGATCCGTCAGGGTCATGCCCAAGTCTCGCTAATATTTCAACGAGTACGGTGCTGTCATGAGTTAACCGAATTTGCTAGCAATCCCAGGATTCGCGCGCTCGCGGCGAAGTCTACCCAACAACTCATCTGTCAGAAATTGATATTAGCTCGGCTACCGTTGCATAATGCCGTTGTGGCGAGCTTGACACTATTTTCAAGTGTTAGTCACGCGACATGAAGGCTTGCCGTGAAAGTAAGCCTTACTAGTTCAAGGTGGTTCCAGCAAGAAAGCCTGCGCGCCGTGCTGATAGGTCGCAATCAAGAACAACAGTTGCAGCCATATACAGGGCTATATAAAGAGCTATATAAAGAGCAAGGGGAAAGAAATATGCACTCAGCCATGATCGTGTTACTGGGTATTGCCGGTATGAGTTTCGGCTGGTTCGTATACTCAAAATTTATCGCTACGAAAATTTATCAACTCGACCCTGATTTTGTTACGCCAGCACACGAGTTTAACGATGGCGTTGATTTCTACCCAACTAACAAGTACGTGCTATGGGGCCACCATTTCACTTCGGTTGCCGGCGCTGCACCGATAGTGGGACCAGCAATCGCTGTTTACTGGGGCTGGGTGCCTGCCGTTCTCTGGGTCACTATTGGCACCATATTTTTTGCCGGTGTACACGATTTTGGTGCGATTTGGGCAAGTGCACGCCATCAAGGCAAATCCATCGGCGCTTTATCTCAAGAGGTCATCGGTAGTCGAACCAGGGCCCTGTTCATGATTGTAATCTTTCTGGTCCTGCTGATGGTGAATGCCGTTTTCGGCGTCGTAATTGCCAAGGCGTTTGTGACGACCCCAGGCGCGGTTTTCCCGGCGTGGTCTGCCATTGCCGTCGCTATTATTATTGGCCAGCTGGTGCACCGAAATTTTAAACTGTCGGTGATGACCATGCTCGGTGTCATCGCACTTTATTTTTCCATATACATTGGCAGCACGCTTCCCTTGGAACTTCCCGAACAGATGTTCGGCCTGACAGCCAACGCCAACTGGATAATTATCCTGTTTATCTATGCCGCCATCGCGTCAATGTTGCCTGTGTGGGTACTACTGCAACCCCGCGACTTCATCAATGGCATGCAGCTCGTGGTGGGGCTGATTCTGCTTTACGGCGCTGTGCTGTTTTCGCTACCCGATATATCGGCGCCCGCTTTCAATAATCAAATATCGGAAAATGCACCGTCAATGCTACCTCTGCTTTTTGTCACCATAGCCTGCGGAGCTGTGTCGGGTTTTCACGGCATTGTTTCTTCGGGGACCACATCCAAGCAACTCAACAAGGAAACCGATGCACGCTTTGTTGGCTATCTGGGCGCAGTCGGNGAAGGCTCNTTGGCTCTNATAACNCTGGTTGNTGTCAGCAGTGTCGCGCTGGCAGCATCTCCTGAGGCNTGGCACAGNATCTACGATACTTATGGCAGCGCCGGNGCTGGGACTTTTATCCAGGGNGGAGCACAACTGATTCAAAATGGTTGGGGATTACCCTTTAGTATCAGCCAGACTCTGCTGGCGACAATGGTGGTCCTGTTCGCTGGCACGACCATGGACTCAGGTGTTCGCTTGCAGCGCTATATCATTCAGGAATGGGGCGATATCTACCATATTCCTTTGCTTAAAAACGGCATTATCGCAACACTGGCCGCCGTCATCTGCTGTTTGCTGTTAGCGTTCGGCGCGGGCGGTGCATCGGGGAGTGGTGGTCTGACCATCTGGCCTCTATTCGGTTCAACCAACCAGATTCTAGCNGGTCTTACATTGCTGGTGATTTCAGTGATGCTGATCAAAATGGGTCGCCCGGCTCGCTACACGCTCGCACCCATGATCTTCGTTCTGATTACCTCCTCGTGGGCTGCTATTCTCAAACTTATTGAGTGGTACCAGGCNGGTAACTGGCTACTGGTNACCATTGATGTAATCGTTGTGATTACCACTTTCATGGTCATTCTAGAGGCAGCCTCTGTAATNTCNAAGTTTCGGCGTGATAACNANCCCGGNTAAGATAACCATCCTTATTATTACATCAATGGTNATCGCATCANNGGTCAGAGCATACTGAAAGCATCGCCTNAAAACCTGGGCTAGCANTGCTCATTAGNCCATTAATTGATGGAATTCGCGTAATAAGACCATATAATTTGCGTTAATTGNCAATTTATTTCCCAAAGANTATCAATATTCGGTATTNTCATTGACTTTATTTGCGCAGTACTTGAAACTCAGANATCTTGAATTGGTCTGTAAAACACCGTCTGTAAAACACTATCNGTAAAACAAGGGGGGATCGAATGAATAGATCAGCACCATTGATGAGCNTTAAAGGATTACTCGTATTTCTNACACCTGTTTTTTGCATCCCANANGCGATAAATGCGTACAGCGCNGANTCATCGTTTNTGGTCGAAGAAATCGTTGTCACAGCGCGCAAGCGGCAAGAAAACATGCAGGATGTGCCAGGTGCCATAAGCGCCTTCAGTCGTGAAACACTGCAGGAAGCGGGTGTCGATAACATCATCGAGCTTGAAAACCTCACCCCAAATATAACAATGAATGAAACCAGTGGACTTGTTCCCGGTTCCATTCAGGTATTTATCCGCGGAATTGGCAATGACCCNGGATTTGANCAGGGCGTGGGAATCTACGTTGATGATGTGTATCTCAACCGAACCAGCGGNGCGCTNCTGGATGTTTATGACATAGANCGTATCGAAGTTCTCAAAGGTCCACAGGGCAACCTGTACGGGCGTAACACCATCGGTGGCGCCATNAAGTACGTGAGTCGCAACCCCAGCGAAGAAAGCGGTGCAAGCATTGAATTGAAGGCAGGNACCGACAGCCTCATCAAAGTCAAGGGNAGTATTTCCCTTGCTCTAAGCGATGANCTACTTGCTAGTTTCGGCTTTTCCTCCACCGATCGGGACGGCTATCAGACAAACCTTTTTGATGGTGGTGAATATGCCAGTGAAGACAAGATCGCCGCTCGAGGAACCCTNCTATGGAGGCCTTCAGACACCGTTTCCATCAAACTTGTGGCTGACTCCTTCACAGACAATTCAGCCCCAGTCGTACCTAATAGAGTTGCCATAGAGCAAACTGGTGGCGGCGGTCTCGGCGCCTTCAGCTTTATGTTAGGCGGTTCAAGCCAATTTTTCCCTGGTTCCGCCTTCCTACAGGAAGCCATTGATGTCAGCCTGCCGTCTGAAGTTGACGAAGTTAATACAGCCCATACAACAGCTGGATATGACCTGTTTGAAATCGACTCTAATAATGTCGCCCTGACCATGAACTGGGATATCAACGACAACTGGAGCTTAAAGTCAACCACATCACAACGCNACCTCGAGAGCACCATGCCTTTTGATTTTGATGGCAGCCATCAGGTTTTTATCAACACNATTCAAATGCGCGACTCAGATGACTTCAGCCAGGAACTGCAGTTCAACTACACCGGNGACTCCATCAATGCGGCATTCGGTGTGTATTTACTAGACGGAACCCAGTCCATTGACGGTTCCACGGAACAGACACCACTGCTAAGACTGCTCAGCGCCCATGACAGAGTCTACACCAAGGATGTACGAGACCTTGANTCCTCCTCCGTTTATGCCAATGTCGACTGGGATATCAGCGAGAAATTGCAATTATCTCTAGGTGGNCGCTACACAAAAGATGAAAAGACAATCGTCCAGGCATCCGATGTGACCATCACGCACTATGCAGCCGNCTTTACCAGCTATACCGGTCAGGCACCGCTGCTTTTGATGCCAGGAATGGAAGCCGCTTTCTCGACCCTGCCATTCTTCCTGTACTTNTANCCACATTATGGNAACGATGGTTCCTTTCTGAGTTACGGCAATCAAGTAGATGTGGAAACTTTTTCTACCTCCAGAAGNGGACAGGAAGACTGGGCAGAATTTACNCCGAGTGTNAANCTTTCTTATCGACCGAANAGTGANATGCTGCTCTACGGCGGGTTTGCAACCGGCTTCAAGTCTGGTGGTTTNGATACCTCAGGTTCGGAAACAAGAACNGTTACCTANAAACCTGANCTCGTTGATACTTACAGCCTGGGCCTTAAATCAACNCTGGCNGGGGGAAGTGCGCAACTTAANGTTGAAGTATTCCGCAACGAATATACTGAAAAACAATTACAATCCATCGCCTTGCTACCCACAGGACTGGAGTCCATTACCGACAATGTAGGTGAAGTNGAGTCTACCGGGATAGAGGTCGAGTTGGTCTGGTTACCNCCGGTTGAAGGTTTGACGATAAACCTTAACCTGGGCTATCTGGACTCCAATATCGAGGAGTTCATNGAGCTTCAGGACGACGGTGCCGGCGGCATTACGGAATTAAACGTCGCTGATAACTTCAANCTGGGCTACGCTCCGGAAACAACTGCACAGGCNGGTATCCGATACGATTTCAGTCTCGGCCAGGGAAACATGACNATCGGCACTCATGTCGCNTACCGATCGGAGATGTTCACTGACTCGCCCATCGATATAACCAATCCATTCTTCCTCAATGCAGAATCNGCAAGCCGGACCATGTGGAACGCTATGCTTACCTACCGNGCNGATTCAGGCAAATGGTCAATCGCCCTGGAGGGTAAGAATCTGAGTGATGAACGATCTCTGGTAAACACTTTCAATGTAACCAATTTCATNACAGGCGGTTATACAAGGGGACGCAANTGGGGGNTGTCACTACGTTATAATATGTAACCACTAGTATGACCTGGCAGGCTGCAATCCTGCTTTTATTGCAGCCTTTGCCAGCATCCTTCTCGACTCACTGACAGTTTGCCTTTAGGCTGATCTGCCCTTGTGTAAATCTTCCGCATGCGCTTTGAGTGCCCGCGCCGTATCATCNAANGCCTGTTTCACCCAAGGTCCTGCAAACCGCATCACATGAATGCCATTGTCTCCGAGAAAAGCATCGGTGGACCAGTACCTGCATTTGTTATCACCTAGTTCTTCAATAAATTGATCGCGCCGGGCCGGGTAAGGCCAGGCTTCGTCATCGGGCAGTTCCCATGANATCTGCTTCTGCGGCACTATCGCACAGATGTATTCGCAATTATCAAAAAACGTATCCGGTTCGGTGTAGCTTTTTAATTTCATATCGACCGGCGCGCCCATTTCNAGCGATGAGNCACACTCAACACAAAAAGGATTCCAGTCAGGATAGCTTGGCATGTCGAGCAGGATATCCCACACCAGCGANGCCGGAGCNTTGATCTCCACGCGTATGGAGGAAAGTACGGCTTGCGGGTCTTCCCATAGATGTGCTGTCTTACTCATATTGATCTGCCTTAATTATCCATCGAATTGCTATAGGCTGACGACCTCTACTTCTGGAACNGGTTGTGTCTGGGCACTAGTCCATCTCCATAACATGGTGCCACATGGATGGCCCGTGGTTCTGATCCAGTTAGGATGGCCGGGATCTTCATGCGCTACAACAATCTTCACCCGTCCATCAGATTCTGGAACAGCGGTTTTATTGTTAAGNTGAATCTGATGATGTCGGTAATCCAATGATTCCATCCACACATTATTCAATTGAAAATTCCATCCCTCNCAGACGGGTAATTCGCTGGAAATTTCCAACCGCTGGTGGGCGCTGAGTTCCCACCAACCATGCAGATAATGAATCGTGGGATCACCACCTGCCCTGACGAAACGCGACTGATCTAACGTGCTAAGTCGATTATTGTTTTTGTTCCGGAAATCAACAGCCCATTCTACAAACGTTCGCGCTGTGCCATTAATAAAAGCAGGNGCGAGTTGGAGCGCTCTTGACGCCCCAGCCAATGTAATCGGTGCAGGGGGAGCTGAGCAATCAACTGACTCTATGGCAACATTGGCAAGAATTTCATCGGTCCTATCAAAAAAGGTCTGCCTGACAATCAGGATGGACGAGTCTTCTTCAAGGGGCAGCCAGTTACCTCGAGTTTGATGCCTGCTGACTGTTATTTCAAATGACCCGTCTGATGCGATTTCCATATCGCCACTATCTAGCTCGCCGGTAGAGGCCATGCTGCCGTCAATAGCATATCGATTGGCTTTGGTGGCAAAGCTTAAAATCGGCACAGTGCCGCGATAACCATGAATACGATAGGTGTTTGAACCATTAATGGTNGCATTNTGATAATGGTTATCTGGATTATCAGCACCTATTTTGGCCGTCTCATGGGATGCCTGATAAAAGGTTGGATAGCTGGCATCAGCATTTTCAAGGTGCATCTCCAGACCAATTCGCAAAAGACGACTNAGATAGCGCACACTTTCGGCTTCGTCCATTTCTGTCAAGACAAGATCAGTATCGAAGACAGCGCTGCCGGCTNCTNCAAGGTCACGGCAGAAAGTCTGCCATATCTGTCTGGCATCCTTCATCTTAAGGTGCCATGTATTCACCGCCGTTGACATCCAACGTGGCCCCAGATACAACCTTCGAATAATCGGAAACAAAATAAAGCACAGATTTAGCGCAATCCGGCTCTGNNGGAATGATGCCCAAGGCGATCCGTTTGGTAATCTCGCCGACTACCTCATCCCTGTCACGACCGCTTTTTACCTGAGCGTCAATGTAGTGNTACACCGGTNCGCCCCCGATCCATCCCATTCTGGCCGCATTAACACGAATATTGAATTGACCAAAATCAGTNGCCATATGCCTGGTCAGCACACCTAGTCCTCCTTTGCTTGCTGCATAGGAAGCCTCACCTGGAAAGGGATTTACTGTTGCCATGGTCGAGACATTCACTATCGCACCGGATCCTGCCGATTTCATGGCAGGCAGTACAGCCTGTGCCATACGTAGCGCACCAACACAATTCACATCATAGACTCGCGCCCACTCTTCAGCGTCAGCCTGATCTGCCGTTGCCCAGTTACCATGGTTATAGGCGCTATTAACAAGCCCGTCGATGNTGCCAAAAGCGTCTACAGTTGCTTGAGCAATTGCGTCACATTGCAAACGGTCTGTCACGTCCGTCGCCACAGCNATCGCCTCACCGCCTGAATCGGTAATTTCACCAACCAGCTTTTGCAAAAACTCAATATTACGGGCGCCAAGCGCTACCTTTGCGCCTTCCTGAACAGCAATCTTTGCCATAGACTGGCCTAGACCCGGTCCAACACCGCTTATCAGAATAACTTTATCCGCAAGGAGCATGGCTAATACCTGTAGCTTTGTGTACCTNGATCGTCCAGAATCTCTGAGAGAGTGTGAAGAAATANCATTCTGCTTTCTATGTCTGTTATTGGCAACTGATTTTACGGATATTGCAGATATCAAATCGATAGCCGACCAATAAACCCATGAAACTACCAAATCGACAAAGCCTCATTGAGGAAGCATCGCAACTAACCGAACTCAATGATTTTGGCAACACCTGGTTTTTCGATCACATCGATCACCTTATCGCAGCACTTAACACGGAAGCTCGCCTAACTACTGAAGGCAGCTATGGTGCTCAGGCAATGATTGTCGGCGCACTGTCGAATAGATTGCGCCATATCAACTTGATCAAGGCGCATCCAGAAATTCTGGAGGAAGATGTGCAGGTAGCGGTAATTGTCACCGGACTGCCCCGTACCGGCAGCACCATGCTCCATCGTATGCTGGCTTCGTCGAGAGGGATGACCGGCGTACGCTGGTATGAAGCGCAGAACTATGCACCTTTCCCTGGAGAAACACGCGCCGATGCCAGCCAGCGCCTTAACGCGGCGAGGAACATTCTAGATTTCATGCTTGGNAAACTACCTGAACTCATGTCCATTCATCCCATGAGNATTGATCAGCCTGATGAGGAAGTCATTATTCTCGGCCAGTTGTTTTCCAGTACCATGGCCGAGGCGAGCTACTACGTGCCTTCATACGCCAGATGGNTGGCATTACAGGATCCAAAGCNNGGNTATCAGGATTTGCACCAGATACTGCAATCACTGCAATGGCAAGACCCATCACGACAAGGTAAAGCCTGGGTCCTGAAGACACCCGGACATCTGATCGCACTGGATACNGCCATGGCAATTTTCAACACAGCAAAAATTGTCATGACACATCGCGATCCCATTGCGGTTATTCCATCCTACTGCAGCATGGAAGCAAGTTTATACAAACTGGCATCTGACACAATCAGTCATAAAATGATCGGTGAATATTGGCCAGGTAGGCTCCATGCCTGGCTCGATCAATTCATGCTGGCCAGAGCAGGAAACGATAAAAACCGATTCATCGATGTATTGTATGAAGACCAGCTACAACACCCAGAAAAGGAAGCAGCAAGNGTGCTGGAACTGGCGGGTATTCCAATAGGAGATGATTTTCACANCGAAATCAAAGATTGGATTGAAACAAACCTGCGCGAACATCGAGCTCCCCATCGCTATGACCTCGCCGATTTTGGCNTGGAAAAGANGGCCCTCAGCCAGCAGTTTGCCAACTACANCAGCAGATATTTACGCCAATAATGCAAAAACTGCAGGCAAACAATCANCGCGGAGTGCTATAAGCAGGGCAAAGACAAGCGGGTTTTGAATTCCAATCAGGTTAACCNGTAGTATCATGTGCANGAGTTCATTTTGGTGCATACTAAAGAGTGAATTTCGCTATCCAGATAAGTTTCAGCTGGCCCACCAGGATCAGCTGGGAGTCAAGCATACTAATGAAGGCNTACAATGATTAAGGGGATTCACCATATCGCAATCAACGTACCAGATTTTGATCTGGGTCTGNCTTTCTATCNGGATNTCATTGGCTTTGAAATNGTCGAACAGGGACAGATCCAAAACATGCCCNNGGCTGANCGTGCNGTGGGNTTGCCGAATATATCNGCAACCATGGCAATGATGCGGGCAGGGAGTTGCTTTGTTGAGCTCTGGAGCTATGNNCATCCGGAAGGTGAGGATAAGACAGCNCGNCCTTGTGACCTGGGNTATCCGCATATTGCCCTGGANGTTGTAGACATANNATCCGAACANACCAGGCTGGAAAACGCCGGGATGACCTTTGNAGGGCCGCCGGTGGATTTTGGNGATACCAGTGCNGTGTATGGTCAGGACCCCTTCGGGAACGTNATCGAAATTTATGAGATTCGCAACCCAGAACGAGCCCAATTANCGCATTTACGGACAAGAAACTAAACTNCATGGATACGGCACTTACCAGGCTGCGGTCTATTAGGGCGTATATCCATGTCAACCAGGAACATAGAAATTATGGATTTTGATTTTTCTAACGAAGATAGAATGGTTCAGGAGCAGGTGCGACGTTATCTGCAGGACCAATGCCAGTTAAATCGTCATCGCTCAGTATTGGATGGCAATGAANCTCAGGCCCTTGATGTCTGGCAGGGTTTGGCAGCNATGGGTGTTCAGGGAACNGCCATTTCCGAGGACTACGGCGGTGTTNGTGCAGGATACCTGCCACTGTGCCTGGCGGCAAAGGAAATCGGCGCTGTGCTGGCACCCATCCCATTTTCATCCTCCATCTACCTCGCTGCTGAAGCCATTTCCCTGTTCGGTTCAACAGCACAAAAGGAACGCTTNCTCACCAAATTAGCCTCAGGCGAGATCATCGCNACCCTGGCGCTGGTCGAAGATCACNNGGAACCGAGTCCGAACCTGCTACAAACCCAATTCAAGAACGGCGTATTGANTGGATCAAAAATGATCGTGCCNCATGGCATGATCGCCAATATAGCGATCGTCGTTGCGAGCGGGGACAGCGGACCGCAGCTGGTGATTGCAGACTTAACANAGGTGCANCGCNCNCCGGTGCAATCGGTTGACCCTACTCTGGCAGCAGCCAGCCTTCATTTNAATNNAAANTCAGCAGANGCCTTAGGCGTTGCNGGTAAGGGATGGGGTCAACTTCAACAATTACTGCATCGAGCCGCTGTTCTNTTTGCCTTTGAGCANNTNGGTGGTGCGGAGCANGCATTGAATATGGCGGTGGCTTATGCCAAGGAGAGATTCGCCTTTGGTAGGCCNATAGGNTCGTTNCAGGCNCTCAAGCACATGATGGCGGATATGTATGTCGCCCTCAAACTGGCTGAATCCAATGCCTATTACGCCGCCTGGGCACTTGAAAATAACGCCCCGGACCTNAATCTTGCCGCTGCTACAGCNCGGGTTTCTGCAACCCAGGCGTTCCAGTTATGTGCCCGAGATAACATCCAGATCCATGGTGGAATGGGATTCACNTGGGAATTTGATTGTCATCTTTACTATCGCAGGTCTAANTATCTGACCCTGGCNCTCGGTGGCCTGACNGTGTGGGAAAACAAANTAATTGAGGCCCTGCCACAAGCAGTNGCTTAGGAGAACAACAATGGATTTTAGCGATACACAAGCNGAAGCGNCNTTCAGNAAAGAAGTCAGGGCCTGGATTGACGANCACGCTCCCCNNCACCTGGCCGAGTCCCTTGCNGGCAGCGGTTTCGGTTCGACCCAAACAGGTGAGNTTGATCCCCTTGAGGAAGCCAAAAAATGGCAGAAAATCAAGGCTGACAACGGCTGGGCCTGCCTGCAATGGCCCAGGGAATANGGTGGCCGTGGTGCNACACCCATTGAAAGNGTGATCTGGAACCAGGAAGAAGGCNTTTACNGNANGCTCAGCGGGACTTTTATTATCGGTCAGGGCATGTGCGCGCCTACCATGATGGCTTATGCCAGCGAGGAACATAAACGCCGCTATCTACCAAAACTAGCCAGTGGCGANGANGTCTGGTGTCAGCTGTTCTCGGAACCGCATGGTGGTAGTGACCTGGCTGGGTTACGCACAAAAGCCGAGAAAGAGGGTGATCAATGGAGGATCAACGGCCAGAAAATATGGACNTCCGGGGCTCAATACAGTGATTACGGCATATTGATTACGAGGTCTGATCCGGACGTNGCCAAGCACAGGGGCCTGACCATGTTTTTCCTGGATATGCGCTCCCCCGGGATTGATATCAGACCCATCAAACAAGCCAATGGCGATAGCGGCTTCAACGAGGTGTACTTCGAAAATGTGCTTATCCCGGATCATCAGCGNCTNGGCCCTGTCGGTGATGGCTGGAAGGTTGCCTTAACCACCCTGATGAACGAGCGCCTGGCTATCGGCGGCGGTATCGCCACNGGATTCCCAGAAATTAAAGAACTGGTGGACAACCTCACCATTGCCAGTGGTCCGGCCATTGANGACCCGGGTGTNCGCTCAAAACTGGCAGACTGGTATGCCAAGAGTGCTGGCCTGAAAAATACCGGAGCACGNGCAATNTCAGCACTCTCAAAAGGTGAGGTTCCAGGCCCGGAAAACAGCATCGGTAAGCTGGTGGCAGGCACCATGATGCAGGATATCGCCAAGTACGCNCTGGATCTNCAGGGCCTTGCNGGNCTGGTAACTGATCCAGAAATCGCTTTAAGCCAGGCCAAAATCCAGGCNATGCTGATGCGCTCGCCTGCGGTAAGAATCGAAGGCGGAACCGATCAGATCCTGAGAAATATCATTTCTGAGCGGGTNCTGGGCTTACCCGAAGATATGCGTGCAGATAAGGGCCTACCCTTCAACCAGATTCCATCGGCCAGCAGTANGGGGTCTTAACGCCTCTGGANCCACCTAACATTAAGGAGNCAATATGTCGGANCCCGATAATNCCACCGGACCACAGGTCGCCCTGATCGTGGGCGGCGGCCCCGGCATCAGCGCCAGCTGCGCCAGGCTTTTTGCCANCNAGGGCATGAGTGTTGCCATTGCAGCCCGGAATCCAGACAAACCGGTACTGAAAGCGTTGAGTCAGAACCAGGGTGTTAAATGCTATCAATGTGATGCCTCACAGGAAGATGCTGTTGAAAAACTTTTTCAGCGGGTCATCCACGATCTGGGCAATCCAAGNCTGGTGGTACACAATATCGATGGCCGAAGCGGTGATATTTTCCGCAAAGGTATAGATGAAGTNGAACCGAGGCTGGTCAGGGATACGCTCAATAACTCTGCATTCAGCGCATTTCTGNTCGGCCAGCAAGCGGCTAAATGCATGCTCTCAAACCCTATGGTTAANCAGGGACACANGGGGACCATCATCTTCACTAATGCCAGCGCTGCCATCAAAGGCTATCCTCGAAGCGGTGCCTTCGCCATGGCCAGTCANGGCAAATCCGGCCTCGCTCAAAGCATGGCGCGCGAGCTCATGCCAAAAGGCATTCACGTTGCCCACGTGCCCATCGACGCCGCTATTGGCTGGACCCAGGCAGATGGTACACGCAGTCACCGTCGCGCTGGGGCAAATGTCGAAGACAACCAGGCAGACCCTGACGCCATTGCCAAAACCTATCTGCANCTTCACCAACAGCCTCGGTCAACCTGGACCTTCGAGGTGGTGCTGCGGCCGTGGCTTGAAACCTGGTAAGTCAGCTAATCGTACCCATTCANGTAATGAACAATTCTGGCCACTACACAATCTTGGTGTCTTTCCTTCCCCAATAACGATCCTTGAGAAGCCTTTTGTAAAGTTTTCCTGTCGGNAACCGCGGTAGCTCCGCCTCAAAATCAATGCTCCTTGGGCATTTATAATGAGCCAGCTGCTCTCGGGCAAAGGCAATTAACTTATCTTCTTGATCAGTGCCTNTGCTAACGCCTTCAGCCAGCTGNACCACAGCTTTGACTTCTTCTCCCATTTCTTCATTGGGCACGCCGATCACAGCGACATCAGCGATATCGGCATGCATAATCANGGCATCTTCGATCTCCTGAGGATAGATNTTAACGCCGCCGGAGATAATCATAAACGTAGCCCGGTCNGTCAGGAATAGAAANCCNTCTTCATCGACATAACCAATGTCGCCCAGCGCACTCCAGTTTTCATGNTGNGGATGCTGAGCATCTTTTGTTTTTTCCTTATCCTTGAGATACTCGAAGGGTAGCCGGGGGAGCTCAAAATAGACGANTCCTTCTTCTCCAGGCTTACATTCAGAGCCATCTTCATTACAGATATGAATAATGCCGAGCACTGCCTGGCCCACCGTGCCAGGTCTGTTAAGCCAAGCTTCCGGGGTCACGTGGGTGATTCCATTGATCTCAGTTCCGCCGTAATACTCATAAATAATCGGCCCCCACCAATCAAACATCTGCTGTTTGACCTGCCGTGGGCAGGGTGCCGCGGCATGAATCGCTATCTTGTGACTGGACAAATCAAAGTTTGTCCGCTCAGCCGGGTCCATTTTTAACATGCGTGAGAACATNGTTGGTACCCACTGGCTATGCGTTACTTTAAATTNCTNAATCGCCTTCAGGGCNCTTATTTCATTGAACCTGGGCATCATGACTACCGTTGCCCCCAATGCCTGGGCAGAACTACAGAAACTCACCGGGGCNGAATGATACAAGGGCGCAGGTGATAANTAGACCGTATTTTCATCAAAACCCCACAGAGCTTTCTGCAANCCACCAACCGTATCATTGCTGTCTGAGATTAATTTCCCAGACAANGGNCTNAAAATACCTTTTGGTCGACCGGTTGTGCCTGAACTGTAGAGCATAAAAGTGCCGGCGGGCTCTTCATCAAGAGGGGCTGCGGTGTGCTGCGCCAGCGCTTGTTCATAATCGTCAAATCCAGCCAGCGGCTCACCCGTCATCAGCCACTGCTTTACCCTTGGACACTGCGCCGGNAAATCACCAGNAACTTCCNCCAGATAGTTTGAAGTCACAACNATCTGCGATTCGGAATTATCTATGATATAGGCAGCTTCTTCTGTGGTCAGGTAGCGATTGACCGTTGTCAGATACAACCCGGAGCGCATGGCAGCCCAGACCATATCAAAATAACGCATATCATTTTCCATGAAGATGGCGACATGGTCACCNCGNCGCAAGCCCTGGGACCACATCAGTTGGGCCAGTTGATTNGACCTATCATCAAGGGCCTTGTAGGTTACTACTTCACCCGTTTCCGAATGAATGATGGCCGGTTTATCCGGGCAGATCTTTGACCAATGTCCTGGGTACATAACAAAACTCNTTTCTCTNGATTAANATAACAACATACCTCTTTCAGTTTCATTGATCAAAATATCTCTCCCTGGANTGGCAAGTGGTCTCGCAGTCGCATCGACTATGCTATCAGGCAGCCATTGAAGTCCTACTGGCTTATCCAATCGTTACCNCTGACCAGCCATGTTAGTATCACTANCATCAATATCGAGAACAATTGCAGCGAACAAGTATCGATAGACCATGTANACAAAGTGCCGAAGATACCCATGCTGACAAGGTTAAGCCGANAATAAAGAGCTCAATCCTGGCGCAAATTCCCGNGTTGCGGTNGACACTNGTTCTGACAATCATTGAGGTAATTTTGAGTAAGAANCTGAGNCCAAATGTAATACACCGCTTTGCCANTTCGGTCATACCGGNAGGTCAACGACNNTACCTNCTNTCCTTGATANTAGCGTTCAGTGGTGTGCTCATCAGCCCNNTCACATGGNCCGACTGGCGTGCANCCAATCAAAACATTATTCACANGGGCATTCAGGCNGTACTNATGTGTAATGGTCTGTTCACCTCCCATCGCAGTCTGGCGCAAGTGTTTGACCAGGAACTGGCCTACCTGNNACCACCGCGTTTTGAGCCTCCNCTGGGTCATGCGGGNGCTGGCCCCTACAGCATCAACCACNAACTGAANTCGGTCACCGTCGGCACCAATGCNCCTGCTNCNTCAGTCAGCGCNGTATTNTCAGACGGCTTTGGCTGTGTCGTGCTACCGCCCGGGGTGTTNCCTACAATTNAGGTCAAGAATAATCTGCCNCGNCATCCAATGGCTNACAAACCACTTGAAGTCAGTCATCGTCCCTGGCCAAAGGGTGATCTGACCACACCTTCAGTGCCNGACCAAGTGGATAACNCTGCNCTTGCCCGGGCAGCTANCTGGNCTTTTCAGCGTNCCAGTGCTGAGCAGGTCACCATCAGCCTACTGGTNGTGTACCAGGGCCAGCTGATCCTTGAGCAGTATGCNGAAGGTTTTGATCAAACCACTCGAACNCGAACCTGGTCCACCGCNAAAAGNATTGCTGTCACCCTACTGGGTATGNTGGTNGATGCAGGTGAACTAACCCTGGATAGCCCGCTGNCTGTTGATTGGCTNCCNGANATTGACNCCCCTGAGCTAGACCCTCGAAACAAAATCAGTCTGCGCCATGTATTGAATATGTCCAGCGGNCTCGACCCAGTAGACAGCCTGGGGCAGGAATATATCTCGGGTAGCGGTCTGGCCTACTGGGCTGGAGACAGCACAGCACAAGGCGCGCGTCGACGTGGNCTGGTGCGACAACCCGGCAGCTACTGGGATTACGAGAATTACGACACGCTNCTGGCTATCTACGCNTTCAGNAAATTNNTGGGCAGCGATGAAAACTACTGGTCTTTTCCANGACAAAGGCTGCTGGACCCNCTNGGNATGGCCAGTACCCTGTTAAGCGTCGACCGNTTNGGCGACTTTGTNCTGAGCAGCCAGGTGTATACCAATGCTCGNGATTTAGCGCGATTCGGNCTNCTNTATCTGAATAACGGCGTCTGGTCNGGTCAGCGCCTTATTTCNGAAGCCTGGATTGATTTTNTAAGNAGCCCGGCGCCAGCGGCTACGAATCNGGNCGGTCGTTATGGTGGCCATTGGTGGCTCGTNCCGAAATCGCGCACCGATNTCCCAAAAGATGCCTATGCCACNGCTGGNAACCGAGGCCANTTTGTGATCGTTGTGCCNTCTGAAGACCTNGTCATNGTCCGCCGTGGCCTAGATTANGGTANACAGGGNTTCGATAAATGGGATCTTTTAAGAGAAGTGCTCAAAGCTTTCCTATAANTGCGCGCNGCTCTGATGAGACTAGAAAAGGATAAATNCGTAATTGAAGCGGGGNGGAGNCCAGACCCTNCGAACCAGGAAAGAGCCTGNTTAGAATCGAGCCATTGCTTGAACCGACAATTATCCCAGTACACTCGGATTGAATANCTTAAACCAANTTANACTTCACCNCAGAATCAAACAAGATTGACAAATCGATTCTAATTCTTACCCTTAACCTTAGCCTTAACAACACTGCAGACGGATACCTCCCATATACAGNAAAGCAGCGTCATAGGGAATACCTGGAGATCATTACNGCTTCACATCTGCANACGAAAGCTATCACGATGGTNATNGCCNGNAAACAAANAGGATCCCATTCAGCCGTGATAAAAGGGCCATTANTTCTCANCTCAGCTNNGCTGATNGCACTACTGTTAGTAGCAGCGCAGGCTTCCGACTTTGACGCCTACCCAGATGANGTTGCCACACTACTGAACGAATACCAGCACGATTCAGATAGCCAGGGTTCTACTATTCCTTCAGTACTNGCACTNCAGGGTCATTTAGATACAGAAACCATCGTCGATTTTAACAGTGGGATTATTNTCGTCACTTCTGCTTCCATTGCGCAACTGGAGAAAGCCATTATTGATGTGCTTCTAACCCAGATTGACCCTTCAGTCATCGATGCCGCTACGGCTCACGATTTTGGTCTGGTCAATGCCNACACCAAACGCCCTTTCTTCTTCAAGCAGATTCTGGATCACACCGGCCAAGCCATAGAATTTGAATGGCGAGCACGNAGATTNGCGCTCTACCTGATCAAAAACAGTCCGCAAGTCAGGGGTAAACGCAGCGTTACCATTCGCATGATTTCTGATCANAAAGAGATGGCCAGCGATAAATACCANCGTTATGTGCAGGCGGCGAGCTTTACAAATGATCTATCGCCGGCACTGGTCATGGCGATTATCGAAACTGAAAGCGCATTTAATCCCANGGCTCGCTCNCGTTCCAANGCCCTGGGCCTCATGCAAATAAAGCCCGATACAGCAGGCCGAGATTACTTCACTCTGATCAAAGGCTATGCCCATACGCCAACATCATCCTATCTATATAATCCAAAAAATAATATCGAAGTCGGCGCAGGCTACCTGCGAATATTAGCCGAGCGCTATCTGGTCGGTATAGCGCATCCNAAAAAANTAGAATACGCCATTATCGCAAGCTACAACGGCGGGNCCGGTAATTTATGGCAGAGTTTAAATTCCAAAGGAAACAAGAAAAAGGCCATTGCTCGCATCAATAAGATGTCTGTTAAGGAGTTCTACTGGTTCTTAACGCATCGACATCGTATGAAAGAGACCAGGAATTACTTAAAGANAGTCACTAGCAAGATCGAAAAATACCGGTATTTATGANNAGGNAATAAGAAAATGGTGGCTGANNATCCNGCACTTNGGTCACTCGNTCAAGGCTCTGCGCAGGGTTAGTNCCGGCAAATCAATTCAGGGGCTAAAGACACCATGCTATTTCACTCAACGATNCACCCAATCTGATCCCNGGANGTTGCCAATGTCCTTANCCGCTNGAATAGANAAACCCTTATTGTTATTTGCTTGGACTGGCAGAATTTCTGACGCACCCANAATTCACCNATAGGTCGGACAGCATGTTTAGATTTGNGTGATACTCTGTCCTNGAAAANAAGTGCNCTTATTATTGCCAAAAGTAGGGCAATTATACAAATGTTCGCACTGATGAACCCATCCACGTTACTGCAAATCAAGGAACCCGGTAGCCTTTAAGTTTTCCGGTTTATNCCTCTTTTCTTAAATTCTACCTTTTCTTTCTGANTCCTTNTGTCAGGCCCANACAGAGCCCTACCTGNATTAAACAAACCTCGTGGTGTCAAACATCTGTAAACAACAGTTTACTCTTGCNACTCTTACGCTTATGTTAGGCTTTTAGCCCGCATAAAGAGAGTTTCCTATGAGTAACGTCAAAGAACTGTTGGAAACAAAAGGCCNCTATATATGGTCGATAGATGCTAACGAATCGGTTTACAACGCAGTCGNAATGATGGCNGATAAGAATGTCGGTGCACTGGTTGTCACCAACNCTGACTCACCNCTGGCCGGCATCATTTCAGAGCGTGATTACACACGAGCACTCATTCTTGCAAACAAATCAGCACAGGACACCCTGGTCTCGGAAATCATGTCCTCNGATGTGATATNTGCCACTGAAAGCACACTTCTGGAAAAGTGTATGACNTTGATGCTGCAGAAAAAGATCCGTCACCTGCCTATCGTCGACAACAATGCAGCNATCGCCATGATTACGCTTGGCGATATCCTGAAAACAATTATCNAGCAACAATCCCTAACAATAGAAGAATTGGAAAACTTTATNTACGAGGANCAAGGTGGCGAGGGATAAACCGAACCTGATCATAACAATGGNCGAACANGGAGAGCCATAAATGNAAGTAGAACTCCGCAATTCCTTTACCAGCGGGCTTCCGNTTTTCGATCAGCACCCGTATNGATCAGGCGCCTGGCGACCACAGAACCGGGAGTATGATGCTTGGGATCTGGATGTCATTGGCGAGATCCCAGCAGATTTAAATGGTGTCTACCTCAGAAATACAGAAAACCCTCTATTCGAACCTATAAAACGCTATCACCCATTTGATGGTGATGGCATGTTACATGCCATCTCATTTGAAGCTGGCGAAGCCAGATACGCTAATCGCTTTGTCCGTACCGACGGCTTTATGGCAGAGCAAAAAGCCAATGGCAGTTTATGGGCAGGTATTACNGAACACCCGAAAAATGCTATCGCCAGCTACGGCTGGGGCGCNCGAACCATGATGAAAGACGCGGGCAGTACAGATGTAGTCGTCCATAGAGGAGCCGCTCTGGCTAGCTTTTATCAGTGTGGTGAATTATACCAACTCAACCCTCGCACCCTTGAAAACCTCGGGAAATCAACCTGGCAGGGNCAGTTTCCTGCTGACGGTGTGTCTGCACATTGCAAGGTCGATGAGCATACCGGCGAATTGCTGTTTTTCAATTACTCTACTAAAGCACCCTTTATGAAATACGGCGTGGTCAATAAACAAGGCAGACTGACCAACTATGTAGATATACCTTTGCCCGGGCCACGTCTTCCTCACGACATGGCTTTTACTGAAAACTGGTCCATCCTCAATGACCTNCCTCTTTACTGGGAGCCTGAAGCACTGGCTCAAGGCTATTACTCCAATACCTTTAATCGAAAACTGCCCAGTCGTTTTGCNCTGATACCGCGCCANGGAAAAACANAAGATATAAGNTGGTTTGAGGCAGATCCTACCTTNGTGCTGCATTTTGCCAATGCTTACGAAGAAGGCGATGAGGTTATNCTNGANGGGTATTTTCANCANAACCCCACGGCAAGAGGCGTNCCNCGGCAANCTGCTGAGTTAAAAGGATTTGAAACTCTCGATGTCAACACNCTNGAGCCTNGAGCACATCGCTGGCGNTTCAATCTTNGCTCAGGCAGATGCACTGAAGAAACACTACANGAGCGCCTGGCTGAATTTCCCATGATCAANGGNCGTCACGCTGGCAGGCCCTATNGNTANAGCTATAACACCCTCTGCACNAANTCAATTTTTGCTTTCAATGGNCTTAGNAAACTGGANGTAGAAAAAGGCACAGATGAANTTATCTCCTATCCAGANGGTACCTTCATCAGCGAAACTGNCATGGCNCCACGNGCNAACTCCCNCTCTGAAGATGATGGTTATCTCATCACNTTCAGCTCAAATGTTAACGAAGANGTTTCACATTGCCTGGTTTATGATGCTGGNCAGNTCAGTGATNAACCCGTCGCNAAAATTCGCCTGCCCGAGCGAATTGCCAGTGGCACNCACGCGACCTGGGCGCCTCTGGATGATTTATCGGCCTAAGATANCACGCNCCGCTGTTCCCTGCTGACATCGGNNANACAGCGCTAGGGAATTCCAACCATTTCTGTCGATCCACGAAAAATAAGCGTGCGTTTGCCGTCAACCCACTGTTCCATGCCGTCGTTTTNAANGGTCTCAAAATAGTCNGCCAAACCTCTNGCGCTCTGGAAATATAACTCGGCTAAACCAGCGAAAGGTTCCAGTTCGGGCTCCAGACTATGGCTTACCACGTATCGGAAACCACCCGCCTGCAGCATCACACTTTTAACGTTGGCAACATGGCCTTCCAGCCAATGCTCAAAGAACGCTTTAAAATCTGTATCCGGCCTGGCTGCTACCAGAAAGCTCGCTCGACAGAATCCCGACCGGGTCATCGGATAGGGATCATTGAGGCTCAGCGGTTGAGCAGACAAATGCTCAGAACCATCGAGTACCACATATTCCTGCGTCGCCCAGGGTACATAGGGCATAGCCCTTTCCTGAAAGGAATCAACCGGCGGCTCACCATGTGGTCGTGTAGGTCGCGTTAGCGGTTCATCCCACCACAACTGGGCCATACCATCCCACTGCAGATCGCTGGCCCCTGNCTGACTGATCTCACGATTGCCATAGGCCAGNGGGGTATCAAAAAGGGTTGCTATGTATTTGCGNGCATGGCGGCGCNTTGCCGAAGCTGCCTCTTCCTGGCCACGAATAACAGCAGGCATATGATTCTTGAACCAGTGCATGACCAGTTCATCCCTTGACGTTTCCAGGCGCCGTCTNATGAGATACAGCATCTTTGCACCCGGGGTTTTGATGTACATNGAGTTAGNCCTCTTGAGTATCNATTTAAAGCCCATCCTGAGCCAAAAAATAGGCTCNGTCGATTANACTATTCTCACCCTTCAGGTCCCCGACGAAGACCCGGCAAGTCGCATCTTAGCGTATTGCAGNCTGCCCCTGTCTACACTGAGAAANGCATGCGATACAGCGGCATTGATATCCCGGAAATAACGCTGCATAGGATGATCTAGCCTAAACGAACCACCGCCGCTGGCGCGCATTAAAATCGTCACCAGATCCGCGTTTCGATGGGCAATGGACTGCGTTTCCCATGATTGTGCTACCTGGACATCAACTGGCACATTTCTGGCAGTTTTCAGCGCTTGNTCCAGAACCCTAAANACCTGATGAAATCTTAATCGATTTGCCTGCACATCCGCTGCCACCTCACTCAACCGCCTTTGNTGAAACGGATCCAAAGACATTGCCTGGCCNTCGTATTTGTGAACTCGGTCTCGCAAATACTCGGTGTAACAATGAAGGGCAGCTTCAGCNATACCCTGGGTTACGGCACACAGGCATAACGCAAATATATTGCCAAAAGGCAGGTCGTATATCGGTGAATCGAAGGCGCNCTGACTCGGCGCCAACAGCCGATGTGATCGGTGTTCGGGCACAAACGCGTTATCNACCAAAACATCATGNCTNCCTGTNCCCTTCAGGCCTGAGACGTTCCAGTTATCAATNANCTGATAGTCAGNGCGCGGCAGCAGCAGTNCTATCTGCTCCGCTCTTCCCTGAGTTTCTGGCAACATTCCGCCAAGCATGACCCANGAACAATGATCGCTTCCGCTAGACCATTGCCAGCGGCCGGACAGTCGATAGCCACCTTCCACAACTGTTACCTCCCCAAAGGGAGCATAGGAAGAAGAGTAAAGNGCATGGGGATCATCTGCCCATAAATCCTCACCTGCCCTTGAATCCATCAGCCCGGGTTCCCAGTTATGGACACCAATCAGACANAGACACCAGGCGCTGGAAGGACAGCCCCAGGCTAGCTCCATACTGACTCTGAATAGAACCTCCGGTGACAGTTCATAGCCTCCAAAAGCACTCGGCTTGGCAATGTCATAAAAGCCNGCATCCTGAAAATCCTGAACTGTTTCTTCGGGCAATCGGCCAAGCGTCTCCGCAGACGCAGCTCGCTCGCTCAGTTTCGGGACCAGTGCTCGAGCNCGCTCGATCAATTCTGATTCAGTTGGGTTCATGGCAATTCCTAATTAAGCCTGAGAGGGCGATCTTAAANATAAAACANATATTGACTGACCCACCANTCTNGANTCCTGAGCATATCAGGAAATAGACCTGCCCAGGCACGNTCAGGTAAGTGACAGGATGCCTTAACACACCCTTTGTCATCAGGGTACACTGGCAGTTGCGCCAGATAATAAGGTGGAGAGCTGTATGGATATTGGAGTCACTATTCGTAATATGGGCGCGGAATCGACCGCCGATATAATTGTAACCTGTGCCCAGGCTGCTGAAGCTCAGGGGATGGAATCGCTGTGGATCACAGACCATATCGCAATTCCCCCTGACGATGCTGAAGGTAGCGGTGGCCGCTACCTCGACACCCTNACCACCCTTGCCTGGCTGGGCGGCACCACCGGAAAGATTAAGCTTGGTTCAGGTGTGCTGATTCTGCCTTACCGACCCATGCTACCCACGGTTAAACAGATTGCAACTCTCCAGGAATTAACAAAAAACAGATTAATTCTGGGTGTAGGAACCGGATGGATGGATCCGGAGTTCAAGGCCCTTGGTGTTGACCGACATCGGCGCGGTCGAACAACCGACAACACATTACAATTTATTAACGAATGCTTTTCTAACGATGAGGTTTCCCTGAACGGACAAACCTTCCTGTTCAAGCCACGTCCGGACAAACCCCCTGTGCTCGTTGGCGGTAGAGCACCGCACGCACTGCATCGCGCGGCTCATTTTGCAGACGGCTGGATCCCCATGGTCAGTCATCCGGACCCGTTGGCAGCCGGCATCAGAGAATATCAAAGAATTACCGACGACCTAGGTAAACCGCGAGGCAATATTACCGTTATGACCAGCTTGCCCCTGGATGAGCCAGAGAAAGCAAAACAACGACTGAACCAGTATCAAACACTAGGGACAGACCGTCTTATCTGTGCACTTCGATATAATGATGTCGACGCTTATCTCGGTCAGCTAGAAAAATTAAATGACATTCTGAGCCCCTAGCCTCCCTTATACTCCGCTGGCAGAACGTCATGTCCCGCCTTAAAAAACCGTTTCTCCATTTTTCATATCGGATACTGGGCTTCTTCATCCAGAGGCCATAAGGGGTAGGCTTTGTTTCGTCTTGGAAAAACCTGTATCTGGTGAGTGGTCAGGCCCGGTGTATCTGCGGTGACGATATGTGTCGCTACGTCTTTGAATCCAGCACGAAAGTGATTTGAGGATTTCAGTGCGATAATCCTGTAATCATTAACATCAATGTCAAGCGCAGCAAAAGGGCCAATATCAAAAGTCT
>NZUN01000067.1 GCA_002697205.1 Gammaproteobacteria bacterium
AATGAGGGTCACCCTCGTCTGACTCACCTTGAAAGGGCCATGGGCGGCCAATTAAAGACATGGGGTAACAAGCAATTCATTAATCCCTCGCATCAGTATCTAATCTGGCAATTTAACTAAAAGGCATTGGGGTAGGAATAGACAACTACACCCATCTAGGAAGATATAGAGCTGTCCCATAGCGCCACCCATTCATGCACACTGCCTGGTAAACAAAATTAGTTCTTCCTATACTCAATGCCTAAAAAGTCCCCGGGACATGACATGGAAAAGTTGGAATCTGGCAGATGTTTATGCAATGGCATCAGATATTCTTTTGCCCGGAAGGCAGTGCTATCAGCCCATCATTGTCATTGTGATGATTGCAAAAAAAGCACCGGCAGTGGCAAGGCAACCATCCTGCTACTACCGGAACAGGCTTTGAAGCTGGAAGGCCAAGTCAAGTTCTATACAGTGGTGGGCAGTGCTGGCAGTCATGTAACCCGAGGCTTCTGCCCACAGTGTGGTTCTCCACTGGTCAGCTTTGTAAAGGAGGCTGCCGAGATCAGGTTTGTCAAAGCGGGTTCATTAGATGATTCATCCTGGATCCGCGTTGATTCAAGCTACTGGCAACAGTCGGCGACTGAGTGGTCTCCAATCGATAATTCAATACCGTGCTATAAGGGCAACCCTGAGCCTGCTTAGCGTTTATTTATTCAAGCTCAGGATAACTAAGAGACCACCCACACATTCACAGATGTGGACCGAAGAGCCCATGAAACAAAGGGGCATGTTGATATAATTAGATACTCGGAAATCGCACCTTGCCATAACATGCTGTAAGGCTATGCCATCAGCTGAATTTTCCAACCCCAGGCCTGAATAGATGCCTGGGTATGAAGGTCTTCAAACATGACTATTTATGATCGTCTCAACAAAACCATCACCAGCGAGATGCTCGATGGCAACTTCCCCGGTTTATCAATAGCGATAAATAATAACGACAATGCACCGTTTACCTTCTGTTACGGGTCCATGGATAAAAGTGGACTCCTGCCTGTGACACCTGGCACGCTGTTTGGGGTCGCCTCATTAACCAAGTTTATGACCGCCCTGATCATCATGCAGGCGCAACGCCTAGGTCTTTTATCCGTAACAGAACCGGTCGCGCGCTATTATCCAGAATTACACTGTGCCCAGGATGGCCAAATGCGCCTTGACCATCTACTAACTCATTCCTCCGGACTTCCTGGGCTTTCCTGTCGATTCTTTGCAAAAGACCTGGCAGAAAAAACCGAATCAGATTCAAAACCACAACTGCTGTCAACCGCCCATCTGATATCGCACATTAACCAGTTGGAAGTAGAATTGCTTGCTCCACCAGGAGCCCTGCACAGTTATAGCAATGAAGGCTATTGCATCCTGGGAGGGATCATCGAAACCGTTTTTCAACAACCCTACCCTGAAGTGGCAAAAAAGCTGGTTTTTGGTCCCCTGTCCATGCACAACAGCGCCATAGGCGGGCAGCAGGCACAAAGCTTCGCTGCTATTGCGACATCCCTGCAGCGCACAGGGCAAGGATTACGCGAACTGCCCTATTGGGATGCGCCCCTTTTTTACCCTGCCGGCGGACTGCTGGCCTCCCCGAGTGATCTGATCCGCTTATTATCGGTGCTCAAAGGCGACAGCGAACTGCTAAGCCAAGAGCAATGCCAGGTCATGATGACCCGCCTGCAGGCGATTGCTTCGCGTCCATCATCTACCTTCGGCTACGGCTATGGACTTGAAATTGAACAGTTGCGGGACGACAACACCCTTGCCTGGCACACCGGCCAGCGGCCTGGGCTATCGAGTTTTTTTGGCATTGTGCCGGAGCTGCAACTATCCGTGGCCATCGCGATTAACACTTCCGATGCGCCCACTGCCCACTTAGGTCATACCATCCTCAATGATATTTTATCCGATTTCACTGAGATAGATTTGCCCTGGCTAACAACCGACTATCCTGACGACCCACAAAGAGAAAATCCAGACCAGTTGAGGGGCCGTTACGGTTCTCTGGAGTTGGGGAATGTCGATGTGGGGTACTGCGATGATCAACTCATTCTACAGACTTCAGCAGGCAGCCACCCCTTTGAGTTTCAGGGCAAACAACACGGCACAGTCGCCGGGCAGACATTTCAATTCATCGTCAATAATCAGCACCGTTGTACAGGGCTTGCTTTTGGGCTGCGAGTACTGCCACGATTACCCTGACACCCCAGGCGAGATAATACCAACCTTTCATGAATAGCGCCGCTGAATCATNTCCTGCAACTCCACCTCCGCCTAATATCGCGCTACTGGGATTTTCCCTTGAATGNAATAGAAGTGCGCCGATCACCGACAGAAAAGCATTTACTGATGCGCTCTATCTTGATGCCGCAGGCATACATCGAGAACTTGATCGTGATCAAAGCGGGCTGCCGGCAACGCTGAATGGNTTCTGNACGGAAATGGATAAAGCAGGCAAATGGAACCCGGTGCCCATCCTGCTAGCCGAGGCGCCACCTGGCGGCCCCGTTGAACACGCATTTTTCCAGGAGATGTTAGCGACCATGCGCACGGNTCTGAACAAGGCAACTNNCATTGATGGTGTCTATCTGTGCGAGCATGGTGCGGGGCTCAGTACTGAATTAGATGATGCCGACGGCGCTGTTTTTGAGATGGTCCGNGACGTGGTTGGACCTGATGTACCGATCATCTCTACTCTGGACCTGCATGGTCACGTTACCCCCAGCATGCAGCGCGCAGTCGATGTCATGATCGCCTACCGCACCAACCCACATGTAGACCAGCGGGAACGGGGCGAGGAAGCCGCTAAAGTCATGAACTCAATGCTNGCCGGGATGAAAACNCACAGTTACCTGATAAAAGTCCCCATGATCAGTCCTGCGGTAAGCCTGCTGACATCAGNCGGGCCCTACGCAGAGCTGATTNATTATGGCCAATCGCTGGCTCGAGCCCCCATTATTAATATTTCCATCCTGGCGGGATTTGCNCCGGCANACGCCTCTACCAATGGNATGTCGATCGTGGTAACAACCGATGCCAGTGTAGATAAAGCTTATCAACTAGCACGGGCTACAGCCCGGCACCTGGCTCAACGCGCATGGGCTGACCGGCATCGCTATACTACCCAACTGACCAGTCTCGACCAGGCAGTCATACTCTGNAAAGAAGTCCTCAATGATGCCAGAAAGCCTGCCATCATCCTTGCTGATGTCGCTGACAACCCCGGTGGTGGCGGTCGCGGAAATACCGTTTTCATATTNAGACGGTTACTCGAAGAAGGCATCGATACAGGGACCCTGGGTATGATGATAGATCCAGCGCTNGCAGCGCAGGCCCATGACAGAGGCACCGGCACCCTGTTTCGAGCAACCTTCAACCACAATGACCCCATCCGATTTTCTGAACAATATCGTNTTAACGTGCGGGTGCTGAAACTGAACCAGGGCAGCTGTGTAGGTCGACGCGGCGTCTATGCTGGAAGACGCGTTAATCTGGGCCTGTGCGCGCTGTTACNGATAGAAGGATTACAGGTCGTGGTCGCCTCAGCCCGACATCAATGTGCGGATCCTGTGTTCCTCGAACGCNTGGGTGTGGACCTCAGTCGTCTGCGGGTACTGGTTGTTAAATCAAGGGGACACTTTCGNGCGGGCTTTGATGAGTACTTCNCAGCCGAGCAGGTTTTCGAAATAGACGCGCCNGGGTTAACCACCCCGGTAATCCGGCAACTGGGACTGACTCNGGTACCCCGCCCGATTTACCCANTGGATCCGGAAATGCAATGGCTGGTACCCGAATGAGCTTTATTGNCCATGGGCATTCAGCCTGGAACTCAAACCTGGCTAAACTTTAATTCGGAGAAAAACATGCATCTATCCCGCCTCCCTCGTCTTCATTTTGCTCACCTGCCAACCCCTTTGGAACCCCTGCCAAGGTTATCTGAAGTACTTGGCGGGCCTAATCTATGGATAAAACGCGACGACTGCACTGGCCTGGCAACGGGGGGTAACAAAACGCGAAAGCTTGAATTTCTGATGGCTGATGCAACGCATNAAGGTGCAGATTCCATTATCACCCAGGGCGCNACACAATCGAACCATGCCCGACAGACTGCGGCCATAGCAGCCAAACTGGGCTTCAACTGCNACCTGCTTCTGGAAGACCGTACCGGCTATGAAGANGACGCCTACCAGCGAAATGGTAATGTCCTGCTTGACCACCTGCATGGGGCAACTATTTCCAGATGCCAGNCGGNTACGGATATGAACGCAGCAATGAAAGAACTGGCACAACNGCTTGCCNATGAAGGACGGGCCCCGTACATCATCCCCGGAGGCGGATCCAATGAGATTGGNGCGTTAGGTTATGTTAATGCAGCCATGGAAATGACCGCCCAGGCNAATGACCAATCACTGGTGATCGATCATATTGTGCAAGCCACCGGTAGTGGTGGCACCCAGGCAGGCATGGTCCTGGGTATGGCNGCGCTGCAAAGCGGTATTTCCATTACCGGTATGAGCGTACGCGCGCCCCGACNGCAACAGGAAGAAAGCGTATTTAATCTGGCTCAGCGAACNGCTCGCCACATGGGCCTGGCNGCCGAAACTGTCANCCGGGATCAAGTTGTTGCAAACGCCGACTATGTCGGTGAGGGTTATGGTCTNCCCACTNCCCTNATGATCGAGGCTGTGCAGATGATGGCCCAGCACGANGGTATTCTGCTCGATCCAGTNTATACCGGAAAAGGTTTCTCCGGTCTGATTGACCTGATTCGCAAAGGTCGCTTCNNCAANGACGANAATGTTGTTTTCATTCANACCGGNGGCANCGCTTCGTTGTCGGGTTATCCCGGCATATTTAACTTNCAAAGTTAGGTTCAAGCCCAACTCATAGGTCATGCCTTTACTGCGACCNTTGAANCATTGAAACCCGGTTCTCATGCCTGGCTGAAACAGCNCTNGAATCGCTACCAGAATTGCCACGCCTAGCACAGATTCAGNCCAGGTAANATCAAAAATACGTTAAAGTCGTACTCAGGACAATTNATAGGNGGNGTCGAAATGAAAAGACGTNATTTATTGGCTGGCGCTGCCGCACTACCTTTTATGGCTGTGCTGGCGAAACCTGTCCAGGCAGAAGCCATGGGTAGACCATGGAATAAACGCAAGAATGCCCTAATCATGGATGCGATGGGTGAACTGCGGGAAATCTATGAAGACAGCCTGGTACAGGAAATGCTTGACTCTGGAATCCGTAGCATGACCGTTACGGTTGCCGATCCAAAAGCACAGGAACAGGCCGCTTACGATGACACCATCAGGGGTATCCTCTACTACAACCGTTTCTTGGATGAGAAATCCAAGTTTTACAGCCGTTCAAGCCAGGTTGCCCATATCGATAAAGCGCGCAGGGAAAATAAAATGGCCGTTTTTTATTTAGCCCAGAACTCAACGCATTTCCAGCGTAATTTAGACAATGTCGATGTGTTTTTCGCCCTGGGATTACGTGCCAGCCAGATCACGTACAACTACCAGAACTGGGCAGGCTCGGGTTGCAAGGAAACTAACGGTTCAGGGTTGACCGTTTATGGTCATGCGTTAGTCGAGAAGATGAATGAAGTTGGTATGATGATTGACCTGTCTCACGCCAATGAGCAAACCATCGCTGACACGATTACAGCATCCAACAAACCAGTCATGATTTCCCATGCCTGCTGTAAGGCTTTGTACGATCACGAGAGAAACGTATCAGACAAGAACCTGAAAGCGCTGGCCGACCGAGGCGGCTTATTTGGTGTGACCCAAATGCGACCCTTCATGACATTACAAATAACTGATGCTTTGCCTGTTTACTATGATCATATAATCCATGCCATTGACCTCTGTGGCATCAACAATGTCTGCATCGGCAGCGATCGAGATCATCGCCGCCTGGTGATGAGCAAAGAGTACATCGCCGAATTACAAAGAGAAGAAGGCGCCCAGGCTGTCGCTTCGGATTATCCATTCTACTTTGAGGCGTTAAATGGACCTCGCCGTATGGAAGTCATATGGGATGGTCTGAAAGCACGAGGATTGAGCGAGGCGCATCTGGAGCGAGTGATGGGCCAGAACCTTTACGACTTTTATAAACTGAGTATTGGCTGATAAACGTCCAGCCATGGCGACCGGCTCAGCAACTAAAACGGCCTATAGGCTTTGCCGGCTGCTGCCCAGTCATTTGCCTAGTAACCACCCGCCTGCGTATATTAATCAATCTTAAATTCTTCCCTAACAGGTGATTCATCATGAAAGAACTTGAAGGAAAAGTCGCTCTGGTTACCGGCGCAGGTCAGGGCATCGGCCAGGGTATCGCATTTGCTCTGGCAGACGCTGGCGTCAGTATTATGGTGACAGGACGAACACAGGAAAAACTCCTCAACACCGTAGCAGAGATAACCGAGCGCGGCGGGCAAGCCCTGGCCTTAACCTGCGACGTCAAGCGCAAAGAAGACCTGGAGCACAGCGTTAGCCAATGCATCGCCCAATATGGAAACCTCAATATTCTGGTTAACAATGCGCAGGAAGTACCCAATGGTTTACTGCATGATGTCTCCGATGAAGCCTTTGCTGCTGGCTTTGACTCAGGACCGCTGGCAACGCTGCGACTGATGAAACTGGCCTATCCTCACCTGAAGGGCGATGGCTGCATCATCAACCTGGCTAGTACCGCAGCCAAGCGCTGGGATATGTCCGGATATGGTGCCTATGCTGCAGTTAAAGAAGCTATTCGTTCACTGACTCGGGCCGCTGCCTGCGAATGGGGTCCGGTGGGTATCCGCACCAACGTCATTCTGCCCCATGGCAAATCTCCCGGACTGGCCTGGTGGATGGAGCGGAACCCTGAAGAAGCCGCAGAATTTCAAGCGTCCATACCGCAACGCAGAGTGGGCGAATGTGAAGAGGACATTGGTCGTTTTGTTGTCCAGCTGTGCAGCGATGGGTCTCGGTATGTAAACGGACAGACTATTGCGGTTGATGGTGGTCAGGCCCATCTGGGCTGACAGAAAGCCAGGCAGATCCAAACCTTAAATGGTTATCAGATACCTGGTCTAATTTTAGTGGTTATATATTTAGCCAATTGCTGATAATCTAGGTCCAAGTGTCTTTATAAAAAGACGCTTTATAAAAAAAAGATTAATGAAATGGCGATCCAAAGAATGATTTCAGAAGAAGAACAACACAATAGGGGAACTCATGAAAATTAACAGCACCGTATTATTCATAGCGATTATTGCATTCACCTTCTACAATCCCGTCACGCTCTACGCTGAAGAAAGCTCAAGTGAAATGGAAGAGGTGGTAGTAACCTCCCGGCGGCGTGATGAATCAGCGCAGGACGTTCCACTTTCAGTTACCGCTTTTGGTAGCGAACGAATCGATCAATTAAAACCCACCACCCTGCGCGACTTTGACGGTCTTGCACCCAACGTCTATATCGGTATGAATACAGCTGGTCCTGGGGCTTCTGCTCTATACATCCGGGGTATTGGTTATGCGGATATCGAAAAAACACAAAGCCCCCAGGTTGGTGTGATTGTCGATGGCATTCAGATGGGTTCGTCTACCGGACAACTCATCGACACTTTTGATGTGGAAAGTATCGAGATTAACCGGGGTCCTCAAGGCGTGCTTTTTGGCAAAAACACCATTGGTGGCAACATTGTTGTGAATCGAGTTAAACCGAGATTCAACGACTTCGGTGTGAATGCCAGTGTTGAAGCCGGTAACTACAACTCGAGGCAATTAAAGGTCAGGCTTAATGTTCCCCTAATAGAAGATGAATTGGCCCTGAAGGTAGGTGTGATTGATCGTAGCAGGGATGGGTTTTATATGAACGAAAACATCGGCGGAACAGCCGGTGATGTCGATTTTCGGTCAATAACGGCTGCGCTGCGCTGGGCACCCTCTGATATTTTTGAGGCAACCCTGACCTACGACAATATTGATGACACCAGCCAAATTCCGCCACAGGATCCTCGATATGATGGCAGCAATCCCTTCATCACGCTCTCCGATAAGCGCGAACCGACAACTTATGACGTCGATCAGGTCGGTATCAGGGCGACACTGGAACTGAGTGATAATGTGACCTTGCACTCGATTACGGGCTGGCACGACGGCGCAGATGGCGTCAATCAGGATTTCGACGGGGCGGGCGTTGATGGCCTGGCCATACCATTTGCACAATTGCACACTCTGCGGGAACAGCAATTTGAAGTTCTCACCCAGGAAGTGCGCATTACCGGCTCGTTTAATGACAATCTAGACTTCATGGTAGGCTATTATTACTACGATTCAGAACTCGATTTCAAACAGCGCACCAACAACATCCTGCAATTACCTGCAGCGGCTCTGGGCCTGACCGGCGTCCCCTGCGCCGGTATCCCAGCCATTGGATTGATTCTGCCATTCAGGGCGAATCCAACGGTAGGTGACGTGTTCTGCCAGTTCCCAAATGCTAAAAGTACCCAACTTTCAGCACAGGATGTTGTATCCGATGCTTTTTTTGGCTCGATCACCTGGCGGCCAAACGACGCATTGGAAATAATGCTGGGTATGCGCTATATCGAGGAAGAAACTTCGGCACAGACAGCTTATTACGACCACTCTACTGGTACTTTTGATACCGGCGGCGTGGAGTCAGAGCATGATTTCTCCGGCCTGCCTTCCGTGCTCAGCCCGAATGGCTATGATTCTGGTGATTACTGGGAAGACACCATCTTCACAACCTCAATTAGCTATGCCTTCACTGACAGCAACCGAGTTTATGCGAGTTACTCTGAAGGCTTTCGAAGTGGTGGTTTCAGTATCCGATCTGCAAGAGATGCAAGTGAAGCACCGTTTGATCCTGAAACAGCAGACCAGGTTGAAATAGGTTCTAAGAACGAACTTCTCGACGGTAAGCTGCACTTGAATATTGCTTACTACAGCATTGATCGCGTAGGTGGCCAATTCAGCTCAATTATCTCATTGCCCCCTGGCTCAATTCCAGGTACCACCACCATCATCAACAATGGCGGTACCTCTACCACAGATGGTTGGGAATTAGAGTCGCGCTGGATGATCAACGAAAACTTCACCTTGTTACTCAACTACGGGTCACTCAATGCTGACAATGGCACCGTCAGTATAGCTTGTGAATACCTGGATGGGTGCGCTTCCAGCGTACCCGGTGGCGCCAACGATCCTGCTGGAACAATCAGGACCTTGGGCGGCAACAGTGACTCACGTCAACCTGAAAGCACTTTTGCAGTTAACCTTGCTTTTGATCAGGAAATGGGTTCAGGCACATTTTATGCTAACGTCGGCTACAAGAAGACAGGGGAATATCTGCTGGTAAATACTGGCGCGGGGGCTGAAAATCGCACCTATGACGGCGACTATGGGCAGGTGGATGCTCGCATCGCCTATGATATGCAACTCAACAATGGTTCGACCTTAAGCCTATCCCTGTTCGGTAAAAACCTCACCGACGAAGTCTATCGTGAGCAGGCCCTGTTCCTTGGCGGAGGAACAATGCTTTTACCCAGCGGTGGCCCAAATACAGGCTTCCAGGGCTGGGGGGCACCTCGCACTTACGCATTCGAGGTTCGTTACTCAATGTAGAACCGAACTAAAGCAGAGTAATAAAAAGGGCTGCTAATGCAGCCTTTTTTAATCCAAATTACACCCCTGAACCCTTCATGGTCCAAATCAACATATCCTGCCGAATCAGACTCACCAGAAGGTTTTGGCTTTTAGCCCTTAGATTTCAAGTGCGCTCAAGCATAAACTGGATCAGAATAAAAAGATGAGCATAAAGAGAAAAGCCTGACTGTGTACCGGAATCCCAATGTAGCAGGTAGAAACCGTTAATGAAGGTCGCAATTATCGGCTCAGGAATACTCGGCGTCACCTGCGCCTACTTTTTAAACAAGCATGGCATTGACGTCACGGTTTTTGAGAAAGAATGCGAACCGGCGCTCGGTGCCAGCTACGGCAATGCCGGCTACCTCCAGGCAGGTGTGCCTGACCCCTGGAATGCACCCGGTGCATTTATGATGTTAGTGAAAGCCCTGTCGAATAGCCTGACAGGCAAAGGCGATCAATCAGCATTTTCGGCGCCAATTCAGGCACTTCCTGGACTGATGGCATGGGGGCTGAAATTCTTACGCCACTCAAACCAGCAAACTTTTCTCAACCATTTAATCAAAAACAGAAATCTCGCTCAATATACAAGTCATGTCATGGCGGCCATCGATGAAACCGAGCAACTATCTTATTGCCAGTCTAAGCCGGGTAGCCTGATTATTTTTCGCGATCAAGCCGCTTTGGATAGCTATGCACGGACAGCCGATTATGCCGCTGGCTATGGTGCCCAGATGCAGCTTCTGGATCGAGAGGCCCTGCTGCAAACAGAAAGCTCTCTTAATTCTGCGACGGGAAACCTGGTAGGGGCAGTGTATTACCCCGAGGACTATGCAGGGAATTCAAGGCTATTCTGCAATCAGATGGTCTCAATCAGCCGAAGTAATGGCGTTTGTTATCGTTTCGAAACCACAGCAGATCGCATCATCGCTACCAACAACCGCGTCAAGATCCGGTTAAAAAATAATGCGGATGTCATCGCCGATGCGGTTGTCATTGCCGCAGGCGTCCACTCCAGAAAGATTGCCGCAACTGCCGGCATAGCCGTTGCCGTGGCACCGGCCAAGGGATATTCCATATCAGTTCCTACCCAAGGATGGGCAAATCCGCCCAAACATATTATCGCCGACATGGCTATTCATGCCGGTTTCAACCCTCTTGGAGATGTGCTCAGAGTCGCCGGTACGGCTGAATTCTGCGGTCTCAACAAGACCGGTATATCGGCAGCCAGAACTCAATATATGACCCAACTGGTAGCGGAAAATTTCCCAGCGTTCGCCAGCAGTATAAACCCTGAACATATCGATCCCTGGGGGGGATTCAGGCCCTTGAGTGCAGATGGCCTGCCCTTCATTGGTGAGAGCCATGTCAGAAACGTTTATCTGAATACCGGCCATAGCGGCCTTGGCTGGACTCAAGGGGCCGGCTCGGCAAAGGTCCTGGCTGATCTTATTGCTGGCATGAGACCTGAGATAAAAATTGGGGACTATGATGCCCAGAGACTGGTTTGAACAATCCCTGGCCTGTGTTTAAAAGGAGAACATCGTGTCATGGCGGGCACCAATCCGCGATCGAGAAAATCTGGGACTGAAAATAATGAACACTAAAGGCAGCACAAATTAGGTTGTCAAGGCCTCCTCGGTAGGTTTTACTGAACACCTGTCATTCTATTGGTTATTCTTTTGGTTATTCTTTTGGTTATTCTTTTGGTTATGGCTTTGCTATTTCAGTTGCCAGTGGTCCAAACATATTTATCGGAAAATGACTTCTATTCCAGTAACGACAACCCATTTAATTTGCCTGAATTGCATCCCGCAAAACCAGAAATGCACTATCCAACCTGGACCGAGAGAGTACTTTCCTCACTACGGATTTCCTGCTTTAGCTGGAAAACCCTACGGGACATACCAGTCACTCCAGTGTTAAACCAATACCAGCAACTCACCCACGCGCAGGATCACGTCTCCTGAGGAACAACAGGTCAGATAAGGCCTGCACGGGAAAGAAAACATCAAACAAGCTAAACCAGGAGACAACAAGTGAAATTCGGATTATTCGTTTATTGCACTATTGGCCGCCGCAAGGAGCTTGAAATGGGAATGGCCGGGCGCAAACCTGAACTGTACCAGAGGATGCTCGACGAGCTTGTTCAACTGGCAGGGTTTGCGGAAGAAAGAGGTTATTTCTCGTTCGGCCATCCAGAGCATCATTTACAGATCGAAGGTTTTGAAATCTCCAACGATCCCTGCCTGATGGCCATGTGGCTGGCCCAGCACACTAAAAAAATACGTATTGTTACCTGCGGCTTTGTCAGTACAGCGAACAATCCATTGATGACCGCCGAGAAAATAGCAACCCTGGATCATATGCTTCAAGGTCGTTTCGGGGTAGGCCTGGTAAGAGGTTATCAAGCCCGCTGGGTGGAAAATTACAAAGTCAAAGCTGAACTCAATGCTGTGGGGCCCTGGAATACCCGCTCTGCCGAAGATGAATTGAACCGGGCTTATTTCTCCGAGTTTGTCGATATCGTGGTCACCGCATTGGCCAAGGAAACTTTTAGTTACCAGGGTGAATTCTGGCAATTCCCTCCACAGGGTTTCGTTAACCCCCATGATCATCCGGTCTACTACAAATATGGGCAGGGTGTCACTGAACAGATGGCTGTACAGGAGGTTGGTATAGCGCCCAAACCCTTCCAGCAGAACATACCCCTTTACGGCGGCTTTTCACAGAGCCTGACAACAGCAAAATTCTGGGCTAAATACAAAGGCAGGCCCATCATTCTGTCCGGAAACACCGAATTCCTGTCCCTGCTGTGGCAGGAATGGGAGGAAGAAGCAAAACGATGGGGGCATCAGGTAAAGCCTGGAGATCAGGCCTGCTGGGGTGGCCTCATGATCTGTGCCGAGACTGATGCAAAAGCAGAGGCACTGCTGGAGGATATGAAGTGGTTTTGGAATACCTGGGCAATGCCGTTTGGTCAGGGTATACCGCACCTACTGGTGGGCAGTCCTGATACCATCAACCGGCAGATTGAAGAGATTACCAAGACGGTGCCTGTTGACGAGGCTTTCCTGCTGCTACCCCAGGGCATCCATACACCGGAACAATTAAACGAATCACTGGATTTATTCTCCCGCAAGGTGATGCCCAATTTTTCCGACCCCGTCTAGCCATTCAGCCAAGGAGTGTATCCATGAACTATCAAGATTATAAACATCTGTTATTCGAGCACAGGAGCAATGGTGTATTGCTGGTGACCCTTAATCGTCCTGACGTACTCAATGCGACCAATGCCAGGATGCACTACGAGCTGACTCAGGTCTGGGCAACCATAGACGCTGACCCACAAACCAATATTGTAGTGGTCACAGGAGCAGGCGATCGCGCCTTTTCGGCAGGTGGCGACCTTGAATGGATCTCTGGCATGGTTGGCAATCCGGATGTTATAAAAGGCGTACAGAGAGAGGCCGGAGACATCGTCTTTAACCTGCTAAGTCTCGAAAAACCGGTAATATCAGCCATCAATGGCGTTGCAGTGGGCGCTGGCCTGGCTGTGGCACTGATGTCAGATATCAGCATTATGTCCGAGACAGCCCGTATCACAGATGGTCACGTCAAACTCGGTGTCGGTGCCGGTGATCACGCCGCAATAATCTGGCCGATTCTGTGCGGCATGGCCAAAGCGAAGTATTACCTGATGACTGCTGATTTCATCGATGGTGTCACTGCAGAGCGTATTGGCCTGGTCAGCCTGTGCCGACCCCAGGACCAGGTTCTACCAGCTGCACTGAAAATCGCTGATCAACTTGCCGCTGGGAGCCAAGGCGCAATCCGCGGTACCAAACAAACCCTCAATGGCTGGATGCAGATGGCAGCACCCATTTTTGAAAACTCCCTGCGCATGGAGATGATGGGCTTTCTAGGCGAAGATGCCAAAGAAGGGGTTAGCGCCATGCGCGAGAAACGAGCCGCTGTTTTCCCATCTAGCCGCCAGGGACCCAACAAAACCCTCTGATACTTTACAACGGCTGATCAGACTACCAGGCACTGATTGCCTGCCCGCTATCGTAAGCCGCTTTATCTGGAAGAACATAAACCACTTTAAATTCTGATAAAAAAAAGCTTGTAAGCAAAAAGGAGAGCTGATTGATGTCCTATGAAATGCAACAAATCACGATTATGGTAAATTTACGCTATAGATGAAATATTTTGTTCTCATGAGGTTCGTGGAACCGTAGAGTGTGGCCAATGCTTCTTTTCGCCAAGCTCATTTATTCATCTTATACAATCTATAATTCGTAAATTAAGGAAAATGCCATGTTAAAAATAGCCTTCAGCGCAATCGCTATCACACTAATTTCGGCAACGACCTTGAACTCTCTGGTACATGCGCAAGACCATTACCCGCCTGTACAAAAATTGCTTGCTAGCTCCAGGACCATCATTGGCCAGACTTTCGAATACCAGGCGGCGAACCAGCGTTAGCTGCTGCAGTAGTGACCATGTTACCTGCGCATAGCACTGGCTGGCACGAACATGATGCCCCCCTTTTTGCTTGGGTTCTTGAAGGTGAAATAACTGTTGACTATGGCCCTGATGGCCAACGTGTGTATGCTAAGGACGACGCCTTTGTTGAGGCGTTTCGCTCGGCTCACAATGGAATCAATTCAGGTGATGGGATTGCCCGAATTCTAGCAGTGTTCTCTGGATCTCATGACGGCAAGGACACTATCATGGAAGACGAAATAGCCAAAATGAAACCTAAACCAACTACCCAATAAATCCCTCAGGGCCGCAACTCGGATCCTGGCCACGCAAACGCCTAAAAATCTGATGGCACAGGTTCATAAAGACCAGCACCACATGGGTTGTTAGCGGTGGTCTGGAATAGTCTTACCACACTTGGTCGGGTCAACCATGCATGGTGAGACCACCAGATACACTGATTGTCTGACCGGTGACATAGGCAGCTTCTGGAGAAAGAAAATAGCCCACAAGGGCCGGAAAATCTGAAGGCTGCGCCAGGCGGCGCATGGGTATTGCCCTCTCAAGGGCAGAAGCAAGTTTACCGCTTCCATCCTCATCAAACGTGGCCAGCAACGGCGTATCGGTCGG
>NZUN01000068.1 GCA_002697205.1 Gammaproteobacteria bacterium
GGCTTGGTTTCCAGAGTAGTACAGGCCGATGAATTAATGGCGACAGCACTGGACCTGGCTGCAAAGATTGCTGCAAATGCACCTCTGGCGGTCGAACGCGCAAAAACAGGTTTAAATCTGAAGCGCGACCAGAAATCCGACCAAATGGAACAACATCTTGCAGAAAGCCTCCGCTTTCTCTCCGGGACAGAAGACCATAAGGAAAGCGTTGCCGCATTTCTGGAAAAACGCCCGGCGATTTATTCAGGAAAGTAAACGAACAACAAAAATGCCAGGCATGCAGCTTTCTATGCCCGGCAAGATTGTTCATAATCTGGCTCAACCCATGTAACCCTCAGAACATCATCCAAGCCGATTTTAAATTCCAATGCCCGGTCTCAAATAGGATCTGTACTCAGACTATCTGAGGTGTCCACATTGGGCCTTGTTAAGGCGATACATCAACGACGGATTCCTCATCTTGTCGGCTGCACCTTTGAAGCTAATACCCCAATCACTCCAGTCACCGCGTTCCTGCATACAGATAACGTTCCCAAAACCATCGGTGGTCTTTACCATGGCAAAACCCAGCCGGTCGATCGTTTCAAAAACACGAGCCTGGGACACCATCACTGGTAGCAGGCTCGGCCGAACCTGGTAGTCTGCTCCTGAATCAGCATGCATGGCCAGATCATCGACACTGAATGTACGTTGAGACAATATGCGCTGAAAAGGTGAGGGTGTAAAAGCACCTTTACGGATGGTCATTATCGCCTGGCGATACATCTGCCAGCCGCTTTTCGGCGCTGAAGGCCGTTGCTGGCGTGGGGGCTTCTGCATTACGGGCGTGGCAATCACGGTTTCCAGTTGTTGCAAGCTAGCTTCATCCGGGACGACCCATGTCTTCCTGGGCACAGGCTTATCCACCGGCACGAACCTATCCTCTTGGTCGCTAACCCGGGCACCCTCTGACAGTGGTTTGTTAAGCAGCACACTCAAAGTACGTCTAGATTGAATTGTGTTAATGACAGTGGGGTTATAAGAAAAGATCAGCACATGCAGCAGTATCGAAGCAATAACCGCGGGATACAGCACCTGATGACCCGTTAATGGGAATCTCCGGCTTTGTTGTTGCGCTATCACCGCCATATCCAAGCCCTAAGAAAACCGGTTACCGCCTCTGGATTGTTGGGTGACTCGCGCCAGACAGCCAGTCGATCAGCCTAAACATGGTCCTGCCCAGTGGCGATGCTGAGTGAGCCTACTACGCTCATCAAATTTTAATGACTGACGCAAAACCCTTAAGCCGATGTCCCAGGATAAACAATATGTATCAATTAGCATGATGCTTAATAAGATCCTCGTGGGCGATAAGTCGTATACCAAAGAACATCATGATAACGATATTTGGTTTCGTAGTCATTTTCCCTGCTTTCGCAAATTTGAATGAAAGATGGCACAGGCGATTACGCCGGATCAAGATATACGGCGTAGAGTCGAACGTCCTCTGGTCGCACGCCACGGAAGTCCACCCGCACTCTGATCGCGCCAGTCATACCCTCGATGATGTCGTGTCCCTGCCAGGTAATCGGCTGAGCCAAGCCTGGCTGGTCGGGCCCCTCACTGGCGTCGCAGCCGTAGCCGTCGACGGGCCTAAACTCTCGGTCCTGAATCTCGACGGAGATCCTGCTGTGCTCGTTGATGCCTTCGACGTTCACGGTGAGTCGTGCCGCTCCACCCTCTAGGTCGATGGGCGCAGAGACAATTTGCGTTTGCTTTAGCATCTGTTTCAGTTACTTGCCTGAAGGGAATTTCCTGCCAGTAGCCGAGAACGTAAGGGCGAAGGAATGGCCAGGTTCGAGCGAATATCATCGCAATTGCGACAAAGCCATGTTGCTCAGTAGAGGCAGATTTCTTGTTGTCTGGCTTGTCTGCGCTCGCCAGGAAAGGAAGGGCCTGTGCCCGATTCGAATTACTCATGACTATTCCCAAGCCCTCGGTGAATCAGCGTATAAAGCGTCGTATATCGGGTCAACAGCAGCATTTATTAGTTCACCCATAATTCCAATGATATTCATAGATTGCAAGGTAGATCCTCCGAGTACCCTGCTGGTTCTAGCCTATCGGATAGCTTCAAAGTAAAGGAGACATTCCAACTGGAGAATTTAGATTTCGCCTGAGCGGAGTGGCTAAAAAATGGGGGGAAGTCTATTGGGTAAAATTTGAGTCACCAAAGTCTTTGTGCAATATATATACGTTAGGGAAATCGAATCTAGAGAAAGTATAGATTGTAAGGATACAAGAACTATGGTTGGAGCGACCTAGCATTTGATCACCAGGAAGAGTGGGGTGAAATGAACGATACAAGGTTGCTTTTTCTGGCTCTTTTTCTGAGGCCATTGAGTAGTAATCCAAAAGAGGTAAAAAAATGACAACTTTGACTCAAGATTACGCTGAACGCGTATACGCGGGCGTGTTGGGCAAGGTCATAGGTGTATATCTGGGCCGACCATTCGAAGGTTGGTCGTATGAAAGGATCCAGCAACACTTAGGTGATATTGAATACTATGTCCATGACAAGCTCGATGTCCCGCTGATTGTCACAGATGATGATATCGCCGGTACTTTTACTTTCATTAGGGCACTTGAAGATCACGGTACCAACCCCGACATCAGCGCAAAGGAAGTTGGCGAAACCTGGCTAAATTACCTGATTAAGGAGCGAAGTGTCCTCTGGTGGGGTGGTCTCGGTCAGTCAACAGAACACACAGCCTATCTCAGGCTTGCCAATGGTATAGATGCGCCCTTAAGTGGTTCGATGGAAATGAACGGCCAGGTAGTCGCTGAGCAAATAGGCGCTCAAATCTTTATTGACGGCTGGGCCATGGTTGCACCTGGCGATCCCGATCAGGCGGTCAAGTTCGCTGACGCAGCCGCGAGAGTCAGCCACGATGGCGAAGCTGTCTATGGGGCAAAGGTATTGACCGCGATGGAGTCTATGGCATTTGTCGAGTCAGACATTCAGAAGTTGATAGATATTGGCCTCAGCTACATACCAAAAGATTCCGTTATTGCGACCATGATCAGTGATTTGAGAGAGTGGCATGCCAAAGAAAAAGACTGGCGTGCAACAAGAGAAATGTTAGAAGCCAACTATGGCTATGATAAGTATGGTGGCAACTGCCATATGGTACCCAACCATGGTTTGATCATCCATTCGCTGCTGCATGGCGAAGGTGATTTTTCCCAGACACTTAAGATCGTCAATACTTGTGGCTGGGATACGGATTGTAATTCAGGCAACGTAGGTTGCCTGATGGGCATTCTGGTAGGAACGGACGGCATTGATGCGGGTCTTCAGCAAGGTATTGATTGGCGTGGACCCGTTGCTGACCGACTGTATAACCCGACTGCCGATGGTGATCGGTCTATCAGTGACTGCGTCCGCGAAGCGACCCATATCATAGATATGGGCCATACCCTTGCAGGCAAACCAGACTACAAGCCGAAGAATGGCGCCCAATTCCACTTTACTTTCCCAGGCTCTGTGCAAGGTTTTCAAGTGCACAGTGGTGAGGCTGAATTGCTTAACGCCGGTAGTGGTTCTCTGCGTATCACGGGAAGTGCAGGATCCAGGATTGGTAGTCCGGTTTTTGTCCCGTCAAAGGAAGTCGCCGAGTATTTTGAAAAGCGAGTCTACAAGCTCATGGCCTCGCCTCGCATTTTCCCGGGTCAGGAAGTCAGCGCTAATGTCAGCGCGCCTGGAGCCAGTCTCTACCTTGGTTACTATGGAGAAAATGATGAGACCTGTTATTTGGACGTGGACCCTGCAGATGACGACTCAACCAGTTTGAATGTGATAGTACCTAACCTTCCCGGTCCGATTTTCGAAGTAGGCCTGCTACTTAATCAGGACATATCCCTGGAACTGGACCATCTGCGATGGCAGGGGACGCCTGACGTTGTTTTCGAGAGGCCCAAGCATAAGGGGGTCATGTGGCGTCGAGCCTGGGTCGACGCTGTCGATCAACTGGTCGGCTGGACCGAGATGTTTCGTCTCGTCCAGAATGAAGGTCTTGGCCTCATTTCACAAGGTACACGCGAATGGACTGACTACGCGATCACTGCCGATATTACCCCTCATCTTGTGAGCCGGGCTGGTGTTGCGGCTCGTGTACAGGGTCTGACTCGTTTCTACGCGCTACTGGTGACTCAGGATCAGAAAGTTCAACTTGTCAGGCGGTTCCATCAAGAAACCATTCTGGCTGAGGCACCGTTTAACTGGTCTTATGGTGAAACCCTTAACATGACCCTGAAAGTGGTGGGCGAATCGCTCATCGGTGAGATCAACGGTACCTCTGTACTGCAAGCCAGAGATTCAAAGCTTGACGTTGGCGCCATTGGATTGATTGTTGAAGAGGGACGATCAGCCACTCAGAAAATTCAGGTGGTCAGGGCCGTTTGACTGCCGGTGTACCATTTCCTACAAATTTCTTTTTCACCATTGGCGTCTCTGGCGAGTGCGCGAGCAACGGGATCTTCAATGTTCTGGTCTTCTTTTATTATCAACAGATTCCTGGCCTGTCAGGATCTATCGCTGGGTTCGCGATAGATCTATATATCAAGTTGCCGTCGCAGTCAGTTCCAAGTGAGGTCGCCGACGATGTCATCTTCCGTTTTGGCTTAGTCCATTCTCCATGGTTTTGAGGAATTATTGCTAGCCCATGTTTACATGGCTATCGGATAGACAGAAATTGCTATGAGGCAATTCAACCAAGACTCACACACTCAAAACAATAGGAGTAGACAATGATTGAAACGCTTTTTTCCATGGCAGGAAAAGTCTGCGTGGTAACCGGAGGGTCAAGTGGTTTGGGCAGTTACATGGCGCAGGGGTTTCTTGAAGCTGGCGCTGCGCGAGTGTATATCACTGCTCGGTCGGAACAAAAATTAGAAGAAAAAGCTGCAGAGTTGTCGCAGCTTGCTGAAGGTGAGTGTGTCGCCTTAGCCGGCGACCTCGCTACCCTGAAAGGGGTCGAGGCACTCTCTGCGGCGATCCATGAGAAGGAACAAAATATCGATGTGTTGGTAAACAATGCCGGGATCGGTACGGGAGCGCGGTTCGATGCTTTAACGGCCTTCGATTGGGACAGAACGATGGATCTCAATCTGCGATCGCCATTGTTTTTGACTCAGGCATTTCTTGACCTTTTGAAAAACACAGCGACTGCGGAAGAACCGTCTCGCGTAATTTTCATCAGCTCGGTCGCCGCCAGCGAGGTGTTTGCGCACGTAATGGCTTACTCAACCAGTAAAAATGGGCTGGAACACCTGACGCCACAGTTGGCGCTGGCGCTCGCCGATGATTATATTCTGGTCAATACTATCGCGCCCGGGCGGTTCTATTCTGAAATGACCAGAAGTTCATGGCAGGAGCCTGACTCAGAATCTTTCAAAGCGGAACTTCAACGCCTTCCTGCGCACCGTTACGGTGGGCCCGAGGACATAGCGGGCGTAGCAATCATGTTGTGTAGCCGAGCCGGGGCCTATTTTACCGGTGAAGTTCTCAATCTTGATGGCGGACATCGAATAAGACGTTGATACCTGNGGCGTATAACCTTGTCGCATACCCCAATACAGATATTGGCTTTGACATTAATGTTNTGGNCCAGAATTCCTCTTCACCACCTTGTCCTANATGGCCAGATCTTTCAGATTGTAATCCCTGATGATCTTCTGCCAATTTTNTGATGTACAACGCAACTCATGCTCGCGTCCGTTCATGGGTTGATAGCTGAATCGTTTTTCACTGGGATAGAACTGCCCGCGTGCGTCTATGGCTACGCCGATAACCTGTGATCTCTCATCGATCCGNGTTTCATCATAGTAGGTTTCNGAAACTTCGCTCANTGAACCGCGAGCACCGAGCACAGATTTCCGGCGATGAAATCCGAAGGTANGAGANATACGNTGGTCGGAGNGATGTCATTCCATTCCCATACGGTCACTTTTACGTCGGTAATTTTCATTGCTGATCCCTTTTCGCCGGGGTTNTTGTTATTCGTGTGAAATTCGGCGGCCATTCACTGCAACGGCGCCTGGATAGTAGGAGCCTTCAATAGTATCGCCGTATAGACAACCTTCGAAGTCAACCATGAAATCCCAGCCGCCCTTGTCGATCGCAAAACTGAATTTCAACTCTCCATCGGTCAGAGAGCTGGCAGTGATGTCAAAAGGCCCTATATCATCGTCAATCAGGAATATCGTTGCGTCGCTAAGCGTGAGCAGATGNGTCCCCCATCCCGTTTCAAGTTCCCAGATACCGCTGGCTTCACCAGTGAGCGAAGGTTTTTCGATCTGCTCGGGTGTATTGATAATTTCTCTGGCNACGGTGACCGTGCGTCTTGCGAGGCTGGAGATTTTGTTATCAGACTCGCCTCGCACNGANGTAACCAGGCGATCGTTGAGTACGCCCGTCCATTTTCCCGGTAAAGCTTTTGCGCCGAATTTTATTCCCAGTATCGAGCCGACCGTGGCACCGGTACAGTCAGTATCCCATCCGGCTAGCACGGTGGTAACAATTCCCTGCTCAAAGTCCTCGTTGCCGAAGTACAGCCCCATTACAACCAGTGCTGCGTTGTTAATTGTGTGCACGCCGTGATAGTGATCATAGNGTTGATGAATCTTGGACCAAACGTTCTGCCAGTTTTTTTCCTCTCCGGCAAGCTCTTTNCGACACCAGGATTGGGTATTTCGAATGGCTTCTGCGAGCCGACTNTTTGCCGGTATTTCGGCAAGGCCGGTATTGACAATATCTTCTGCCTCAGACTCGACAAANGCCGCTGCTAACATAGCCGCCACAAACATTTCTCCATAAATACCATTCTTATGGTGTGAAATACAGGCATCACGAAATGCCAGCGCCGCTGCTTTTTCCGGCCTCCCTGGCATTACATATCCGAACACATCAGCACGAATTTGCGCACCGATCCACTCTCTAAAAGGATTTCGATAAAGCGCTGATTCTGGTGGCCATATGCTGAGTGTGAAATTCCGGTAAGCGATGCCTTCAGCGGTATAGGTTTGTGCGAACGGTANGAATGAAATCCACGTATTAGCTATGGTACGCGATGTCATGGCGACACCTTTCTGCTCCAGCGCCAGCAACCCGAGGACAGGGAAATCCATATCGTCATCGCGATCCATGTAATGAATGTTACCAAGAGTGCTAGGTTTGAGTTTGTCNGGGATCATNTTCTNGGTAAACGGAATGTAGTTGTTCAGTGGCAGCGCATCTATGTCCNGAAGATATTTTTCGATNCGGTCCTTTTTCCAGCCCTCAACGGGCTTCCCAAGAGAGCAACCGGTGGCTCTACCCAGCCAGGCACCGTGAATTCGATTGAACATGTCATCTTCATCCCAGACGAACTCGAGATCGCGTGNTGCATCAGGTCGCTGCGCTTGAATGTCCTTCAGCTCTGACGGTTCTGAATAGGGGAAAGATTCTATAACAGGTAAAGCCAGAAGCTCGTCATAGAGTTTGCTGAATGCNTCGTTGGAGGCGTTCTCACCAAGCGCAGCGGAGATCCTGCTGGAAATCTCTGCGATATCGCAACCTTCTTCCTGACGTTGCTTGAGCTCGGTCTTTATTAGTTTCTTTTCCAGTGCATGCATAAGCGGGGTCTTGATTGAGAGGNTAGTAAACNCTTAATCCGTAAGAGTAAAAATGCTTGGGTAGTGGGTCAACTGTAAAGGTATTTATTTCACCCAAAAAANTTTATTTGGCTGATTAGGAAGTGNCTGAATTCACCCTTTTTACGGGNCCGNAAGTATTAGTGCCTGTCAATAATAATGGGTGAATATTAAGTATCCGCAGTTGAAATGACATGTCTATACGCGAGAGTATTATTTACAGNAGGAACACCATGTTTGATATTGATGTGGATACGTTGGACCCCGTCGGTGAATTCGGGTCTGCAGCCTGGTGCCAAGCTTGTGCAGATTATGGGATGGCTATCCTCGACGCTGCTGGGATGCCAGATGATTTGTCCTGGGCCTTCAGTGAAACCTACACCTTTCCACCATCGAGATTAGTCAGTGATGACAGGCCAATTTCCGGGTACTACTTGTTCCAAAATGGTGTTATCTCTGGTGATGATGGTGTCAAAGAAGCCTGCCTGGCTATTCCCGGATTCCATGCGAAAATACGTTGGGCTTACATTTGTAACCAATCCGGTACCAGATATGGTAGCGCTGGACAGAAACAGCGGGGCGTTGATGAGGCCAGTCTGGCTGCGGAAATGGAATCAGATCTTGGCTACAAACCGGCAATGGGCGTGGTTCCTAACCCGGTTTGGCCGAAGCCGATCATTGCTGCGCTCAGCCACGGTGCTGAAGCAGGCAGTGGGTTACATAATATCGCAGCCAGCCTGCAGAGCTCGTCGCCTGAGTATGAAGGATTGCCAACGACTGAGTTGGGCGTGCCTCGGTTCTCTCTCATGACTGACAAGCAGAAAGCTGACTTCGTCAGGTTATGCGGGTTGAAATATGTCTAAATATGGGTGATCTTCAACATTCTAGGGTTCAATGAAACGAGCGGATGGTCTTAACAGATCGGAGTGAGACGAATGGACAGAATCAAGCGAAATATAAGCCTTAGCGAATTTGCAGAGGTACTCTGTTCTGATTCGCTTGGTACCCAACTGGGGAAAGTCGAATGCAAATTTGTTAACAGCATGTTACATGGGGTAAGTCGATCCCGATCCGTTAACCTGACCGAAATCGCCAAAGGGCTAAATGAGAAGGTCAGCCTGCATGCGACACACAAGCGCTTGTCGCGCAACCTTGATGATCCAGAACTAACCGCCAATCTGTCTGCCCGGCTATTAAAGCTTCAGGCCATGCGAATTAATGCTGAAACCCGCATTATTGTTCATCGCTACGAACTCAATAAAAAATTCGCACGTAAGATTGAGTTCCTCTCCAAGTCTGATGACTTACTTACTGCAGGCTTTAAGGTTTGTGAGATTCTTGCCAGCGAAGTGGGATCTCAGACCTATCTTCCGCTTTTGGTGCATGTCTGGTCGAACCAGGTGCCCGGCTTCGTCAGTGATAGCAACGAGATCTTAAAGGCGGTACGACAAGTATTGGCCGCAACTGGTAACAAGGGAATGCTGTACTTTGATGATCACAGTATTACCCAGGAGGTCCTTGCGCCGTTCATGGCGGACCAACACATCAATTACATCATGTTGGTGCCTGATGACAACGTTGAGGTGTGTTTTCACAAGGAAAATTGTTCTATGAAGGAAATGCTCAGTCGAGTTGAGACCCGCTATGCTAAGATCTTGTATAAATTGGTGCCCGAGGGCTTTGTCGGAGCATCGAAGATCGACCTCGATCTGTATATGCATGTGGGCTCTATCAGAGTCAAATTACCAACGTCGTTTCGGTCACTGAGCTTCATTGCCTTGAAAACTAAAAGCTCGTATTCGTATCTGGGTGAGGATGCGACGGCGCTACTTACCACAAAAACAGACCTCCGTTCTCGCAAGGCGCTGATGGGGCTTATCGATTCATTTCTGTCTATTCAGGATATCGTGGAAATGCATCGAACACTCCGAGACAGCTTCAATCCGGGCAACTTTCGTGTACTCACCTATAACAGACTGCAATTGCTGATGACGCTACTCGAATCCGTTATCCACTATGAACTAGCAATCGGAGGTGATGAGTTAGTGAGCGACAGGATGTTTTCGCCCAAACCCCACGATGGCCAATTTGAACGTACCTATCTACTCCCAGGTTAATATAGCGGCGG
>NZUN01000069.1 GCA_002697205.1 Gammaproteobacteria bacterium
CTAAGGCGGGGGAGTCCCGAGGAGATTATTAACACTTCGCTGAACCAGACCCTCGCTAGAACTATGATCACATCATTCACGACCCTACTGGTTCTTTTTGCTTTGCTGATTCTTGGCGGTGAGTTAATTAGTGGTTTCGCAAAGGCACTTATTATAGGCGTCGTAGTGGGTACCTATTCATCCATCTATGTTGCTGCAAATACCTTACTGACGCTGAAATTGGATCGAGATGACTTGCTGGTGCCCGTGAAAGAAGGCGCTGAATTAGAATAACTGCTTTGCTTTGTCTGCTACTGCCTGTAGACGCAGGTGTTCAAGTTAGTGGCCCAGGTTCTGTTTGATTAAAGGACTTAAACTCTTGAATATTTTTGGGCTGGCAGCGATGAGATCGCCATTTTTCAGGTGATCAAGTTTCCCATCAAAATCACCGAGCAGGCCACCTGCTTCTTGTACCAGTAAGGCACCCGCAGCCATATCCCAGAGTTTGAGGTTTTTCATCCACATGCCGTCCAGTCGACCTGCTGCCACATAGGCGAGTTCTAGAGCTGCACTGCCGGGCTGGCGAATTGAACATTCTCTGGTCATCAGTTCCTGAATTAATGTTGCCTGGGCGGGTATAGCCTGTTGCGGGAAGCGCCCCCCTGTGGCAATCACAGCGCCGTCTAGTAATTCAAGTTGAGAGACCCGGGTTTTTTTACCATTCAGCCTGCTGCTTTGACCCTTGGATGCGATAAATTCTTCCTGCCGGATCGGATCGATTATAATGGCATGTTCGAGCACTTCATTGTGCCGGCAGGCAATTGAAATACAGAAATGAGGGATCTGTCGAATGAAATTTGTGGTGCCGTCAATGGGGTCTATGATCCATTCGAATTCGGCTTTCTCTGGGCCGGTGATCAGCCCTCCCTCTTCGCCAGTAATGCGATGATCAGGAAAGGTCCTGCTAATGGATTCTGCTATAATTGTCTCAGCATTTCGATCAATGTTTGTCACAAAATCATTATGGCCTTTCTGGCTGATTTTAATGAGGTCTGGACGGTCGAATGCTCGGGCAATGTGAGTCGCTGCATCTCTTGCCCCGCGGAGCACTATATTAACCATTGGTTCCATGGATACTGAGAGTCAAACTAGAAAGAGGCGAAATAGTAACAGATCGTAAGCTAATTCACCTGTAATTTTCTCTTGGAAATTTAGATATGACCGAAGCACTGCTGTTCCCAAGAATCCGTATCGTACTGGTTGAAACCTCTCATCCCGGGAATGTGGGGGCCGCTGCCCGGGCCATGAAAAATATGGGTTTAACCCGTCTGTATCTCGTAAACCCTTCGGAATTTCCAAGTCCACAGTCGATTTTCAGGGCTGTCAGTGCTGCGGACGTGCTTGAAGGTGCCGTGGTATGCAGCAGTCTTGAGGATGCCATATCAGAATGTGAGCTGGTGATAGGTACCTCGGCCCGGGAACGGAAAATCCCCTGGCCAATGATCGATCCTGTGATGTGTGCAAACAAGGCGCTGCAGATGAGCGATATGGGAGCAGAGACAGCTATTGTCTTTGGCCGAGAGGATCGAGGCCTGAAGAATGAAGAACTCCAGAACTGTCATTACCATGTCAATATTCCTACCGGTGATGCCTACAGTTCACTTAATCTTGCCATGGCTGTTCAGGTCATTTGTTATGAGATTGTCAACCAATCAGGCCGTGAGCTTAGCAAGGAGAATTGGGATCAACCGTTGGCCTCGGCAGAGGATTTGAGCCACTTCTTCAGGCATCTTGAGGAAACCCTGGTGCAGGTAGGTTTTCATGATCCTGATAATCCCAGACAGCTGATTGCCCGATTAAGGCGGCTATTCCTCAGAATTCAGCCGGACCAGATGGAAATGAACATTCTCCGGGGTTTTCTGACCGCGATTAACCAAATTGCTGTCAAGCAGGGCGATCATGCCGTTTCTGATCAGAGTGTTGAATAAACTGGGCTCTGGTCGCGACGCCGGAATAGAGCATTTGTGAGCGGGGCAGGGGTAATGCTGCAAGGGTATTGGCTTAATACCCGACTAAAATGCTTGGTTATTTAATGTGAGTGGAGTAAACTGGCCTCCACATTGAGAAACGGCCTCTCAGGAACTATTGAGGCCCTGAATTTAGCATGATTAAAGCCATTAAATGTTAAAGCCATTAAATGTTAGAGCTATTAATTATTGAGAGATAACAACCCATGAAACTGACAGCCCGAGGTCGATATGCAGTTACTGCGATGGTTGACCTGGCAATGCATGAACATGAAGGACCTACTAGTTTGTCTGATATTTCAGATAGGCAGACTATCAGCTTGTCTTATCTGGAACAGCTGTTTGCAAAACTGAAAAAGAGCAACCTGGTTGATAGTGTACGCGGCCCGGGTGGTGGATATCAGTTGAGCCGAAGTTGTCGAGAGATCTTCATTGCTGACATTGTTGATTCTGTCAATGAGCAGGTTGATGCAACCCGTTGTGCCGGTAAGGCAGATTGTCAGGGAGGCGAGACTTGTCTGACTCACGAATTATGGTCGGATCTCAGTGAACAAATTCATAACTTCCTCAGTGGCGTAGACCTGGCGAGCCTGGTGGGGAAAAGAGAAATTCAGAAGATAGCCAAACGACAGAGTGCATTTCAGGATACAAGCCTGCGCTCACCCGATAAATCAACGCTGTTACCGGCTACCCAAATTTAGTGGAGTTATCATGAAAGTGCCAATTTATTTTGATTACGCAGCGACAACGCCAGTCGATCCCAGAGTCGCTCAGAAGATGAGCGAATGTTTAATGACGGAAGGGAACTTCGGTAACCCTGCCAGTCGATCCCATAAATTTGGCTGGGAAGCCGAAGAGGCGGTTGAAGTTGCCAGGCGTCAGGTTGCCGATCTGGTTAATTGTGACCCAAGGGAGATTGTGTGGACATCGGGAGCTACTGAGTCTGATAATCTGGCCATTAAGGGTGTTGCTCATTTCTATAAGAAAAAAGGTAAGCACCTGATCACTTCAAAGATTGAACATAAAGCGGTTCTTGATACCTGTCGGCATCTGGAGCGAGATGGCTTTGAGGTTACTTATCTTGAACCGGGTGAGGATGGGTTGGTTCGCGCGGATCAGGTTCAGCAGGCGATACGCGAAGATACGATACTTGTCTCGATCATGCATGTTAACAATGAGATTGGTGTCTGCAATGATGTGGCCGCCATTGCAGAGGTTTGCAGGCAGGCAAAAGTCCTTTTCCATGTCGATGCGGCCCAGAGTGCAGGTAAGCTGCCAATTGATCTGTCGTCATGGAAAGTTGANCTNATGTCATTTTCTGCCCATAAAGTATATGGACCGAAAGGCGTTGGNGCACTTTACGTGCGACGCAAGCCGAGAGTTCGGTTGGAAGCACAGATGCATGGTGGTGGTCATGAACGAGGCATGCGTTCCGGCACCTTAGCAACGCATCAGTTGGTNGGAATGGGTGAGGCTTGTCGCATTGCGAAAGTCGAGATGCAGANTGAAGCAGCAAGAATCCTGGCGTTGCGAAAGCGACTCTGGAATGGTTTTAAAGATATGGAAGAAGTCTATGCTAATGGTGATCTGCACCTTCACGTACCCGGNATTATTAATATCAGTTTTAATTTCGTGGAAGGTGAATCTCTGATTATGTCGTTACCCGAGATAGCAGTATCGAGTGGCTCAGCTTGTACTTCAGCTAGCCTAGAGCCTTCCTATGTGCTGCGGGCGNTAGGCATGAATGATGAATTAGCACATAGTTCGCTGAGATTCTCTGTGGGTAGATTCACGACCGAACAAGATGTTGATCAAGCCATAGAACAGGTGCGTGCTGCGGTAGAAAAATTAAGGGATCTATCACCTCTTTGGGACATGTATAAAGATGGTGTGGATATGGACAAAATAGAGTGGGCTGCCCACTAGGTTTTTGNTATNTGGAGAAAACAGATGGCTTATAGCGACCANGTGATGGATCANTATGAAAACCCCCGAAATGTGGGAAAGATGGATGATGNGGATAGTCAGGTAGGCACTGGTATGGTGGGTGCTCCCGCCTGTGGCGATGTCATGCGCTTGCAAATAAGAGTGGATGAGGATGGGATTATCCAGGANGCTAAATTTAAGACCTATGGCTGTGGTTCGGCCATTGCCTCAAGTTCGCTGTTGACGGAATGGGTAAAAGGNAGAACTTTAGANGCAGCTGAGGGCATCAAGAACACACAGATTGCTGAAGAACTGGCATTGCCTCCTGTAAAGATTCATTGCTCCGTGCTGGCCGAAGATGCCATTAAGGCGGCTGTTAATGATTACCGTGACAAGCATGNNGCANGTTCAGTGAAATCACCGAGCAAAAACAGGGAATTATAAAGATGGGTATTAGTTTAACCCCTGTGGCAGTAGAACANGTCNAAGGCTACCTGAANAAGAGAGGNCAGGGGGTTGGTATACGGTTGTCTGTGAAAACAACGGGATGTTCAGGTTTGATGTATGTCATTGAACCCGTTGATGATCCTCAAATCGAAGATATCAGCTACCAGTGCCAAGGGGTGCAAGTGTATATTGATCCGAAAAGCCTGGTTTATGTTGATGGCACTGAGATGGANTATGTCAAGCAGGGATTGAACGAGGGNTTTGAATTTAAAAACCCCAATGTTAAAGGAGAGTGCGGTTGCGGTGAGAGTTTTACCGTCTAGCGTGGGAACGCCAATCCAGTGAATTTCGGCCAGAATTACTTTGAACTATTCCAGTTACCTGTCACTTTCTCAATCGATTTAGAAGACCTGGAAAACCGATATTTTGAACTTCACAAGACTTCTCATCCGGATCGTTTTGTCGNCGCTAGTGATCAGGAGAAGCGATTGGCAGTGCAGTGGACGATGCAGATTAATGAGGCCTACCAGAACCTTCGGGATCCNCTGGCAAGAGCCATCTATCTTTTAAAGCAATCAGGTATTGAGCTAGCTGACAACCCTCAGATGAGTGCCACTTTTTTAGTTCAGCAGATTGAATTACGTGAGGAAATAGATTCCATTGAAANGCATCCTGATGGGTCTGAGCAAGTGGAAGCACTGATTCGGTCCATTTCAGAGCAGACTGTCGAACTGCAGCAACAATTCATAACAGCNTATGAGGNCGGTAATATGAGCGAAGCTCGGGAAGGGGTCTATCAGATGCAGTTTATGGTGAAATTACAGCAAAGTGCTCGGCAGATGGAAGAGAAAATACTAGGTTACTGATATGGCGTTAATACAGATTACTGAACCGGGTGTTGCTATTGATCCGCACCAGAGAAAGCGCGGCGCGGGAGTCGATCTAGGCACAACGCACTCGCTCATAGCAGTGGTTCGAGGCGGTTCACCGGTGACCTTGCCGGATGCTTCAGACCGGCACCTGTTACCTTCGGTCGTTCGTTATGAAAGCGAAGGGATTACGGTNGGTTATGCCGCGGTTGAAGCCGCTAGAGAAGACCCGTTTAATACNATCGCATCTGCGAAAAGGCTTTTGGGTAGAGGATTGGGTGATATAGCAGATCGTAAACAATTACAGAANTATCAATTTACAGACGAATCTGCCGGTATGGTCAAATTACAAACGATCAGCGGCGAAATCAGCCCGGTTCAGATTTCTGCTGAAATTCTCAGAGTGCTTGTTCTGCGAGGGGAAGAAGCGCTTGCTGGCAGGCTTGATGGCATTGTAATCACCGTTCCAGCCTACTTTGATGAAGCACAGCGTCAGGCAACCCGAGACGCTGCCGCTCTAGCANATATTCCAGTGCTGAGGCTATTAAACGAACCGACCGCAGCGGCGATTGCCTATGGGTTAGAAAGCGGTGATCAGGGCACTATTGCTATTTATGATCTCGGTGGCGGNACCTTTGATATTTCGCTCTTGAATCTTCAAAANGGTGTTTTCGAAGTTCTTGCAACGGCTGGCGATACCAGCCTGGGNGGNGATGATTTTGACGAGAGTCTGGCGCGAATACTTCTGCACAAGAGCGGGTATGAAGGTGAGTTAGATGCAATATCACGAAGGACCCTGCTGTTAGATGCAAAAGCNATTAAAGAAGCTCTGAGTCANTGTNGCAGNGTTGACGTGGAATTGAGTCTGCCCGCTTTTTCNTGGTCTGGGGTTGTCAGCAGAAGCGAGTTCTCCCAGGCNATACGGCCCCTGATCGAAACTAGTATCAAAGCTTGNCGGCGGGCCCTAAGAGACGCTGATTTAACTGAGNGCGATGTCAANCAGGTTGTTCTGGTTGGTGGTGCCACCCGNGTTCCNNTNGTACGGCAATTGGTAGAAGCATTTTTCAAACGCCAGCCACTTTCTCATCTGGATCCGGATAAAGTGGTTGCCCTTGGNGCAGCAATTCAGGCCAACGTGCTGGTCGGAAACAAGCCTGGTGAAGAAATGCTGTTACTNGATGTGCTGCCTTTGTCNNTAGGGCTCGAGACCATGGGCTCTCTGGTGGAAAAGGTAATACCCCGAAACTCTCCTATACCGGTGTCCAGGGCGCAGGAATTTACAACCTCCAGAGATGGGCAGACAGCGATGTTGATACACGTTCTTCAGGGAGAGCGTGAGTTGGTAGCAGANTGCCGTTCACTGGCTCGTTTTGAGTTGCGTGGTATTCCACCAATGGTNGCAGGTGCAGCTAAAATTCAGGTTGTGTTCCANGTGGATGCAGATGGGCTATTATTTGTTACCGCGAAGGAACTGGAAACTCAGGTCAAAGCCAGCATTGAGGTAAAGCCNACGTATGGNCTGGATGAGGCAGAAATCACCAGTATGTTGCGCGCTTCGGTAACCTACGCCGAGCAGGATGTCCAGGCGCGAATGCTTGCTGAAGCATCGGTAGATGCGCAGCGGCAGATCGATGCAGTCACAGTGGCGCTGGATAAAGATGGCGACAAGTTGCTGGACAGGAAAACAATCCATCATCTTCGCAAGCTTGTTGANGAGTTGGCAGGGGTGATTGATCAGCAAAATATTGACGAGATAGATANCGTGAATAAACGGTTGGGGCAAGCCAGTGCGGATTTTGCCGCAATGCGCATGGATGCTTCAGTCAAGGAGGCGCTATCTGGAAGGCATTTTGAAACGGTTGCGGAGTCATAAGGCTAATGCCTCGNATTATTTTTTTACCGCATGAGCAAAGGTGCCCAGATGGTGCCGTTGTTGAGGCTGAACAGGGCGATGCCTTAATCGAGCTAGCGCTGGACAATGGTATTCAGATCGAGCATGCCTGTGAAATGGCNTGTGCCTGTACAACCTGCCATGTGATTTTGCGAGAAGGGTTCGATTCGCTGGAGCCCTCTGATGAAACTGAGGACGATTTGCTGGATAAGGCCTGGGGTCTGGAGCCGGATTCAAGNTTAAGTTGCCAGGTTGTGGTCGGGGATGAAGATCTAGTAGTGGAAATCCCGAAATATACGATTAATCAGGTTTCAGAGAATCATTAAATAGCGCTTTGTCAGGTTTCAGAGGATCGTTTAGCTGTGACTATTCAGACATGTAAGCACCTAAACAATGATCAGGNAAGGCTGAGAANTAGGTCAATGGTAATATAGCNCCGGTAGTGCGGATTCTTAAGGGGGTGGCACAATGAAATGGGTCGACGTGAACGAAATAGCGATTGAATTGTCAGAAAAGTACCCGGAGACAGANCCGCTTAGCGTTCTATTTACAGATCTGAAGCGCTGGGTAGAGGGGNTGGATGGTTTCGAAGATGATACTGATCGCTGTGGCGAAAAGGTGTTGGAAGCAATNCAAATGGCCTGGTTGGACGAGGTAGACTGAAAATAGCAGTTGCTGTTGGCAACTTACCACTATTTTGCCCGTGAATTCGCGAGTATAATTCGGCCCCTTCTTTTTTTACTTTAGAANATTTGGGAGCTTTCATGGCATTAGAACGAACTTTTTCAATCATCAAGCCCGACGCAGTGGCGAAAAACGTAATCGGCGAAATTGTCGGTCGATTCGAGAAAGCGGGTTTACGGGTCATCGCATCACGCATGGAACATTTAACTGNCGAAAAAGCGCAGGGATTTTATGCTGAGCATGATGGCAAGGGTTTCTTTGCNGACCTGATTCGTTTTATGACATCGGGTCCAGTCGTTGTGCAGGTTCTTGAGGGTGAGGGTGCCATCAGTNTGAACCGCCAGTTAATGGGCGCNACTAATCCCCAGGAGGCGGAACCNGGAACGATAAGAGCGGATTTTGCGCAATCCATTGATGCTAACGCAGTACATGGTTCTGATGCNCCAGCATCGGCAGGCCGCGAGATTGCTTATTTCTTTTCAGATGAGCAATTGTGTAGCAGATGACGAGTAACGACTCACCAAAATGTGACATTCTGGGGCTAAGCCAGCCCCAGATGATGTCATTTCTGGGTGAACTGGGCGAAAAGCCCTATAGAACAAGCCAGGTGATGAAATGGCTGCANCATCGTTTTGTCGATGATTTTTCTCAGATGACCGATATTTCGAAAAAACTCCAGAGTCAGTTCCAGCAAATGGCTGAAATTCGNGAGCCGGAGGTAATTAGCGAGAAATGTTCAGTAGATGGCACTCGTAAGTGGCTCATGCGCTCCAGGTCTGAAAGTGCCTTTGAGACGGTCTATATTCCCGAAGGGTCACGAGGGACTCTGTGTGTTTCTTCACAGGTNGGCTGCGNCCTGGACTGCAAGTTTTGCTCGACTGGTAAGCAGGGATTTAATTCAAACCTGACTTCCGGTGAAATTGTTGGCCAGTTGCGNGTCGTTAAACGATTNCTTGATGCTCAGCTATCAGGTGTTGGACGAAAAATCACTAATGTTGTATTTATGGGTATGGGAGAACCCCTGCTTAATATTGATCAGGTGATTCCTGCTGTNTCGCTGATGATGGACGATCTTGGTTACGGTATATCCAAGCGCAAGGTAACCATTTCCACAGCGGGCGTGGTGCCAGGAATACGTCGTTTGAAAGAGACTACCGATGCTTCNCTTGCTATTTCTCTGCATGCGCCCAGTGATGAACTGAGGGATCAGCTGGTTCCAATTAATCGCAAATATCCCATAGCATTGTTGCTTGACGCCTGTCGCGACTATGCTTCGAACCTCGGTGAAAAGCGTACAGTAACCATCGAGTATATATTGCTCGANGNCATCAATGACCGNGCGCAACACGTGCACGAATTGATANAACTTCTGNAGGACTTTCCCTGCAAAATTAATCTTATACCNTTCAATGGCTTCCCCGGTTCCGGATTTAAACGTCCATCAACCAGGTCCNTTCGTTATTTTCANGAAAAATTGGTTCAGGCGGGATATGCGACCATGGTTCGTACTACTCGAGGTGGCGATATAGATGCCGCCTGCGGTCAATTAGCCGGTAAGGTAGCAGANGTGACCAGNCGCAGTNCCAGATATAAGCAAATTGAAGTTCAGATGGCGACGCAAATATGAAAATACTGTTGCTAGTGAGCNTTATTTTTCTGCTGTCNGGCTGTAGTTCAGTTCAAAGAGGCNNTGACAAGGCCGCCAACAAAACCGATATTGTCGAGCGGTCGATCGACCTGGGNGTAGGCTATCTTCAGCAGGGGGATTACGGTAGAGCAAGAGCAAATCTATTAAAAGCGTTAGAGTTAGATAGCAGTTCTGTTCGTGCGCACAATACTNTGGCGANNGTTTTTNNGAAGGAAGGCGAATTTGGCCTTGCAGAAAGCCATTTTCTGAAGGCAATNAAATTTGATGGAGAGTTTGCAGCNGCAAGAAATAACTACGGNGCTTTCCTTTTTTCGCAGAAGCGNACCCTGGATGCCATCGAACAGTTGCNGATGGCAGCAGAAAATCGTTTCTATAACCGTAGGCATCAGGCTTTTGAGAATCTTGGCGTGGCTTTTCTTGAATTGGGATCAATAGAGTCTGCGAGGGTTGTATTTGAGCGNGCCATTTCGCTTAACCCAAATCAGTCCAGGGCCCTGTTAGAGCTGGCATTGCTTGAATATGACGCGCAGGAATACAGCAGGGCAAGAACGCTGTATTTNCGNTATATTGAGAACAGCTCACAGAACCCCAAGAGCCTCAATTTATGCGTCNGTCTATTTAAGCGATTTTCAGATGGTAACCGTGTCGCGAGCTGCCGAATGATGCTGAAGAATGTTTTCCCTAATTCAAATGAATACCAGGCACTTCGAGACNNAGATCGTGAATGAACAAACCAAACCAGAAAACCAGATTGATTCGTTAGATCCTGTGACCGAGGCCGAATCTTCTGGAGCNGGTTCTAAAACGGTTGCTGAATCGTTAATAGATGCCAGAAAAGCTTTGGGGCTGAGTCAGGAGGATGTTGCTGGCNCACTTTATTTGGANGTTAAAGTCATCCGNGCCATTGAACAGNGTGNCTACGNGGAGATACCAAAGCAGGTGTTTTTAAAAGGTTATNTGCGATCAATCGCTAAGGTTGTGGGTTTGNATGGGCAGGAAATTGTCAGCCTGTTTGAGGTGGAATCCCGTTCAGCTTGCGCTGATCTGGTGATTGAAAGAGCGACTGATGGAGAAGTNGATAATCGTTTTACCGGACACGTATTTAAAGCAGGTNTACTTGCATCTGGGGTTTTGGGTTTGCTGCTGTTATTAACCTGGGTCTTTCTTCCCGGCAATCATGATCAAACTGAAGTTGATGCAGATAGTTTAGGGCAGNGGCAGGNTAACNACTCTAGCCCAGTTTTGGTTGATTCGGGCGCTGAGCCATTAGTAGCTATACCCACCCCAGTTGAACACAATACAGTCCAGTCNNCANAGGTAAACGAAGTAGCAGNACCGCAGACAGCAGATCAGAATAATGANGGGGCTGGAGTTCCTGAAGTGACCGAGGNANNTGCTGATGNGATTGTTGCAAGGGATCCTGAGACACCTGTACCTGAACAGCCTGAGGCTATGGCGTTGTTAACTAAGGTAATAACGAGTGAAAGGACCGAATTAGAAGCGGGCCGTTTGCTGGAGNTGGATGCCGGCGGTCTTGATGAAATCGAAATTATTTTTTCAGGAGAATGTTGGCTGGAGATTATCGATGGCGATAGGCAGTCAGTTTACAGCGATCTGAACAGATCTGGAGACATCCTTAGAATAAGGGGNATAGCCCCATTTGAGTTGCTGTTCGGTGATGCTACGGTAGCAAGNCTTTATTATGGGGGCGCNTTGATTGATTTGACCAGNAGGACAACCCGGGAACGTACAGCGCGCATCAAACTTCCTGCCAGTGAGGTGAATNCATGATTCAGCNGTCATTTATAAAACGGCGTCAATCCAGGCAGATTATGGTGGGTAATGTACCCATAGGCGGTGATGCGCCAATCTCGGTTCAGAGTATGACCAACACGGACACTNACGACATTGATGCAACGGTTGCCCAGATCAAGTCATTAGAGGCGGTTGGTGCCGATATAGTTCGAGTATCTGTGCCTACAATGGATGCAGCAGAATGCTTTGGNAAAATTCGCAAACAGGTTTCAGTNCCTTTGATCTCGGATATTCATTTTGATCACAGGATTGCATTGCGNGTGGCTGAACTTGGCGTCGATTGNNTGAGGATAAANCCTGGCAATATAGGTAGCAAAGAAAAGACCCGAGCTGTCATCAGTGCCTGTAAGGATAGGGGCATACCTATCAGAATAGGGGTTAACGCNGGNTCACTGGGAAAGGATTTACTACGTAAGTACAAAGAACCTAATGCNGCGGCCATGGTGGAGTCAGCGTTGCGTAATATAGAAATGCTGTTGGCCGAAGATTTTACCGAATTTAAATTGAGCATGAANTCGTCCGATGTATTTATGGCGATTGAAGCCTACCGTGCGATAGCACCGCAGATCGAGCAGCCCCTGCACCTCGGTATTACTGAAGCTGGCGGGCTTCGTTCTGGAACGGTAAAGAGTTCNGCGGGTCTCGGGNTATTGCTGATGGAAGGACTGGGCGATACTATTCGCATCTCACTGGCCGCAGACCCCGTTGAAGAAATTAAAGTTGGCTTTGATTTGTTGAAAAGTCTGCGCCTTCGCAGCAAAGGGATCAATTTAGTCGCCTGCCCAAGTTGTTCCAGGCAGAATTTTGATGTCATCAGCACAGTCAACGAACTGGAACGCNGAATTGAAGATATTATAGAGCCGCTTGATGTGGCGATAATTGGTTGCATNGTAAATGGCCCGGGCGAAGCAANACAAGCTGAAATTGGTTTGACCGGAGCATCGCCAAATAGCCTGATTTATNCTGATGGAGCNCCTCATCACAAGGTTGCAAACGATAAGCTGTTAGACGAACTGGAGGCGATGGTGCGGCGAAAAGTGGCAGAAAAGCAGNTCGCNGCCAGTAATATTCTGGCNAGNCAAAGCTGAGTAGATTATGGNGNTTAAGGTTAAGGCAGTTCGGGGTATGCGGGATCTTTTACCNCAGAAAAAAGCAGTGTTTCGATTTGTTGAAGATCAGGTTCGTAGCATCGTCAGTCAATACGGNTACCTGGAAGTNGGTCTGCCGGTTATTGAATCGACTCAACTCTTCTCTCGTCTNGTAGGGGAAGGTACNGATATTGTTGAAAAGGAAATGTATACCTTTGCAGACCGTAATGGTGACAGTCTNACCCTTCGGCCGGAAGGTACCGCTGGTTTGGTGCGATTAGCCAACGAAAACGGACTCATTTTTAATCAGGTTCAGCGATTTTGGTACGCAGGGCCGATGTTTCGATATGAGCGGCCTCAGAAAGGTCGGTATCGGCAGTTTGACCAGATCGGTGTTGAGTGCCTGGGTATGGATGGTCCTGATATCGATGCCGAAATATTGTTGATGNCTGCTCGAATCTGGGAAGCTTTGGGTATTGAGGATAATGTGACGTTGGAGCTGAATTCGCTTGGTGACCTGTCATCAAGACAACGCTANCAGGTAGCTTTGATTGGATNCCTCAATGATTATAGATCCGAATTAGATGAAGATAGCCTGAGGAGATTATCCAGCAACCCTTTGCGGATACTTGATAGTAAAGTCCCTGATACTCAGCGCTTACTGGCAGGTGCGCCGGAACTGTCTGAATTTCTGGATGAAGNTTCTCGTCANCATTTTNGNGGACTCTGTGAGATACTTGACCAGGCTGGNTTGCAGTATCGTATTAATCCAAGAATTGTCAGGGGCCTTGATTATTATAATCGAACCGTTTTTGAGTGGGTAACCGATACGCTGGGGTCTCAGGGCACGGTGTGTGGGGGTGGCCGGTACGATGGTTTGGTCGAGCAACTCGGTGGTAAGCCTGCATCTAGCGTTGGTTTTGCCATGGGTCTGGATCGCTTGGTTCTNATGGTGGAAGAAAGCAGGCCTAAGGCGGGATCAGTTGACATATATATGGTATCCGTAGGNGATCAGGAACGAACAAAGACATTGNTGCTGGCTGAAAGGATCAGGCGTGAACTGGGGCTTATAACGCTTGTCCATGCTGGTTCGAGCAGGCNCAAAGCACAGATGAAAAAAGCAGATATGAGTGGAGCCAGAGCNGCANTGATTATAGGTGAACAGGAGCTGGCCTGTGACCAGGTAACAGTNCGGCTNTTGCGCGTCGAAGGATCACAGGAGCGGGTCAAGGAAGAGCAGTTANTGGATTATCTGCGCGGGATTTTTGATAGGGAGTAATGCGGTGGCATTGGATACAACTGAAGAAGAACAGATCGAATCGATNAAGAATTTTGTNAAACAATATGGCCCTTCGGTNCTGATAGCGATTGTCCTGTCACTGGGTGGGACCTATGGCTACCGGTCCTGGGAAACCAGCGAGAGGGTTGAGCGNGAATCAGCTAGTGCTGCCTATGAAGGGTTAGCCTCAGCCATAACNGCCNTACCGGAATCTAACGAGACCCTTGCTGATGCTATTGGAGAAATGGCAGNAACTTTGAAATCGGATCATCCTGATTCTACTTATGCGGTATTNGCTTCCCTGCAGATGGCCAAGTTAGCCGTAGAGCNGGGTGATTNTGCAGTAGCCGAAGCTGAATTTCGCTGGGCCCTGGAGTATGCCGATCCCTCCCTTGANGCGCCCATCAGGATAAGACTTGCTCGAGTGTTAAAGGCTGATAATCGCTTNGAACTAGCACTCGAAGTGCTGGACAAGAAAATAGAATTGTTTGCCTATGGTCCCACCTGGCATGAAGCNCGGGGTGATATTTTGTTGATGCTGAAGGAAACTGATCAAGCCAGGCAGGCTTATCAGATCGCAGTCAATACTTCCGGAGAACTCACTGCGCCTTCATTGATTATGAAACTGGAAGATATAACCTACGCCAAGGTNATCCCTGAGTTAACTGCTGAGACTGATGANGTTTCTGAGCCTGAGGAAATCGAAGAATGAAGTACAGTCTAAGACAAGCTCGTATTNTACTTCCGCTGCTGCTGTTGTCGAGCTGCAGCTGGTTTGGTGATAAAGANGAAGAAATAAATAAACCCGCNGAATTAAGGCGGTTTGCATCGGAGCTGGACATTGTTTCGTTGTGGAGNCGTAAGGTGGGNGGTGGCGCCGAAGATAAAGCNATTCGGCTGGAACCCGCCATTGCNGGCAGNAGGGTTTTTGCNGCNTCNGCCAGTGGTACNGTCATGGCGCTTCANGNAGGCANTGGCAGGCCNTTGTGGCAACGCCAGGTAAAAGATTTCTACGTGGGCAAGGAATTGAAAAATGCCTTTGCCAAAGATGTTGATGTAATAACTGGCGGGGTCGGCGTTGGTGCCGATCTGGTTCTGGTTGGCACGGCGGCTGGAGATGTTGTTGCGCTTTTTCAGAGTGATGGCAGTCTTGCCTGGCGTTCAAGAGTTTCAAGTGAAGTGCTCGCGCCGCCGCAGGCGATTGATGACTTGATTGTAGCTCAGACCATTGATGGTAAAGTTGCTGGATTTGACGCCCTGTCCGGCGAACGTAAGTGGATCTTTTCGACGTCGATTCCGAGCCTGACTTTAAGAGGAACATCGACTCCATTGGTCGGTGATGGTGTGGTGATTGCCGGTTTTTCGAATGGCCGCGTTGCCTTGATTGATCCGCTTAAGGGTGTTGCTGCTGTCGATGAGCGTATTGCAACCGCAATTGGACGATCGGACCTAGAAAGATTGGTCGATATTGATGGTAGGATGATATTTACGGGTGGAAGGTTGTATGTCGTGAGTTACCAGGGGCGGCTGGTAGCCATAGATTTGAATGCAGGCAGGTCACTCTGGTCTGAAGAAGCTTCAAGTGTTGTTGGTCTGGGGTCTGGCTTTGGTAATGTTTACCTTGCCCATGAGGATGACCGTATCACGGCCATGGATATGGACAATGGTCGAGTTCAGTGGGACATTGAGGCGCTGCTAAACAGGGATGTCACAGTACCTGTAGCCACCGGTAGCTATGTTGCCCTCGGAGATTTTGAAGGCTATCTACATATTATTGCTCAGTCAGATGGGCGTTTTGTTGCCAGGAGAAGAGTCGATAGTGCAGGCATTTTTACACCCGTCGTCAGTGATGGTAGCAGGCTCTATGTGATGGGTAACAGCGGTAAGCTTTTCGCATTTGAGATCAGGTAATCCAACCATGCTGCCGGTTATTGCTTTAGTAGGCAGACCCAATGTGGGTAAATCCACCTTATTTAACCGGCTCACTAAAACCCGCGATGCTCTGGTTGCCAGCTTCCCAGGATTAACCAGGGACCGGCAGTATGGCCGGGGTGCACTCGGCGAATTTGATTATCTGGTCGTTGATACGGGTGGTTTGTCTGGTGATGAGAGTGGCATTGATAAGCCCATGGCTGAACAATCTCATCAGGCTGTAGCAGAAGCGGACCTGGTTTTNCTTTTGGTGGATGCTAANGAAGGTCGGATGGGGGTTGATGAAGATATAGCCGGCTTGCTCAGGCAACAGGAAAAGCCTGTTTTATTNGTTGCCAATAAAATTGATGGCCAGAANCCGGANTATATCATNGGCGAGTTTGCATCCCTGGGTTTGGGGGAACCGNTNGCTGTATCTGCCANCAATGGTCATGGNATCGGNCAGCTCGTCAATACCNNTATTGCAGCTGAGCTGGCTCANCTGGAAAAACCCGAAGAACCGGAAATGGANGCGCATGGCATCAAGTTAGCNGTNGTCGGNCGCCCTAATGTTGGCAAGTCGACGCTGGTAAATCGCATGCTAGGGGAAGACCGAGTNGTTGTTTTTGATGAGGCNGGAACCACCAGNGACAGTATCTATATCCCTTATGAGCGAGACGGGCAGGCTTATACNATCATTGATACCGCTGGCGTTCGACGTCGGGGAAAAGTNGTTGAAGCTGTCGAAAAATTCTCCGTGATAAAGACGCTCGATGCGGTCAANGATGCCAATGTGGTGATCCTGATGGTGGATGCCAGAGAAGCCATTGTTGATCAGGATCTGCATTTACTGGGCCATGTCATTGAAGCAGGTCGCGCGCTGGTGATTGCTGTTAATAAATGGGATGGTACTGACCTGGAACAGAAGCAATACATCAAGCAGGAACTTGAAAGGCGGCTGACGTTCCTGGACTTCGCCAGTATCCATTTTATCTCTGCGTTGCATGGTTCTGGCGTNGGNAAGCTGTATCACTCGGTGCTCCAGTCTTATGCTTCTGCNACCCGGCCGATATCCACAGCCAGCTTGAATACTATCCTGTCCAATGCGCTGCAGGCCCATCAGCCACCGCTGGTAAAAGGNCGCAGGATTAAATTACGGTATGCNCATGCAGGCGGCAGCAATCCACCTATNATCGTCATTCATGGTAACCAGACCGANTCNATTCCAGAGTCGTATAAGCGTTTTCTNCGCAATCATTTTCATAAGGCCCTTAATCTGAAGGGGACCCCTNTGAGGATTGAGTTCCGGACAGGNGATAACCCTTTCAAGGGTCGCAAGAATAAGCTAACGCAAAGGCAGATCTCTCGTAAACGCAGATTGATGGCCCATGTTAAGAAAAATGAAAAAAAGCGCCGTCATTCCTGATNGGGCATNAGTAGCAGGGCAGGATCAACACGATTATTATTCAGGCTGACGCTCCAGTGAAGATGCGGGCCGGTGACCCGGCCTGTCTGGCCCACCGCACCCANAATATCCCCTTTGTTCACCAGGTCGCCTGCTTTGACGCCAATTTGNCTCAGATGACAGTAAAGGGTTATCAGCCCTTGGCCATGGTCCAGTAATACGGTATTGCCGTTAAAAAAGTAATTGCCGGTAGCAGCCACTCGCCCAGATGTGGGTGCGCTGACGGGAGTTCCTTGTGGAGCCGCGATATCCATACCACTNTGAGGGTTTTTGGCGAGCCCATTCAGGATACGGCGTTTTCCAAAACTACTGGAGGTTCTGCCCATGACTGGCAGAGCAAAGTCCATGTTTACGTTGGTTCGGGAAAAGCTGGTAAAGACACTATTCATCTCGCTTCTTTCCCTTTGGATTCTAGGGTAGTCCCGGNNGGGTGGCGTTACTTTGTCCTGGTCAGGGATGGTAAGGCTTTCGGTTAAGTAGTTCTTGCTGACAATGTTGAACTGAACNGGTCCAGTGCTGGTCGTCAGGGTGGCCGCTCCCGGTATGGCTTTGAGGCTGATGCCGACGATAGCCAATTGTCTGCCATTTGCTGAAGTGGTCAACACCGGATCGCCTTCGAACTGTGCCGTGCTGTTTAGTGGAATCTCGATAACGGCAATACCACCAGGTACCGGCCTGTTGTCAGGTAAGGCATTGGCCTGATCAANNCAGAGCAGTAAGCCCAGAGTGAACAGGGCCTTCATTTNNCTCGNNCCGACNANGTCGATAATNTCNGCNGTGAGTTCACTGTCAGCAAACCGNGCAGTGATTNTCTCGCCNGNANTNGTNTGNNNTGCCTCGGTGATNATNGAGCCCTCAGCATTGCGAATAATNGCGTAACCCCGTTCCAGCGTNGATAAAGGGCTCAGGGCATTAAGNTTGCCGGCAGCTAGAGACAGTGCACTTTTATGATCTGCAAGGGTCGTGNTCATCGATTGCCCAAGGCTTGTCTCAAGTTGTTGCTGTCTTGCGCGCATCACCGTTATTTTTTGCTGAGGTGATTTCAGGTTCTTCTCAGAAAGGGCAGTAATGTGTTTTAGCTGCTTCAACTGNTGAACCATCAGGCGGGTCAGGTTCTTTCCNAGCATTGCCNGGTCNGGACCATGCAATGCTTGTCTGACGTGGCTTGCCAGCGATCTTTGCAACTGGGTTAACCTGTTGTTCAGCTCGGTCAGGATCTGAATTGGGTTGCGCAGGCGACGTTCCAGGGAATTCACCGAAAGCTTGCGAAATTCAATATCATTTTCCAGGCAGGCGATAAGCTGGCCTTCCACTCGATCGAAGGTCAGCGCCCATTCGTGCTGGTCAGGTGCGATGAGTTCAGCTGCTGCCGAGGGTGTTGGCGCCCTGAGGTCTGCCACGAAATCAGCTATGCTGACATCTGATTCGTGGCCAACTGCGCTGATGACAGGAATCTTGCTTGCAGCGATAGCCCTGGCGACCGGTTCCGTATTGAAAGTCCATAAATCTTCCAGCGAACCACCTCCCCGGGTAACCAGAATAAGATCGAAAGGATCAGCGGTAAACTGGTTCGCCTGCTGGATAGCGGAAATAACCTGGCCGATGGATTCTTCACCCTGAACCTGAGTAGGGATGAGGGTGCTACGTAATGCCGGGAATCTTCTTCTTATAACACTCAGGACATCGCGGACAGCAGCGCCAGTGGGTGAGGTAATGATAGCCAGGTGGTTTGCTAACTTCGGAATAGGCTTTTTGAGCTCACTTGCAAACAGGCCTTCCTGCTGCAAGCGCAGACGAAGTTCATCGAAGGCGCGCCTGAGAGCGCCTTCGCCTGCTTCTTCCATTTGTTCTGCAATAAATTGATATTCGCCTCTGGCCTCATACAGGCTTATTTTCCCCCTGATGAGAACCTGAAGGCCATTTTTAGGGTTGAATCGCACGCGCTGATTGCGATTGCGAAACATTGCCGTTCGCAATTGAGCCTTGCTGTCTTTCAGGGTGAAATACCAGTGTCCCGAAGCGGGTCTGGCAAAGTTCGAAATCTCACCTTCTACGAAAACCAGCGGGAACTCATTTTCCAATATGCCTTTGGCAGCGCGATTGAGTCCGCTGACGGAGAAGACTTCTATATTGGCGCCCTGATGGCCCTGGTTTGTGCTCATAGCTTTGATTTCTGTTTCTGCCCTGCTGACCGATACTTAATACAATGTAACATGCTGGTATAGTTCCTCTGCAATCCAGGTTCAGTTTGCGGCATGATTACCTGTAATCGCAGTAAACACTTTGGTGGTGAGTCCGACAGCCTAGTGCTTTGACCTGTTGGTCTTGCACCATCTGCTGCTGAAAAACCAATAATGATATTGTCCCTGTGTAAAACACCGTCATCCTGAAATTAGAAATGATACCTGTTGCGGTGGCAGGCAGGAACTTTATAATTGCGTTTTCCATACGGGTAACTCAATGAATTCGTCCATACACCCTGATATTCATCAAGAGAAAATACTGATTCTTGATTTTGGTTCGCAATATACCCAACTCATTGCCAGACGGGTTCGCGAACTTGGCGTGTTCTGCGAAATCAAACCTTATGGTATCAGCGAGCATAAAGCTCGCTTGTTTGCGCCTACCGGAATTATCCTGTCCGGGGGGCCTGAATCAGTCACCGCGGAGCAGGCCCTGAAAGCACCGGAATACGTTTTTTCGGCAGGCGTTCCTGTACTGGGTATTTGCTATGGCATGCAGACCATGGCACAGCAACTGGGTGGCCGTGTGGAAACTTCAGACAAACATGAATTTGGTTATGCGCAGATTGACCTAACGGCCGAATCGATCTTGTTTGATGGTTTAGGCGATACTGGCAAGCAGGGTGCCTCGGGCAGCCTGGATGTCTGGATGAGCCATGGTGATAAAGTGGTTGAGGTGCCTGCAGGGTTTATGGGACTGGCTTCTACTACCAGTTGCGAATATGCCGCCATGAGCGATGAGTCAAGGCAGTTTTATGGCCTTCAGTTTCATCCTGAGGTTCAGCACACGCCGGCGGGTGGTGAGATCCTGAAACGATTCCTGTTGGATTGCTGTGGCTGCGCCGGGCTCTGGACGCCAGCCAATATCGTTGATGACATCATTGCCAAGGTTCGTAGCCAGGTTGGCTCGGACCAGGTGATATTAGGACTTTCAGGCGGCGTAGATTCTTCTGTTGTCGCAGCGTTACTGTCAAGAGCGATAGGCGATCAGTTGACCTGTGTGTTTGTTGATAATGGCCTGCTCCGGATCGAAGAAGGTGATCAGGTCATGGCCATGATGGATCTTGCGGCCAGCAATTCTCTACCCATTAAGGTGGTTCGGGTCGATGCAGAAGATCTGTTTCTGGATAAGCTTGCCGGCATCAAGGACCCAGAAGACAAGCGTAAGATTATTGGTAATACCTTCATTGAAGTGTTTGATACAGAAGCCGCTAAAATCGAGGGTGCGCATTTCCTCGCCCAAGGAACCATCTATCCGGATGTGATTGAATCCGCGGGAACCCAGGATGGTAATGCTCATGTCATTAAGTCTCATCATAATGTCGGTGGGTTGCCGGAAGATATGGCGCTAGAGTTAGTTGAACCGCTTCGAGAGCTGTTTAAGGATGAGGTGCGAAAAATTGGGTTGAAATTGGGCTTGTCGCGAGAAATGGTGTTCAGGCATCCCTTCCCCGGTCCTGGGTTAGGCGTTCGAATTCTAGGTGCTATAACCCGTGAGTATGCTGTCTTGTTAAGACAAGCCGATGCGATTTACATCGAGGAACTCCGCGAGGCAGAGCTTTACGATAAAGTAAGCCAGGCCTTTGCCGTATTTTTGCCTGTCAAATCAGTGGGCGTGGTGGGTGATGCAAGGCGCTATGAATATGTGATAGCGCTTCGAGCAGTTGAGACAATAGATTTTATGACGGCCCGTTCCGCGCGTTTGCCTTATGAGTTTCTGGAGAAAGTATCGAGTCGAATTATCAACGAGATCAGTGGTATTTCCCGGGTAACTTATGATATTTCCAGCAAACCACCAGCAACGATTGAGTGGGAATGATAGAAATCGAAACAGAAAGACTAACCCTAAGTAAATTAGGTT
>NZUN01000070.1 GCA_002697205.1 Gammaproteobacteria bacterium
AGGGCATAAATTCTCGGCCCACGACAGCCAATTCTCCCGACTAATTCTTCGGATTGTTTATCCCAGCGTCTTGGAGAAGACCCTCTATAGAAAATAGCTGCGTGCAAGAACCGACCTAGTTGCTATTGAGGTCCGTGACCAGATCATGATGGCGGAGGGACAGGGATTCGAACCCTGGATAGGCTACAAACCTATGCCGGTTTTCAAGACCGGTGCATTCAACCGCTCTGCCATCCCTCCGTGGCGAATTTTACGTGATTCGTTTGGGGATGTTAATAGTTGATGACCAGAAAACCACTTTCTTGTAGCCTAGAACGATGTTTGACTGGTTTCTTCTTTTATTTGTAGGTGCTGTAGGCCTTTACTGGCAATCGGCGTCGCGCATGGGTGAACTGGCTATTTTGTGCGCCAGGCGTGAATGCAAAAAATATGGTGTTCAACTGTTGGATCATACCGTTCACACTATTCATCTTTCGCTGAGCCGAGATCATAACGACCAGTGGAGCCTGTGGCGGGAGTATCAGTTCGAGTACACCGGCGATGGGCAGGTACGTCAACAGGGGCAGTTGGTTATTCTCGGTAATCGCTTGATCAGAATCACCCTGGAGTCCAATAACACCCTGATTCACTAGAAGGATAAAGGGCCAGTCAGCGGCGCTGTCATTGGGTTTAATCCGGTTCAATCAGCCTGCGGTAATTCTGAAGATGTAATAGTGCCAGGTCGTGTTCGCCTACCAGTTCGTACAGGCGGGAAAGATTATAATGAGAGTCTGCAAACTGATCGGCATTCTTATAGGCGTCAATGGCATCTTTTATGCGGCCCAGATCTTCCAGCAGGGTGCCCAGGTTAAAGGTTGCCAGAAGGTTGTCCTGATCAAGTTGCAGGGCTAGGCGATAGTGGTCTTCGGCCTCTTCGTAATTGCCACTTTCCTGTAGGATGCGGCCCAGATTAACGTGCGCATCACCATGAGTCGGATCAATCTCCAGTGCTCTTCGATACGCAGCGGGGGCATCATCAGGACTGACTGCTTCAAGGTCTACGCCGAGGTCAAACCAGTCATCGCTGGTCAGTTGCTCTTCCTTTTCTGATTTGTCGGATTGCTGAGCAAGGCTTGCTATGACACTACTGTTTTCAGTGAGTTCAAAGTTCAGGTGAAGCTGGCCGCTTTCAGCATTGAATAGGCGGTTGTCCTCACGAATGACCACGGCATTACCATCGCCACTAATTCGCAGTGATGTCAGCGGCCGGTTAGTCGGCAACTGGCTCTTTAGCTGGGATAGGGCACGGTGAATACGACTCTTGCGGACACCATCTTCAATGAGGTCCTTGGCAGTTCGCAGTATGATAATGTCCTGAAAGGAAAACCGGTATTGCAGCGAAGTCGTTTTTTCCGGGTCCAATACGCCCGCTCGAGCCAGTTCCCAGATGGTCTGCCTGGGTAGGTCAACTAAATCAGCGACTTCTTTGGTGGAATACCCAGCCATGTTTTTCTTGTGTTAGGGACTGTTATAAGGCTACCGTTTTAGCCCCTTCATTGGCTAGTCATTTGTGGTTAATTGGCCCACTATCTGAGATTTTTTGGTGTTTACCTATAACGATTGATCAGATCCTTGGCTATTACTGTCTGCTGGATTTGTGATGTTCCTTCATAGATCCTGAACAGCCGTACGTCACGATAGAACCTTTCGATACCATCATCTTCGACGTAGCCTGCACCACCAAAGATCTGAACGGCACGATCGGCTACCCGGCCAACCATTTCGGTGGCAAATAGCTTGCAACTGGCCGCCAGCACACCGACGTTTTCGCCTGTGTCCCGCCGTCTTGCGGTTTCTTCCACCATACAGGCGGCGGCGTAGGTTTCTGTCTGGCTGTCAGCCAGCATGGCCTGAATGAGCTGGAAATCCGCAATCGCCTGGCCGAACTGCCGGCGATCGAGAGCATAACGAGTCGCGTCTTCGATCAATCGCTCGGCAATACCAACACTGATGGCGCTGATATGCAGCCTGCCTTTGTCGAGTACTTTCATGGCGGTGGCGAAGCCGACGTTCTCCCTTGCGCCGACCAGCTTGTCCTGGCTCACACTGACATCATCGAACATGACATCACAGACAGGCGCACCTTGCTGGCCCATCTTCCGGTAAGGACTGCCCAGGGTAATTCCAGGCAGGTTCCCGTCAANCAGGAAAGCAGAGACCCCCCGGGCTCCTTTTTCCTGNGNATGGGTACGGGCAAACACAGTAAAAAGATCAGCGCTGGGGGCATTGGTGATAAACCGCTTGGTGCCATTGATAAGGTAATTATCACCCTGTCTGATGGCGGTGGTTTTTACCGANGCGGCATCGGAGCCTGAATCAGGTTCGGTNAGACAGAATGAACCTATTATCTCTCCTGTGGCCATCTTCGGCAGGTAGTACTGTTTCTGCGCTTCCGTGCCATCTATGACCAGGGATTGCGAGCCGATGCCCACGTTGGTCCCAAAAGCGGATCTGAATGCCGGAGAGGTATGACCGAAGACCCTGGCGACAGCGACTTCTTCACTCATGTTGAGACCCAGTCCGCCATAGGCTTCCGGAATGGTNAGGCCAAACAGGCCGAGCTGCTTCATCTCGTCGATAATGTGGTCGGGAATCTTGTCATCCTTGCCGACTTGCGATTCGAGGGGACGAAGACGCTCTTTGACAAAACGCTCGAGCGTATCAAGTAATAACTGCAGGGTTGTTGTATCTATTGCCATCAGNTTGCCTTATTAGAAAGCTTGGAACTAGGCTGGCCCATGACTTAGGAATATACTCAACCCAGAACCCGTTATTGTACGGATGACACGAACCAACCTAAAGAGGAAAGTATGACAGGATTCAAATGGGATGATCCTTTTTTACTGGATGATCAACTGACCGAAGAAGAAAGACTGATAAGAGACACGGCGCGCGATTATGCGCAGGACCGACTGATGAGTCGTGTGCGCCAGGCTTACCGGGATGAGCATTTTCACCGTGAAATCATGACCGAGATGGGTGAACTGGGCCTGCTGGGCTCAACCCTGCCGGAGAAGTACGGCTGCTCGGCCGTGAACTATGTATCCTATGGGCTGGTGGCCAGGGAGGTTGAGCGGGTAGACAGCGGTTACCGTTCTGCCATGAGCGTGCAGTCTTCGCTGGTGATGCATCCCATTAACGCCTATGGCTCAGAGGCGCAGCGGGAGAAATACCTTCCCAAGCTGGCAACGGGCGAATGGGTCGGCTGCTTTGGCCTGACGGAGCCAGACCATGGCTCAGANCCAGGCAGTATGATCACCCGCGCCGAANCCACGGATTCCGGGTATCTGCTTAATGGCNCAAAAATGTGGATTACTAATTCTCCCATCGCTGACATTGCTGTGGTCTGGGCCAAACTGGAGGGTAAGATTCGCGGTTTTATTGTCGAACGGGGTATGCCCGGGTTTGAAACACCAATAATAGAGGGCAAATTCAGTCTGCGCGCGTCCGTTACGGGTGAGATTGTGCTTAGTGATGTCGAGGTGCCCCGAGAAAACCTGTTGCCGAANGCCAANGGCTTGGCCGGACCATTCGGTTGTCTGAACAAGGCCCGTTATGGCATTGCCTGGGGTTCNATGGGNGCGGCTGAGTTTTGCTGGCANGCAGCACTNGATTATACCCTGCAGCGCAAGCAGTTCGGCAGACCACTGGCNGCGAACCAATTGATTCAGAAGAAACTGGCGGATATGCANACGGAGATATCGTTGGGACTGCAGGGCTGTTTGCGAATGGGAAGAATGATGGACGATGATGATTGCCCGGTTGAGCTGATTTCGCTGATGAAGCGCAATAATTGTGGTAAATCCCTGGATGTCGCCCGTAATGCAAGAGATATGCATGGCGGTAACGGTATTTCAGACGAGTATCATGTGATTCGCCACGTCATGAACCTTGAAACGGTTAATACCTACGAGGGCACCCACGATATTCATGCGTTAATTCTTGGGCGAGCGCAGACTGGCATACAGGCCTTTACCGGCGTGTGAGATATCTCGCACACATTACTCGGTGATATCGACTGGTTGGGTGTCTGCACTGCAGGCATTCTAGTCTCTCATGGTCCCGGGAATAAGCCCGAGATTGCCAAGGGCAGCGTAATACCCAGAGTTCTGTCAACCAGGTTTTCAATGCAGCGGGTTTGATAACAGGCTTTGAATAAGAAGCCTTGCATTAGAAGCCTTGCATTAGAAGCCTGATGCAAGATACTTTGTACAGAATGCTTCACATCTGCAGATCTGTGATTAGCGCGCGGCTCCAGCAAAGCAATTATAGGAGAGCAACATGATTAAGGTACTTGTCGTTGATGATCACCAGCTGGTTCGGGTCGGCACCACCCGCTTACTTGAGGACCAGCCGGGTATTACTATCGTAGGTGAAGCGGAGAGTGGTGAGCAGGCGATTGATCTGGTTAGAAGCCTGCAACCGGATGTGGTCCTGATGGATATACAGATGCCAGGAATAGGGGGTCTGGAAGCGACCCGTCGCTGCCTTCGAATCAAGCCGGAAGTAAAGATTATTGCCCTGACCATGCACGAAGCGGAACCGTTTCCAACACGACTGTTCGATGCCGGCGTTCGCGGCTACCTGACCAAGCAGACCGATCCAGTGGAGATGGTCAAGGCCATCAAGCGGGTCTGTGCCGGGCAGCGCTATATCAGCTCGGAGATCGCCCAGAACCTGGCTTTACGTCCTTTTGGGGACAGCGGCCAGTCTCCCTTTGAGTTGTTATCCGGACGCGAAATGCAGGTAACCCTGATGGTAATCAAAGGTATGAACGCGCCGGAGATGGCAGATAAACTCTCCCTGAGCCCCAAGACTGTAAATAGTTATCGCTACCGCGTATTCGAAAAGCTGGATGTCAAGAATGATGTGGAACTGACTAAACTTGCTATCAAGCACAGTTTGCTGGTATCGGAAGTCGCCGCCTGAAGCAGGCCTCCCTGGCCCGGTTTACAAGGGGTTTATCATGTACTTGCCAGCCAGTGTAGAATAAGCACTGGGCTTCAGGCCTGGGTTCAGGCTGTTTACATACCGCGGGCAAGCGTAAGCAGTTAAAATATAGGGGAATCAGCTCAGCACACGGACGGGGTTTTGCCTAANAGACCGATAAATCACAGTGGTAACGAGGACTTGCTTAAATGCCAGCGATGTCCGGCTCTGAGGCGTCAATTTAAGACATTGCGTCAGCGCTATCCCAGTTACTGGAATAAACCNGTGCCCGCCGCGCAGGAAAGCGCTGCTGACCTAATGATNATTGGCCTGGCGCCAGGTNTGCACGGCGCGAACAGAACCGGCATACCGTTCGAAGGTGATGCCTCCAGTATGCTGCTGCGCTCAACCTTGCAACAGCTTGGNCTNATTGATCGGGTTTCCATAACTAACGTGCTGAAATGCCTGCCTGAACAGAACAAGCCGAAAANCGATGAACTTAAACGCTGTGAGCGCTTCTTCCTGCCTGAAATGGCGGCGTTCAAGGCTCGGCCACAGGGCGTCGCATTAGCTCTGGGNCGAGTTGCGCATCAGAGAATTATCCGTGCNCTGGGCCTCCGGCAGAAGGACTACGCGTTTGTTCATGGCCAGACTCATCGCCTTGGGGAGGCNCACTGGCTGGTCGACTCTTACCATTGCAGTCGCTATAACACCCAGACGGGTCGCCTTACCGAGGCGATGCTGCTCGCCGCNGTGGCGACCGCTGCCNGGCTTACTTCATGACNGANTTTGACAGCCAGGCTTTTCTGCAAAACCTGACCACGCGGCCTGGCGTNTACCGGATGCTGGCTGAAAATGGCGATATCCTTTATGTGGGCAAGGCCAAGAATCTCAGGAANCGGGTGGGTAGCTATTTCCGTAAGACTTCNCTNGATGCCAAAACCCTGGCACTGGTCGCACGAGTGGCTGATGTCAGTGTNACNGTAACCGACAGTGAGACCGAAGCACTCCTGCTGGAACAATCGCAGATCAAGGAATGGCGACCTCNGTACAATATCCTGTTTAAGGATGATAAGTCTTACCCTTATATCTACCTTTCGCTGGAAGATGACTATCCTCGCCTGGCTTTTCACCGCGGTGCAAGGAAGAAAAAAGGTCGTTTTTTCGGGCCTTTCCCAAGTGCCTATTCTGTCCGGGATAGCATTAACGTTCTGCAGAAAGCCTTCAGGGTCCGCTCTTGTGAAGACAGCTTTTANCGCAATCGTTCCAGGCCGTGCCTGCAATACCAGATCAAGCGATGTTCGGGGCCNTGCTGCCAGCTTATTAACCAGGAAGATTATCAGGCTGATGTNGCTAATGCCGTTAAATTCCTGGAGGGCAAGAGCAGCGAAGTGCTTGAACAATACTCGGATAGAATGGATCAGGCTGCTGCCAATCTGCAATATGAAAAAGCGGCCATCCACAGAGATCAGATNCTACAACTGCGTAAAATACAGGAACAACAGCATGTGGTCTCCGCCAGTGGCAATATCGATGTCATTTTTGCCGAAAAATCCCCCAGCGGACTGTGTGTTCTGGTCATGTTTATCCGTGGCGGTCGAATGCTCGGTAATAAGAATTTTTTCCCCAGTAATCGNCTGGACGAGCGTGAATCCGGCGTTCTTTCGGCATTTCTATCCCAATTTTATTTTTCCGGCATGGCGGGCCGGGANGTCCCCGACGAAGTGGTCGTGAANGCACGGCTGGCGGACAAAAGCCTTCTGGAAACCGCGCTACGGCAGGCCAGGGGAAGAAAGGTCCGCATCAGTGACAACAGCCGCGGGACTCGTGCCCGATGGCTGGGTATTGCAGGTAACAGTGCTAAGCAGGCTTTAGGCAGCCACCTGGCCCAGCGCGATAACCTGCACCGACGTTTTGAGGCCTTGCAGCAGGTCCTGGAACTCGACCAGATGCCTGACCGGCTTGAGTGTTTTGATATCAGCCATACGCAGGGTGAAGCAACGGTTGCTTCCTGCGTTGTTTTTGATCAGGCAGGCCCGAGAAAAGCAGATTACCGGNTGTTTAACATCCGGNACGTTACCGCTGGCGATGATTATGCCGCCATGGAACAGGCCCTGCGGCGACGCTATACNCGTCTGCAGAANGGCGAAGGGCGCCTACCGGATGTATTGTTCATTGACGGCGGTAAAGGCCAGGTGACCCAGGCAAGGAACGTCCTTGAAGAGTTACANGTAGAGAACGTATTGATTGTTGGCGTGGCCAAGGGGCCTTCCCGCAAAGCGGGACTGGAAAGCTTGATTNTTCCGGGCAAGGAAGAAATGAATTTGCCAGCAGATCATGCTGGACTCCATCTTATCCAGCATATCAGGGATGAGAGCCACCGATTTGCCATTACCGGCCATCGACAGAGGCGCGGCAAAAAGAGAACCGAATCCCAGTTGGATGGGATTCAGGGNATCGGNCCCACTCGCAAGAGAAACCTGATCAGGTACTTTGGCAGCGTCAAACAGGCTATGAGTGCATCNACGGCTGAAATAGCCCGGGTAGAAGGNATCAGTCAAAAATTAGCAGAACACATTTATACAACCCTGCACAACGGTTAGACTGGTGTCAGCTNAAAGTGATCNTGATTTATGAAACTAGCCATCAGCTTACCTAATATCATTACAGGCTTCAGAATCCTGCTCATTCCTGTGCTGGTCATTGCCTTTTATCTACTACCGATGGAGACCCGCTATNTTATNTCGGCATTTATATTCACTGTAGCCAGTATCACTGATTGGCTGGATGGTTATCTTGCCCGGAAAATGGGCCAAATGACGGCATTTGGTGCCTTTCTGGACCCGGTTGCAGACAAGTTGATTGTTGCTGTTGCACTGGTCNTGCTGGTTGAGGTNCATGCCAGTGCCGTGTTAGCAATTCCAGCGCTGGTTATCGTCTGTCGTGAAATCGTGGTCTCAGCACTGCGCGAGTGGATGGCGCGATACAGTGACAAACGCGGCGTTGCGGTCTCTTTTCTGGCGAAAGTTAAAACTGTTTTTCAGATGATTGCAATCATCGTGTTATTAGCCAGTGGCCCCGATCCGCATGCCCTTCAGGTCATCCTGGGCTACATACTGCTGTACGCTGCAGCAGGCCTGACNCTACTGTCCATGTACCAGTACCTTAGGCTGGCCTGGCCGGACCTGTCCTCNGGAATGAAAAACAAGGACTGACCAGGATCGGNCCAAAAACTTCCACGCGATGATGCCTGTTTTGCCTGAGGGNCATGGACAGGTGCACGTTAAAGTCAGTCGTTGATTCTGCTGACGGGGACCAGTACTTCATTAGACCGCAGGAACCCCGGCACAATGGGCGAGTTATAACGAGCCCAGATCGGATTACCGACTATCTTTAAGGCAGGTGTTCTGCGGAGCGCGGACAGCAGTGCCCGCTCGTATTTTAAATACTTTTTCTCTGCCCATCCGCCTTTATAGGCCAGGACTGCCATGGTGCTTGCCGGCNNCCTGATAATCTTCACCCGGTTATCAGCAGAATCAGGCAGTTCACCAAGGGCAATCTGGCTCGGCATGAAAAGACTTAGCTGGTATTGATCCGCCGCCACTGNGCTCTGCATGATTGGGGCTGTCATGGCAATTTTCCGNTCACCAGCGTTACTGCCAAAAATATAGGTCACCAGGCGGCGGAAACCCTCGCTGCCTGCGGCTTTAAATCCGCCTTTTACCTGNGTTACAGCCAGATTGTGGGCAGGATACTGCCTTAGCTCAATTNCACCCGGGTAATCGAGCACGCTATANGGGAGTTTTTCAACGGCCGAAGCGATACCGGGCAGGATTAGCATTAACAGNAGCAGACNGTGCATATANAAGATCCTTTGATTTGAAAACGTTAGCAGTGTATATCTATCTGATAGATNACCACGANAGGGCTCATTATAATGGATACAAAATGGATCGAAAACGGTGATATCCGACTGGAAGTCAAGCTGGTGGGNAGTGGACCTGTCATTCTCTGCGTCCACGGCTGGCCAGAGTTATGGTACTCCTGGCGGCACCAGATGGCTTATTTTTCAGCGCAGGGATATACNGTAGCAGCCATGAATGTACGGGGCTATGGCGGCAGCAGTCACCCCAGTGAAATTGCGGCATACACGNTATCTGAACTGACTTCCGACGTTTGTGCGGTCGCGCAGACGCTTTCCACAGACCCGGTTATATTGTTTGGACACGATTGGGGCGCGCCCATNGTCTATCACAGTGCGCTCAGGTATCCCCAGGTCTTTTCCGCCGTGGCAGGCCTGAGCGTGCCCTATATGCCGTCGGGGGGCCAGTCAGTGCTGGCTACGATGCGCCACGTNTATGCGGGCCGGTTTTTCTACCAGCTCTATTTTCAGCCTGAGNCTGTTGCAGAAACAGCGATCGAAAGTGATATAGAACTGGCTCTGCGTAAGATCTATTTTTCCCTNTCAGGAGATGCACCGCTCAATGACTGGTTAAAACNCAAGCCAGNCGATGCTGCCTTGCTTGATGATCTGCACAATCCAGAACCTTTTCCNGACTGGCTCAGNGAAGTAGATCTTGCAGTTTATGCCGAAGCATTTGAAAAAACGGGCTTTCGNGGGCCGCTTAACCGNTATCGAGCNCAGGNACTGGATCAGGCGCTGCTACCGGAGCACAGGGGACAGCAGTTGCAGCANCCAAGCTGCATGATTGCCGGCGAAAGGGATGCGGTGAGGAGCTTTTTCCCGGGTGTGGANCTATATGAAGGNGCAGCAGCAGGCAGTGCNGACTACAGGGGAACCACGCTTNTTAAGGATGTCGGTCATTGGGTCCAGCAGGAAGCACCAGNGGAAACAAATGCAGCTNTAATGCAATTCCTGNACGGCCTCTAATGTGGCTGGGTANANATAAGNCGGTTACCGAAGGGGNNAAGCAGAGTCATATCAAGACCCCAGGGCNGCNCGTCTATCGAANGCCGATAATAGCGGTACTTTTTTGCTGTTAATAATCGTTGGTAGTCAGAAATAGCCTCTATTTTTAATCGGGCTGCAGAGCCGGGTGTTGCATCATGATGTCTGTGATGTACCTTCGTGGGCAGGACGCTNCCCCTGATACGACTCCTAGATGTAGTCTTTGAGCCTATTTCTTGTTCAGTAATATAGTGTTGTAAANCATGATANAAANAACNTAAANNATTGATAATATTANAATNTNTTAGTAAATATTNAACNGTNCTGGCATTTCGAACGCNCCTCTGCAAGCTGCTTGAAGCCTCGATTCATCCAGGCCCTTCAAGCTATTGTCCGGGTTGTAACTTTAGCTGACGCTTAACNCGGCATTTGACATGCNAGGTTGAAGTGCTTATCGACATGGCGGCCTAAAGGTTTTAGGCTTGCTGTAATCTAAGTTANTNGCAGCAATGATACCAGATGAACCCGGCAGTAGCCCCAGAACAACCCTATCAGGACCTTAGCAAAGCTGAACAGCTGGCTCTGCGGGACGATGGTGTTATTTGTGTGCGAGGGGCCCTGAGTGAAAGGTGGCTTGAAACCATTGCAGANGGNATGGANCGTATTANAGCCAGNCCCGGTGTTATCGCAGACATATTNTCCATGCCGGAAAAGGGCTTCACCGGCGATCTGTTCATGTGGCGCAAGCANNAGGCATTNGCAGNCCTGNTATTNGAGTCACCACTGTCGCACCTGGCGCAGCAAGCCATGAACNCTAGGATCGTGAAGCACTGGTATGACCAGTTGTTCTTGAAGGCGCCTGGTGCTGATGTGCCCACGCCCTGGCATCATGATCTCACCTTCTGGCCNATCAGAGGCAGNGAGATTATCAGTATCTGGATTCCCGTGGANCCGGTGGACAAGGCATCCAGTGGCTTGGAATACATCAGGGGCTCGCATCNCTGGGATAACCGCTATAAGGCAATCACACCGGATTATTCGGAGTTCATGGTTAACCCGGAACTTGAAGATGTTCCTGATATTGAAGCTAACCGGGACGACTATGATCTCCTCAGCTGGGATATGCAGCCCGGTGATATATTAATTTTTCATCCGCTGATTGTGCATGGTTCGGGCGGCAATCAATCAATGACAAGGCATCGCCGTGCCTTGGCAAGCCGCTGGGTGGGTGAGGACGTAGTTTATGATCCCAGNCCNNATACCATGCCGCTGCCACCCGACCATGGACTGGAGGCAGGGGAGCGCTTACACGGGCACNTGTTTCCAACGGTGTTGGGGTCGGATAACCNGGTTTAGCTGCCCGGGCAGTTTCTGCCGGANCGAGGTACAGGGTTGACACATTTAACGGNGACCCNGGGGTCCGGTTAGCGATATGCGCAGTAAGNGAAGTGACCATGTTCNTTTTTTNGACNTGTTTTTGNGTNATGTCACCAGGGGNATTTTTTACTTGGTATTTTTTGAATGATGTTTTTTAGGAGAGGAGCGCGCTGATATGGTACTGGACAATAGCTTGAGGACGCTGCTGGACGCAAATAAGCCTACCNTGGGCACCCATTTCATGTTTACGGACCCTGATATCCCGGANCTCATNGGCGATACNGGTTGTTTTGACTACGGTGAATTTACAGCAGAATANTCAGCTTTTGATATGCCCCTGCTTTATAACCTNGCAAGAGCAGGTCAATGCGGTAATCTGCCATTGATGATTAAACCGGATCAGGAAAACCANGGGTTTGTCACTCAGGCGGCAATGGGCGCCGGTTTTAAAGCCGTACTGTTTACCGATATCAGGTCAGTAGAAGACGTCGATATTGCGCATCGTATCATTCGTCCTGATACGCCCGATGAGCAGGGTTTTATGGGGGTTAAGTTACGCCGACCAGCACTGTCGAGTTACGATACCCAGGCCTATTTAACGGACCTGCAGTCGGTTGTTTTCTGCATCATGCTGGAGAAGGCAGTGGCGCTTGAAAATCTCGANCCGATNCTTGAGCGGGCCCGGTCCAAGGGCGTTGATATGACCCAGTGGGGTCCGGCCGATTTCAGTTTTTCCATGGGTGANCCAGGNCTGCAGCGCTCGCCGAAGATCCGTATCTACGAGGAAAAGGTCATTGCCAAGTCCCTTGAATACGGTATTCATCCCAGGATTGAAATTGGCGCCGTTGAACAGGCTAAGCGNTATATGGACCTCGGCGTCAGGCACTTCTGCCTCGGCTGGGATCGCTTCATTCTTCGCCAGCAGTTGANNCANTTGGGTACTGATATGCGAAAACTGACGGAATCGCTATAATCCCATAAACTGCGCTAATGCTTGATTTTTGACACCCTTACTGATGTTCAGCGTGATGACTGTGACTATAGCGTAGTCATAAAACAACAGGGTAGCAAAAAAACAACTGGCCCCATCAACCCTATAACTGTCGGTTGGACNCATGAAAATCGTTGAACTCCGGGAATGTACAGTACCTCTNCAGGGTGATATTGCCAATTCGCTGGTNAACTTTTCTGCCCATACGGTTTCGCTGGTTGCCGTTATCTCCGATGTGGTACGTAATGGCAGGCCGGTATCGGGGGTGGCCTTTAATTCCATTGGCCGGTTTGCCCAGGCTGGNCTGCTGCAGGAACGCTTCTTCCCGAGAGTAAGGTCANGCGCCAGTTGATTCCCTGCTGTACCGGGATGGTTCAGGGTTTGATCCTGATAAGGTGATTGCCTGCGTCATGGCCAATGAAAAACCGGGCGGTCATGGTGATAGAGCTGCAGCGGTAGGGTGCCTGGAGCTGGCCATCTGGGATCTGAATGCTAAATTGGCNCGCGAGCCGGCCTGCCAGTTTATTGCCAGGCAGTTCNATAATCAGCTCATCCAGGATACGGTGCCTGTCTATGCGGCTGGAGGCTATTATCACCCAGACAAAGGCCTGGCCGGTTTAGCTAATGAACTCAGACAGTATCAGGATCTGGGATATCANGANTTCAAAATTAAGATAGGNGGNGCNAGCCTCNCCGAGGATATCAAGCGGGTCGAAGCGANCATCGCCATTGCCGGAAGCGGCGCGCATGTTGCCGTNGATGCCAATGGNCGCTTCGACCTTGAAACTGCGCGATCCTATGCCAGGGAACTCGGTCAATATGAGCTTAAATGGCTCGAGGAGCCGGGCGACCCTCTCGACTTTGCATTAAATCGTGAAATTATCGAGCATTATAGTGGCGTTATTGCCACAGGTGAGAACCTGTTCTCCTGCGCTGATGTTCACAACCTCATTCGTTATGGTGGTATGCGGNCTGGTCTGGATATATTCCAGATGGATCCTGGCCTGAGCTATGGCATCACCGAACTGGCTCGAATGATTAAGATTATGGAAGCCAATGGCTACTCAAGAAAGTCTGTTTATCCACATGGCGGGCATATGATTAACCTCCACGCGGTACTGGGCCTGGGTCTGGCAGGCTGTGAGGCCTATCCGGGTGTGTTCCAGCCTTTTGGTGGTTATGCCAGCGGCTGCCTGGATGGCCAGGGCAGGGTGCGCGCAGGCGATGCTTCCGGTTTTGGACTGGAAACAAAACCGGAACTCAAAACCTGGATTGACCGGTTGCTGGCCTGATANCGGGNGTTCGNNGCTGGCTTGGCGCTCACAGCAATAACATCNNTGCTAGGGATTGCTACCTGCTGCAGGATACTGCTGCGCTATGCTGTAAAAGTCAGCTTCTGGCTGATAGGCGCGTATTGCTGCCAGGTCCGGATGGCCCGCGGCNTNTGCAGCAAAAGCCCTGAAGTCAGCCTCTTGCTGCCAGCTTGCATAATGCACAATGCTGCTGCCGTTGTTGGCNCAGTGCAGNGTGCTTCCCCGGAAACCTTTGAAATGGCGAAGAAAGGACTCGACATAACCATGGATCTGCTGCAATGCCCTTTCCTGGTTTTCTGGCGTCGTCTGGAAGCGGACGATTACGATAAATGAAGATGTCATCTGTTGACCCAAGGTAGGATGGTATTGACTATCCTACTACGAGCGGGAGCTGCGAAGGCAATTCTGCTGCCCTGCCGTTTACATGANCTTTGCTACGGGTTAGATTAATCTGATGGGGTAGACTTGATACCAGAAAAAAATGAATTACAGATCGTAACCACAGTACTGATTAAAGCGGCACAGGTGATGCGGTGNAGAGCGCGGGTTGTTTGAGCGGCAAATAGATCTCTGCAATAGCGTGTTGTTAGGCTTAGACAAATGAGTTTAGACAATTAAGCCTAGACAAATAAGCTTCAACAATTAAGAGCCTTTTACATCGCAGCGTATTCTGGCAATCGGGAAATATCACGGGCACAGCAAGTAATGATTACGCCATTTAGTCTCGCGGTACCGCAAAGTGCTTTGGATGAGGTTTATTCTCGGGTCAATCGTTATCCCTGGCATGATATGCCCGATATCGGTGGCTGGGGCTATGGTACTGATACGGGTTATATGAAAGAGCTATGCCGATATTGGGTGAGTGAATTCGACTGGCGCCGTAGCGAAGATGAGATCAATCGCTATGACAACTTTATGACTNCAATNGACGGCATTGATATCCATTTTATTCATGAGAAGGGTAGTGGGCCCAACCCCCGGCCTTTGCTGATCAGCCATGGTTGGCCTGGCTCTGTTGTTGAATTTCTGGGGATCATAGAGAAACTCGCCCACCCTGAGCGTTTTGGTGGGCAGATCGAAGATGCCTTTGATGTGGTGGCACCTTCCCTGCCTGGGTTCGGCTTTTCCGGAGCGCCAGCAAGACCTGTCGGTCCGCGGCGTATGGCCGCTATTTTTAACGAACTGATGACAGCACAGCTCGGTTATACCGGTTATCTGGCCCAGGGCGGTGATTGGGGGGGAACTATTGCTAACTGGCTTGGTTATGATCACGCCGCGTCGTGCCAGGGAATTCATCTGAATATTCTTACTATGCGCCTTGCTGATGGACCACAGACCGAGGAAGAATGGTCCTGGCAGAATAAGTTTGACAAGGACCAGGCCCTGCAGGAGGGCTATCGAACCCAGCAGGCAACCAAACCCCAGACGCTCAGCTACGCAATGATGGACAGCCCAGTGGGTGTGGCTGCCTGGATACTGGAAAAATTCCATGCCTGGTCTGATATCAAGGCTAACGATATCGAAAGTGTATATTCAAAAGATTCACTGTTGGCCAATATCATGGTGTACATTCTGACCGGGAGCTTTAATACGGCAGCATGGATTTACTATGGCAGGCGTGAAGAAGGGGGTCGATTTTTCCCTGAGGATTTCCAGCGCATCCAAGTGCCAACAGCCGCGGCCCTTTTCCCGGCCGAGATGTCGACATGGCCACCGCGCTCTTATGTTGAAAGGATCTTTAATCTCCAGCGCTGGACTCATATGCCGGCAGGTGGCCATTTCGCGGCATTAGAACAGCCAGATTTGCTGGTTGAAGATGTCAGGGCGTTTGCCAGGGAGACTTTGAAGCGATAGGCGGCACTTCTACCGGTTGTTGGATAGACCGCTCTATGTGTTCCTCAATACTGGGTAATGTCGACGCTAAGCTCGAGTGTAGCAGCCATAAGGTCGATTCGGTTCCGTAGGCTGCTATGGTCTCAGAAAGGGATATCGTCATCGGTTAAATTTCCCTCCTGATAGTCCTCGGGTGGGCCATCATCAAATCCTGCTGGCACGCTCACGGGTGGTGGTGTCTGTACGGCAGAAGCATCGGTTACTTCGTTGGGCTGCCATTTATCAACTGAGGCATACCATTTGCCTGAGCGGGCTTCCTTGATGTCAATGTTAATCCATTCGTCGTCGCGAGCGGATAGCCACTGAATCAGGTCATTGCGCTTGATATTGACTTTTGCCTTGACAAAACCCGGAGCATTTTCATGTGGGGCCTTGGCAAAAAGGCCCTCGATAAATTCCATCTCGTTAGCCATTTTGTTTCCCTGTTACTAGCACATTGAATTGTACACGCTTTGTGTTCCTACAGGTTCAGAATATCGCCATAATTGATTATTTTTGATCACTTTCTGTTCGCAAAGGAGTCGATTCTGCATTGATAGGAGACCAACTGGCAAGGTCAGAGGTGGGCGCGATTCAAACGTATTAAATGACCATAAGATGCTGTCTCAAATGACCCTGAACAGGCTTAAAACTAAAGGTAAACCTGGGTTCCATGAAAGAGCAGGCGTTAGCCTGCCGGCTTAAACTGAATTTGTAGCTGATCAGTCTGCTTTTAGTACTTGCTTGAAGTTAAGGGAGTTTATCTCCAGATCATCTGGCACCGGCATAGGCTGGTGAAAACGGATCTCGGTACCGAGGGTCATGTATTCCCGGTCGTTGGCAATATGGATTTCTCCCAGGAATCCTGCCTTCCTGACCCGTTGTATAATGTCGTCCGCAGAAGAATCATAGAAAATGTTATGTGTAAAAACCCCTACTTTTGCACCGGTTTCGATAAACATCTGTGCCGCCTGCCTGGGTGATGCCAGTTTTTCTGAAACTGCCCGGACCACTGTTGGAATGGGTTCCTCTAAATCATCAAGATTGGCCAGCAGTGCCAATGACGGCGCGTAAACATTGCAGATAGTCACATCGACCTGCCTGGCAACCCTGCCGAAAGTTGGCCTATAGGTGGAATCACCGGTCAATAGCACGAAATGACCTCCATATTCGAACAGATAGGCAACAGCGGGATTACCATCACCATGTTCGGCTGTAATCGCTGATACTCGAACTGTCTTATCTTCAAAGATTACCCCCTTCAGTGATTTCCTTGAAAATCGTCCTGATACCGATTGGTTTTACCACCGGATTCACCCTGGCCACCACATCATGAGACATGAAGGCTTGTAAGCCATCAATCATTTGTATCGTGCCCGGCGGCGCCCAGAAAGACATGGGGACATTCCTCTGGGTGATGAACCACGAGGTCATCCATAGTGAAGGCAAGCCTTCGATATGATCGGAGTGCAGGTGTGTTAGAAATACGTTTCTTACTAAAGGTAAATTGATGCGACTCTCACCCATTCGCTGTAACACACCACGACCAGCGTCAAACAGGAACTTGTTTCCTGGCACCTCAATCAGCGTAGCAACGCCCTGGCGGTTTTTGGTAATCTCGGGGCCACCCGTTCCCAGGAAATGAACGACAACTTCGGCCTGTACCTGGAGTGCCAAAGCCGTTAGAACCACAACCTGCATAACGAATTTCATTACCAGAGTATGGCATCTTTCGAGGAAATCTTAAGAACGCGTTAACAAAGTGTCTCACTGTGTGACGTCAGCCCATATGGCACCACCTAACTCTGTTTGCTAAAAGGTTCTTTTCTGCATAGGGTAGCTCCTGTCTATCTTACTAGTCGAAGGTTTTGTGCCTTCCTCATCGGTTCATTGTGCGAGGTTTTGTGAATGCCGGGTGATCCAAGATGTCCCCTTTAGGCCGACGATATGCACCAGCTGGTGTCACCTATTTGGAGCGATCATTGATTGTTCCTGTTTTACTCTAAACAGTAACACAGTGCCGATCACCATCAGTACTATGAGTGAGGCAAATCCCAGTTGCTGAGACTGGAACCAGTCTGTTGTACTTGCCACCATCAAGGGACCAAGAAACAGCGTTACCGTTCCACTCAAGCCGTAGAGTCCAAAAAATTGGGTTGCTTTCTCCGGGGGTGATATCCGAGCCATGAACGTTCGTGAGGCCGAAAGACTCGTTAAGGCCAATGCAGCAAATATCTGGAAGGCTGCGAAGTAGAGTATTTCGGCTAGTGTCCTGAAGTAGGGAGACGCCCAGACCGGCTCGGTACTGACGGAAATGACGAAAAGCACTGTATTGGGCTGCATTGATACCAAAGTTAGTAAAGTCAGCGTAGCCAGGACGACAGCCAGTCTTAGCGTGATTAGGGAGCCAAGCTTGTCATCGAGCAGGCCACCCAGATAGACGCCAAACATTGCAGATGCAGTTGTGCAGAGCCCGAGTAGCAGCATTGATGTTGCATCCCATCCAAAAGNACCAGAAGCNTAAACTCCGCTAAAAATGACNACGCCCATAACAGCATCGTTATAAAACATACGAGCCAATAGATAGGTGGCNATATTNGAGTAATGTTTCAGTTGTCGAATGGTGGTCANCACATCTTTCAACCCTTGCGACACAGCGGTGGNTAGAGANTGTTTTGAGGCAACGCCATCCGGGGTAAAGAGCATTAGCGGNATTGTGGCGAGGAACAGCCAAATTGCNCCAATGGGCCCGACAATTCGATTGTGTCCATANGTAGACTGNTCAATTCCNAGAAGNGCNTGGTCTGGTAAAAAGGACCAGTCCTGNGTNCCCGGTAGNGCGAAACCAATCAGNATGANNAGCATGAANGANATNGCACACAGGTTACCNGCAGAAAANGCCAGNCCTGAAAGCATTCCCGCCTTGGTTGCTGGGGCAACGCTNGGCAGCATGGCGTTATGAAAAACTTCGGCATAACCAAAGGCNATTANAAAAATAANTAACAGNAAGAGACTCGTGGTCAAGGCNAGACCACCNCCCNCTGGGAGCATCCACCAAAAAGTGATNGCCACTAAACCCATAACAATATGACTACTNATAATCCAAGGTTTGCGTCGACCGATTTTATCCGCAATTGANCCCAGGAATGGAATNGTAAGTGCCATGATTAGGCCTGAACTGGCTTGNAGAAATCCTATGAGAGTCTGACCTCGAACCGGATCTCCTACTACAACATTACTGAAGTAGGGAAAGAATATGTAAATGACTGCCATGACGTAAAGAGGTTCTCGTGCGGCCTGTCCGAGCATCCAACTGTAATATCCCAACGGTGGTGCAGCCGGTGTTCCTGCCAATGAGAGTGGTGCGTTAGATTCAGTCATTTTCTTGTCCTAATATGATTTGGAGTTTCCAGGTCAGGGTTTTACAATCATTTTGTTTTTAATGATTTATGGTACATAGTTCGAAGTTAACCAATACTTGTAACATAACCGGCTTGGTCAATTTTTAGTCGGGATTATCTTTTCTGGGTTTGATGTTTGGCAATCCTCTCCTTGCTGAGGTTTAGAAACCTGGCAGCGTTTTCGTAGAAAATAGCTTGTTTTTCCTTGAGCGTCAGAAATTCGAGTGACTGCACCTTTTCGATTGCCATTTCGATTGCCTCTGGCCATATCATTTGATCGGTACCAAACATGACTCTATCAAGCACCTTGTATTTTTTTGCTAATATTAAGAATGGAGAGAGGAAAACGGCAGCGTTGGGGTACCAGTTTAGTATAGCGATGTCAGTATAGAGATTTGGATACTGCACCATTAACTTTGCCGTTTGCTCATAAAAATGTGAACCGGAGTGCATTAAATATACTCTTAATTTAGGGTAGTTTACGAGAATGTCTTCAACCAAGAATGGGTCCCCATTGCGTAGCCGAAAAGCTGTATTACTCGTATGTATTCCAGGGTAGCTACCACCAGTATGTATGCTGACGGGAATATCGAATTTTTCACAAATTTCCCAGTAAGGATTAAAGATAGGATCCGAAGGTGAATAACCAGCATAGATTGTTCCAATTTCTCCAAAATGATCTATATCTCCATTCTTTACCCATTCCCTGAAAAGATTAAGGTCGAGTTCTTCTTTTGGGTCCTCAATTCGAAGTCCTGTCATTACGCTATCTCCCAATATCTGGGTCCATTGATCGACAGCGGCAGGGGTTTTACCATCGACTACGCTCATTACAATGTTGTGCTTTTTCAGGATCGCAATGGTATGTTGACGATGTTCAGTGGCATTTTTGACGGATAGCTTACCTGTTGCGGGATTGGGAGCAGGTCCCATAAAATCCTCATTTGTATACGCATGCAGATGCATATCAATGATTGGTCCGCTGTATCGGTTTTCTGTCTGGGCGAATCCAGCGGATGTCACCAAGCAAAGAAGTAACAGCAACGAAAGACGGGCAATCATTCCACAATTTTTAAGCATTTTTTTCACCACCTATCAAGTGAATATTACGGTATTTTCGATGTTGGTGTTAATTGTCTTGAATTTCAGGACTAAGCAGCGAGGTTGCTGTAGACACAAGATCGATAACAACACAGGGTGAACTGCAGTTGTCGAGAATTGAAGATAGCTTATCAACATTCAGGTAATAAACATATTAAGAGAATTTGTTAGGACGCGGCCCCGCGTAATTATCAACGCCTTTCTACTCCTATGTTCGCCGCGTGATATCCAGTATGCGTTATTCTTTACTGATCCAGTCCTTTATGGTTCTTCCAAAATCTGGATTTTTATGGCTTTACAGACGTGATCATTGATGGGGGATTGATCATCCGGACACGCAGAAACGGCTACTAAAACATCCATCTCTGCCAGAAATTCAATATAGTCGCCCTGCTCACTGCGAGGTGGTTTGACGTGTATGCTGCCATCACCCTTTTGGTCGATAGTGATATTTGCGAAGGCATTGAGCACACTGGGGCTGTATATATCTTCAAGTTGCAGGCCATACTCGCGTAGCGCCTCTGCAAAATTGTCACTACAGCTTCGATTTCCCGGTGCATGCAGTATTTCCATTGTTTTTTTTGTGCAGTGGGTCCCGAGAAAATGATCGCCAATTTTATTATCGGTTACCCTTAACATTAAATTTTCGTAAGGCACCTTGGAATAGAGTTCTCCTAGTCTGTAATGACTACCGATACGGCCTAAATCGGGTGGCTGGAAATAACTCAGACCGCCGGAAAACTCAGCCATAAACTGTTCCTTGAAATTATGTGCATTGAAAAACATGAGACTGGCCACTTGTTTACCTTCACATTCTATGACGCGCAGTAATTGCCCCTTGTTGACTTTGAAGGCCTTACCTGAACTTTTGGGTACAATAAAGTCACTTATTACGCTTGCAGACATTATTACTTACTCCTCACCTTCTAAAACCTGAAACCTCAAAGATTTAGCTTTAAAATCGTTACAAGGGCTGGTTTCGTCTGGACAGACCGAAATAACCGCAATAATGTCCATCTCTGCCAGAAAATCTATTGTGTCACCGATTTCTGCCAGTGGCGGGGCAGAGCACATGCCGCCATCTTCACCTATCCACGACTGCATCCAGACATTAAAAATGGTTTCGTCATAGGTATCTTCCTGATTCAGGCCAATCTCTTTAAAGGCATCAGCAAAATTATCACTACAAGTCCGGGTTCCTGGCATGCCAAGGTGATTCAATAATCGATTTGAGCAGTGACACATCATGAAATGTCCTGCCCGTTCTCCTCCTCTAACACCGTTACCCACACTGTCACTGATGACGGTGGCCATGACATTCTCATAGGGCGGTTTGGAGTAGAGTTTTGTGATGCGATAATAACCACCCGTCCCTTGCATGCTATTTAACACTGCAGAGTGCTCGGCGGCGAAGTGCTCTTTAAAATTATGGGCATTCAAAAACGTAAGATCGGCTACCTGCTTACCTTCATGTGCGATGACACGAAATACCTGGCCTTTTTCGACTTTCATTGTCTTGCCTGAACACTTGGGTATAACAATATCTTTTACGACGTTACTTGGCATGAATATGTTCCTTCCGTCCTATTAACATTGACTTAATGCACCACTGACAACTAGATGATCCGAGGTGATACAATGCTTATGCAGCCGTGGTCAGTCAGCTACGGCCACTCAAAGATAATTCTCGGGGGAGGCCCGGGCGGTGGCTCAGAAAGATCGATGCCCAGCGTCTCCTTAAGAAATTGTTTTTGCAGGACCGGTAGTGGGTCCTGCGATTGGCCAAATGCCTCCAGCATTTCATTTGGGTTATCTGCTTGAAATACTTGGATAAGTATGTCTCCTTGTGGCGTTTCCTGTATATGCCAACTCTCATGTAATATGCCAAAACCCTTGAGCGTCTTATCAAAATCTGGGTGCTCACTAGCCTCTGCAATATGCTGTTCCAATGCGGTTGTTTGCCCCGGTGGAACGGGAACTGTCATGACCAGGGTGGGCATGTGGATCTCCTTTAGTATTAGAAATAAATATAATGTCGGATTTGGCTTGATGGGTGAGCCATCACTATTTACAACAACAAATTCTCAACCTGCTGGTGGGCCTGCCATAATCTGTTCTCGCACTTCCGCTAAAGAGTCGGGCTTGCCGCATTCCAGCCACTCCAACCACCAGGTGGTGCCGGCATCCTTGAAGGATTGCAATTTTTTGCGGGCGACATCCTTATCCAGGCCATAGCTTATGGCTGAGACCACGACATCAAATGGATCATCTGTATTACGAAGAGGTGATGTGAATTCAAGCACTTCTCGGATCTGTTCCGGGCTGGGCTCCATAATGACACGCATATCCAAGTTCGAAATATCCTGCGACTCGTTTACCATCACCGGCATTACTTGGGGCATGATACCATCCCATTGTGCAGCTCTGCGTTGCCCTGGTTTTGCTGGCAGCATAGCTGCAACCCAAACAGGAATTCGTGGACGTTGGATTGGCCGTGGCAGCAGTCTTGCATCTTTGATTTGGTATATGTCTCCACAAAGAATGGACTACTCCAAGAGCTCGATAGCAATCAGGAACTTCTTTCACTAAGATTCTCACCGCAAAAAGATCATAGATTTCGCTGAAATCTTTTCCTTGGGAAGCGTAGCGATTTATCTTCTGATGGATGCTATATATATGCTTAGGTCTACCAGAGATATCAGCTTCAATTTTGGCATTATGTAGTGAGTCGCTCAGAACAGATGTGATGGTAGCTATGTATGACTCGCGTTCCTTTCTTTTTGAGGCCAGTAATTTCGAAATGAATTTATACTGTTCCGGATTTATGTAGTGAAAGCTTAGATCTTCAAGTTTCCATTTGAGATCTCCCATACCAAGCCTGTGTGCTAGCGGACTATAGATATCAAGTGTTTCTTTTGCTATTGCTTGTTGTCTATCTTCTGGCAAGTATTTCAGTGTGTTCATGTTGTGAAGACGGTCTGCCAATTTTATCAAAACAACCCGAACATCTTCTGCCATGGAAATTAACATTTTCTGTAAGTTTTCGGCTCGAGAGGGATTGGCAAATTGTTGAGAATTTATGTTGGGCCGATCTA
>NZUN01000071.1 GCA_002697205.1 Gammaproteobacteria bacterium
AGGACAAACATCAGCAGCAACGCCATCAGAAATGCAAAGCCAACGAAACGCATGGATTCGTCCTGTTCTTCTGCCGCGCCACGAAAACTCACTCGCGCACCGCCGAAATTCTGCTGATCAATCCAGTGCTGAATTTCCGTGACCTTACTATCGGCAATGATGCCAGGTAGGACATTTGCCCTGATAGTCATAACATAATTACCGTCAACTCTGACGATAGTATCCAGTTTGGATCTGGCTCTTGTCTGAACAAAATGACTGATGGGAACCGCACCATTAGGCGAGGCTACGCGCAGTTGATCAAGCATGTGCAAATTACGTTCTGACTTAGGGTATCGCAATCGAATTTCAACCTCCTCTACCGCGTCATCGGGTCTGTATTCGCCAAGATATAAGCCATTGGTAATCAGCTGCACCGCACTACCCACTTCACTCACATTAACATTAAATTCCGCTGCCTTGGCACGATCTACAACCAGTTCCCAGTCAATTCCAGGCAGCACTCGAGTATCCTCAATATCACGCAGGTCTTGCTGCTCATCAAGGTAAGCTCTTATCCGTTCGACCACGGGTTCAAGGTTCATTCTCAATTTGGAAGCGACCTGAATCTGAATATCCTTGCCAACACTGGGCCCATATTCCTGTTCGGCTATTTCAGCATTAATGCCAACCAGATTATCCAGTCGAGAACGAGCAAGTTCGAGAATTTCCTGCGAGGTGGTGCCCAATTCGCGAGCATTTTCGAAATCCATAAAAATCGACCCAATCATATCAACGGGCGCACTACCACTCCCAAAGATACTGACGCCCCCGCCCGTTCTAGTACTGGTAAAATAAGTATCCACACCAGCCATAGGCATCAGTGCCTGCTCAGCCTCTAACACAAAATCACGTATTTCAGTTCTCGAAAAGTTACCCCTGGCACTGACATTGACTCGACCATAGGTTGGTTCTGTATCCGTGAAGAAAATAAATCCAGCACCATGCTCCCCATAGAATTTAAATATCACCATTAGGACCAGTACCGTGCATAGAATTACGGTAATGGGGTATTTTAAGAGCCCATCAAGAAATTTTATATAACGCCCAGTCAACCCAGACACATCCATGAGGTCGCCATGCTCCAGTCTGCTGAGATGATCCCGCTGTGAAACTTCAACTGAACCGGCTTTACCCACCAGTGAACCCAGCGTCGGCCCGAATATCAAAGCATAAAGCAGTGACCCGATGAGTACGGCAAATACCGTAATTGGCAGGTACATCATGAACTGGCCGGAAACACCAGGCCAGTAAAATAACGGCAGGAACGCAGCTAACGTCGTTGCTGTACTGGCAAGAACCGGCCAGAGCATTCTATGTGCTGAAAGCAGATAGGCTTGCCTGCGATGCATACCCTCAACCATTTTTCGATCAGCATATTCAACCACAACAATGGCGCCNTCGATGAGCATACCCAGGCCGAGCAACATGCCAAACATCACCATGAAATTGAAGGACAAACCCATCAACTGCAAAACCAGCAGACCAAACAGGAAAGAAACTGGCACAGCAGCGCCNACTAATATACCTGAACGCAGACCCAGGGCCGATACCACCAGAATCATCACCAGGGCCATCGCTGTGACGATATTACCCTGCAACTCAGTTACTTGCTGCTCGGCGAACGGCGCTTGATCCTGACTGAATATAATACTGACNTCGGAGGGATAATCAGCAGTCAGNTCTTTCACCAGCCGCCGCACCTTTTCATTCATATCNATAATGTTCATACCCGGTCTACGCAGTACTTCGACCGTGATTGCCGGCACGCCGTTAACGCGTGTATAACTCTGCCGGTCCTTAAAGGTGCGCCTGATCTGAGCTATCTTATCAAGNGTGACCACTGTATCACCGCTGACTTTAATGGGCAGCCCGAATACATCTTCCCTTGTTTCAATNAGTCCCGGCACCTTAACGGCAAACCTTCCCTGGCCGGTATCCAGCGCACCGGCNGCAATCAAGCGATTATTGTTTCTAATGGCGTTGAACATTTCCTGCTGGGAAACCTGATAATATTCCAGCTGTCTCGGATCGATAATGGCTTCGAGCAGTTCCTCNCGATGGCCAGACAAGCGAGCCTCGAGCACTTCTGTCAAACTCTCAAGGTCATACTTTAGATTGACGGCCAGANCGTAAAGCACTCGCTCAGGTACCGTGTCAGAAGCCAGGCTGATGGCTATCACTGCATGATCGGACATGGTAATAGCCTTGATAATAGGCTCTTCGGAAGTGCTAGGAATCTCAGCTTGAGCACGATCTACCGCCGCTCGCACCTCTGCAATCGCGATATCNGCATCAAAATCGATATCAAATTCCAAAATCAGGCTAGCGGCNCCNTCCTGAGAAGTTGCGGTCACCTCCTCTATGCCTTCTAAAGCCCGAACTTCCGATTCAATGGGGCGAACGATCAACCGATCAGCATCTTCCGGCGATATTCCGGGATGAGGGATCAGAATCATAACAATGGGTATGGTGATATCCGGATCCGCTTCCACCGTGATAGTCGATCGAGCAACTAACCCGGCTAAAACAATCATCAGTAGAAGGCACAGCGTCGTCTTATAGTTATGCAGCGCGGCTGCTACAATCTGTTTCACCTGGCACTGCCCAGCCTGTTGATGCTGCCATCCGAATCGTCATAGACAGCGATGACTTCCTGNCCAGGAAACACCATTTCCTGACCCAGGGTAATNAGATTAATCACGTTAGGCAGGCCAGCGAGCCAGACTCCCTCCTGCGTATCCTTGGCTATTTCAACCGCCAGGAACTCGACCACACTGGAAGCATTGACAACCTTAACGCCTACCACACCAGCATCATCCAGAGAGAGTAGTGCTGGTGAGGTTTTATGTGCCATTAACACNGGTCCAGGCAAAGTCAGCCGAGCAGACAGGCCATCACGCAGCTCGAAACTTGGATTGTCTATGCTNACTTCTATTCGATAGGTACGCGTAATCGAATCAGACGCGTGGCTGATAAAACTGATCACGCCAGGGAACACCGCTCCATTAGAAAAAACCGCTGTTGCGCTGCCACCTACATTTAACCCTGACAGTTCGTCCTGTGTTACAGAAGCAACAACAAGCATCGGATCCGGGTCAAGAATTTCTGCACAGATATTTCCNCGCTGGAGGAAATCACCGATATCAACNGGTCTTGTCTGCACAATGCCGTCNAAAGGTGCCAGAATTCTTAACCGCGCCACCTCCAGCTGGCGCCTTTTATACTCGGCCTGCGCCTTCATCAGGTTAGCTTTNGCTGAGGCTATATCGACTTTGCCCTGAAAACCCTGCCTGGATAACCTCAGAACGCCTTCATTCTTGAGCTGGCTGTACTGTACAGAAGCCTTAGCCTCTGCTAACTGCTCATGCCGATCATCCTGGGAAATCTCACAGATTAANTCCCCGGTTTGAATGACCTCGCCTTTTTCACGTGGCATTGCGATCACTTTACCACTGACNTCTGCCCTAATTTTGACACTTCGCTTAGCCTGGCTCTTGCCACTGGCTATTATCTCTATGGCAGTGGCTNCTGCAAAAGAACGAATAGCTCTAACCCTGNGNACAACGGCAAGNGGTTCTTCCTGTTCAACGAGTTGTTCGGAACCAGATAACTGGAATTGGCCCGATAATAACCAGNCCANCAACGCGAAGCCTATCAGCAGAGCCAAAAGCTTCGATGTATTCATTATCTATCCNTCATTAAATTCCGCGCAGAGTATAGCCTAACCAGCGGCAATCTCCACCCTATGACCATAGATCAATGCGGATCATAATGATCNTTCAAAAACAATCGNGCGGCATCCCTGATCCTCTTTATCAATTTTAATGATTTGTTGAAGAAGAATCGCAAAGCCATCCAGGAAAAGCCGNCAAATCGACAGGACGCTTTCATACAATACTTTTCAAAGACTNTCCCAGAAGGTAAAGTGACAAAGCTGCTTGTGTCAAAAGCTTGCTTCTGAGCAGGATAAAAGCTGGCAAGNCTNNCCTGAACGAGGATACGACTATCAGCAANCCCATCGACAGATTCCAATCTATATTTCGCAGCGCCGACAAACCACACTTTCACTATCAGCCGCCTGANCTGACCAAGGTCCTGGTTCTCACCGATTCTNGTGATTCTGGCGGCNGTTTCCTCAAACGAGTACAAAANTTTATAGCCACTGCAGACCTTGCACAGACACCGGAATTTATCGAACTAAAACTTCCAGTGCCAGGCTCCAGATCAGATTTTCTAAACAGTATAGAAAAACATAGTGCAGATCTGATGGTTACCCACCACCACCTTTTTGAAACGTTTANCGATCCNAGTCTAGGACTGGGCACCTATCTGGAATCCCTGCTCCAATCATCACCGATACCCCTTATGATNGTTCCTCACTATCTCGATCCTGGGTTTGCTCCTGCCACAGANAAACTTGAGGATGTGCTGGTTATCTCTGATCATTTCTCNAACAGTGATGAATTAATTAACTGGTCNGCTGCGTTCGTGTCAAATTCCGGCNCTTTATGGTTAACGCATGTTGAATCTGAGGTGGATTTTGAACGGTATATGCAAGCCATTGCACGAATACCCGAAATAGATACTGAGANGGCCCGAGCCACCTTGAGCACGGAGCTGCTACACGAATCGATGAGCTATATCCAGAACTGCAAACAGCAGCTAGCGAAAACCAATCCGGCANTGGCTGTNGAACTGCTGGCCTGCATGGGACAACCCCTTAATACTTACAGGCAATGGCTGTGCCGCGATAAACATGAATTACTGGTAATTCCAGCACTGGCTGAGGAAAGATTTGCACATCGAGCACTGACAGGCCAGCTTGCCACAGAATTCCCACATATTGCANTGCTCATAGTCTGAACCTGACCTGACCTAGCCTTNTCATGAAAGTGAAATCATGAAATTAANATCAACTATTTTAACCGCTTGTTTCTGTCTTCAGGCGACGGTATCGCANGCAGCAGAAACAGNTCATACAACTGACGCCTCGATCACTATCATGTTCGCGTGCATTCTGGCGGCGATGATTCTCTGCCTGGCAATGGAAGAAAAATTACATGCAAAAAAATCCCTGATTACGGGATGTTTCGCGATCGTATCACTTCTGGCTGGTGCTGCCCTGGACCTGCTCCCGTTTGGGCCGNTGCTCAATGTTTTCGGTGAATCCATTCGAATTCCTGTTTATATCCCAGCNGTAGACTGGGAAGTCATTGCCATTATNGTCGGTGCCAGTATTTTCGTCGACGTGACTTCGAAATCAGGATTATTTTCCTGGATCGCAATNAAGCTGACCAAAACNTCAGCTGGTGATCCTTTTAAANTGCTCATATTCTATGGCGTAATGACGGTGCTTTTCTCTGCCGTACTTAACAATGTCACAGCCATGATTATTATAGGTTCGCTGACCGGNGTATCTCTTAATAAACTGGGTCACAACGACAAACTGTTAGGCTTTCTGTTAATAGAAGGCCTGCTCACCAACGTCGGCGGGCTGTTAACGCTGATCAGTTCGGTGCCTAATATCATCGTCGGTAACCTGGCAGGCATCGCNTTCATAGACTTCTTCCTGTATTCCGCGCCCTATGTTTTCATCGCNAGCGCGCTAACGCTCTGGCTNGGCGCTTCTCTGTTTGGTATCAGGCGATTNACCACGGAGACCGAGAAGGTCGAGGCTGCACNACAGGTTAGTAGTTTTGATGAAAATGATGGCATCGCCGGGAAAGCTGTTTTTAGGTACAGTATTGTCCTGTTTGTTTTACTCATATTGGCTTTTTCTCTGCAATCAGTCATACCGCTTCTGGATGAACTTGGCATGGGTTTTGTCGCTCTCATGTTCGCTTTTATTGCCCTGCTTAGATTTAGAAATGATGTTAACGAGTTCTACGCCAACATAGATTGGGATTTGATTTTCTTCTTTGTCACCCTGTTTATGGTAATCAACGTGATGGAGCACGCCAGAGTACTGGAAGCNATTGGCGTCGGCATTGTCATGCTGACAGAGCTTGGACCCAAAGCAGGCCCACTCGCCCTGCTCTGGTCCTCAGCACTCGCCAGCTCGGTAACAGACAATATCCCCCTGGCAGCGATGCTCGGCAAAATACTCTTTCAGCTGGGCGAACAAACCACAGCAGCGCACTGGTGGAGTGTCATCTTTGGCTCAAATCTTGGTGGCAATATAACCCCCATAGGCTCGGCATCAACNGTCGTCGCANTGACCGTGCTGCACAAATTTGGAATCCGCCTGTCNTTTCTGGAATTTGTCAGCAAGGCTTTCATTTTTGCTNTTGCCCAACTCATACTGGCTACCGGCTATATTCTGGTTATGTCGTCCTNAGCCAGGCATTATGTTGGCCTGACTGGNTATAGNCACTGGCCACGCGGCNCGCCCTTTGCCCAGGTTGCANGACAATGCTAATGTGTAATCTGCCCTGACAGGATATCTGAATGCAGGNCAATTTAATTAAAATGCNGTACCGATAGGCTAGCCCGAATCCAGCTAAACACCCATCCACTCCAGAGGTATTAACTTGCTCAACTATACCCGTCTGACAACCTACCTGCTGCTCGCNGTATTGCCCTTTTCCAAAGCTTCTATGATTGAACCGGGACAAATCATNACCACTGTACCCCCAAAGGGCTTTTTCAGTGTCGTGAAAGACCACGACAANGGCCGGATTCTGCTCGATCTGCCCAAATCCTCCCANCCTTTCATCCTGCAGCTGAGCCTNGCTAAAGGGATCGGATCCAATGATATAGGTCTGGATCGAGGTCGTCTGGGCGATACCAAACTCGTCTATTTTAATCGCCTGGGCAAGAAAGTACTGCTAACCCAGTTGAATACAGAATATAGAGCCAATTCCGATGATCAAGCTGAAATAAAGGCCGTTACCNAAGCATTTGCAANTTCCGTTATCTGGGGTTTCCAAGTTGAATCTGAAACCGAGGATTCCTACCGCATTGACTACACTGACTACCTGCTCTCGGATAGCTATGGAATTGGCTCTATCCTGGAATCTGCCGAGCAGGGCAAATACAGCGTGGACCCAAGTCGTTCAGCCGCGTTGCTGACCCAGTTNGGTAACTTTCCAGACAATACCGAACTTGAGGCGATNATCACCCTGACGGGCAAGACACAATCCAACGAGCTTGAGCAGGTGACACCTGACAGNTCAGCGGTCACNATACAGGTCCANCATTCCCTGATACGTTTACCCGATAACCGGTACCAATCCAGGCTATTTCATCCCAGGAGTGGTTATTTCCCGGTTTCCTATATCGATTACGCGGCCCCCCTAGCCGAACCTCTGACAAAACGTTTCATATCGACCCATCGACTATCGCCCGGTCTACCCCTCATCTACTATCTGGATCCAGGCGTACCAGAGCCCATCCGGTCAGCACTGATGCAAGGTGCAANCTGGTGGGATGAGGCTTTTAAGGCTGCCGGACATGAAGCCGGTTTCAAAATAAAACTGCTGCCAGCTGGTGCAGATCCTATGGATATCCGCTATAACATCATTCAATGGGTTCATCGGCGTACCCGCGGCTGGAGNTATGGCATGTCTGTACGAGACCCAAGAACAGGAGAAATCCTGAAAGGACAAGTCACCCTGGGNTCCCTGAGAATCCGTCAAGATATGCTCATCGCAGAAGGGTTACTGTCTCCCTACACGCCATCAAAACCCGAACAGGTGGCCCGTGAACCCATTCAAAAAATGGCNCTGGCAAGAATTCGCCAACTGGCAGCCCACGAAATTGGTCATACCCTGGGTTTAGCCCATAATTACAGTGCGAGCACACAAGGAAGAAGCTCTGTCATGGACTACCCACATCCNCTCCTGAAAATCCAAACTGGCACAATCAGCCTCACTGACGCTTACGCTGTGGGCATTGGCAGCTGGGATAANCAAGCCATCTTATATGGTTATGGGCATTTACAGGGTATNGACCCGAAGCTTTACCTGAGNCAACACCTGATTTCGAGCAAAGCCCANAANCTGNGCTTCATTACTGACCGNGATGCCAGGGCCATGGGTGGCGCTCACAGTGATGCCCATCTCTGGGATTCGGGCAATGANATTGTCGCCGAATTAGACAACACCCTTGCTGTAAGGCAAATAGCACTTAATAACCTGGGCGACAATTCCATNCCAGCGAGCACACCCTTCTCAGAGTTAGAAAATGTTCTGGTNCCGATCTATTTCCTGCATCGTTATCANNCAGAGGCCGTGACTAAATTAATCGGCGGTGCCCACTATCAGTATTCCACAAAAGGTGACGACCCNAATCCCTATTTGATAACGGTCGGGAGTGAGCGGCAATCAGCTGCCCTGGCGGCCCTGTATCGCAGTATATCTGTGGAAGCACTGACGCTTCCCGCAGGCCTCGCTGAACGNATACCGCCGAAAGCNTATGGNTATAACCGGAATCGCGAAAGCCCTCCTAGCCAAANCCTGCCCTTGTTTGATCCATTAGCACTGGCTGAAGCTGCTGTGGACACCACCCTGACTTTATTACTTTTACCCGAACGACTTGCCAGAATAGCCCGGCAATCAACCAGTGACCCCGAACTTCCNNATCTCAGAGAGCTCCTGCAAGGGCTTATTGATAACAGCATCAGCCGATTACCCCTTAAAGGCCAACCCGAACTGGTCAGACAAAGACTNGCNGTTATTGTTCTCGAACACCTCCTTNTACTGGCATACGATNAGCAGCAAACACCCGAAGTTGTGGCNCAATCAAGGGCCTTACTCAAATCACTCGATCGTCGACTTTCCAGAAAAAAAACAGCGCACNNCAGTTACCTGNCTGANATGATAAAAANGGCATCTACCCAGGGTNACTTTCACAGGCAAAGGAAGTTAGCAGAGTTGCCACCCGGCAGCCCGATCTAATCAGTCTCAGGTCGGTCTCTGTATCGTTAANTTANNCTGATAATATGCAGTGAATAACCCAGATCACGCTNATGTTTAGCTAGGCGGNCCGAGAACGAGGACCTTGTAACTGCAATAACAGTGACTAATATAAACAACCTGGTGAGGATCAGACATGGATTGGATTTGGGGACGTTATTCGGCCTTACTTTACGCCTGGATCGGGGCATTACTTCTATTTCCATTCGTTGACAAACAACCCCTATCCGGCCCACTGAGCATTTTTCTACTGGCCCTTGGTTTAGTAGGATTGATGGACTTTTTCCNGAAAAAGAGCGCGCTCAGGGCAAACTTTCCCATCCTGGGGCATTTTCGTTACTTTTTTGAAACGGTTCGCCCAGAGTTGCGNCAATATTTCTGGGAAGACGACAATGATGAACTGCCCTTTTCGCGCAACCAGAGGTCCATGGTCTACAAACGTGCAAAGTCAGAAATGGCGGCACGTCCTCTGGGTTCAATANAGGACATGTACAAAGAGGATTTCACCTGGTTGAACCATTCTCTAAGGCCGATACAGGTGGCTGCTGATGATTTCCCCAGCCTCGTTGGACAGGGTGATAAGAGCTATCATATTTCCCTGCTTAATATTTCCGGGNCATCATTCGGATCCCTGTCACCACCCGCCATAGAAGCACTTAACACCGGNGCTTTCCTGGGCAAGTTTGCCCACAATACCGGCGAAGGCTCGCTTTCAAAATACCATGAGGCTGGAAACGGTGACCTGATCTGGCAGATATCAACGGGCTACTTTGGCTGTCGCACCCCCGANGGTCGATTGGATCGCNCTGTNTTTGCCGAAAAAGCCAGCAGTGATCGAGTAAAAATGATCGAGATCAAACTCAGCCAGGGCGCGAAACCCNGTCATNGGGGTATGCTACTGNCCAGTAAGGTAACCCGGGAAATCGCCGTTGNAAGGGGTATACCCGAAGGACAGGACTGTATTTCGCCAGCCAGTCATGTCGAGTTCAGCACACCCAGAGAATTACTGGAATTTGCTGAAGAGTTNAGACAATTAAGNGGTGGCAAACCGGTCGGTATCAAACTCTGTATCGGCCATCCATGGGAGTTTATATCNATTGTAAAAGCNATGCTGGAANTGNATTTAGTTCTTGATTTTATCACCGTCGATGGCGCTGAAGGTGGTACCGGCGCTGCCCCTGCCGAATTCACCGATCACCTCGGATGTCCCCTGCGNGATGCGCTCNTTTTCGTTGATAATACGTTGATCGGAGCGGGCTTAAGGGAGACTGTAAAGATAGCAGCNTCGGGCAAACTGGTCAGTGCCTACGATATTGTTAAACATTGCGCGCTGGGNGCTGACTGGATCAATATGGCACGACCATTCATGTTTGCACTGGGTTGTATNCAGGCCAGGGACTGTGCTTCAGGACAGTGTCCAACCGGGATAGCGACCATGGATCCCAAGCGATACCGAGTGGTCGATGTGGCCATGAAAGCGCACAGGGTCTGGAATTTCCACCACCATACTATCCGGGCCGTTGCCGAGATGATTGGCGCTGCTGGCGTTGCTCATCCGAAAGCCTTAAATCGACGCCATATCGTGCGACGTTTATCGGGAAGCGAAATCCTGCTGGCNGATCAGATTTACCCACGGGTAGAGCCGTCNGCTCTGCTCAGAGGAGAGATCGTTGCCGATCAGCGCCTGGCGGTCTACTGGANCAAAATGAGCGGGGCCAGCTTCCAGCCAACAGCCTGATAACCAATACCGAGCCTGATAATCAGGTGATCAGGGCTTCCAGCGTTTGCCAATGTAATTNNCCGAACTGCCCACTTGGATTGACTGGCTGCAGACAAACGTGATCTGCACCCGCATCCAGGTGCGCTTGGATACGATCCTTGATAGCTAGGCTGGATCCCCANGCAAAAGTGGTNTCAATAAAGCGGTCTGACAAGGTATCAATGTCTGTATCAGTGAGCCCCATNCGTAACCAATTATTACGGTAATTAGGTAACTGGTGGTATATCCTGCTTACCGGCCTGGCTAACTCCCTGGCTTTGGTGGGTTCATTTTCTAATATTACTTTCTGCTCGACACACAGCCANGCGTCAGGGCCCATCACTTCNCGGGCCATGCGGGTATGCTCTGGCGATGAGAAATAAGGATGTGCGCCGGTACATTTTTCTGCAGCCAANGCCAACATTTTCGGACCCAGTGCGGCAATGACAGTCGGTGGCGAATCCACCGGGGCAAAACCGGTATAAGGCGAAGCCGCCATCCTATCCAGATAGTGACGCATTGTTGCCACCGGAGGCCCGTAGTTCAATCCGCGCACNCCTTCTACCAGAGGCTTATGAGAAACTCCTATACCGAGCAGGAAGCGTCCAGAAGATTGTTCTGCCAAAGTATTCTGTGCGGCCANGGTTACACCCGGTTCCCGGTGGTAAATATTCATGATCCCGGTTGCCACATTCAAACGTTGGGTATTCGCCAGCAACCAGGCAGAAAGTGCCACTGGGTTCTTACCTACTGTCTCTGGAATCCAGAGTGTGCCGTAGCCCATCTNCTCAATTCGTACTGCNGCTGCCGCACTTTGATCCGATGAAAGACCATCGAAAAAATACCAGACGCCCAATTTACCTAAATCCATATCTTTCGACCTCGTTAACACTTATTTCTATTAATCAAACAGCTAGGTTTAAACTGATTCATGACAAGCTCACCCCTATGGCGGCCAATCACGCATACGCTCCTCGACAGCTCTCCATGACAGAACCCTGGCTGATCAGACAGGCAACTAAAACACCCTGCTTGCACTGTAACAAAAGAATTACATCCAGGGGAGAAAAATACTGACTTGTTACCCTGCGGCAGCCCCCTGCTAGCCGTTTGCAGCCGGATCTGAAAAACACCCACCGACGAATCAGGGTCATGGGTTGTATGCACCCAGCACAGAGAACAGCCATCTGATCTGTGCCCGCCCGCCTGAACTCAACGCCAGTCAGCTACCAGGATTGCGGTTACTCGGCTCTCGTGGCAGACTCTGCATACTTTACCGGGTTAACAGAAGGCCCCATAGAACACCGTTCTTTCTGGTTGACGATCTTGCCGCTGCATTTATCCATCTGGCGGGGCAATTAGGCAGAACCCGGATAAAAACAAACCAGCTCACTGCAAGCGCTACCCAGATAGCTTGTGGGTGGACTCAATACTTCAAATGAACGGCCTGCCTGAAGTCAGTTCAGGCAAGCCAGGATAACCGATGCCTGGTAACCCGCTCTCTGGATAGCTGGCCTGCAAGCTAAAACACGGTTCATCTCATAATAGGAAATACAAATGACAATCCAAAGCAACGCCATTTACCTTAAACAGCCCCCCCAGGGAATGCCCACCACCGACAATTTTGAAGTTCGACAAGAGCAGCTTGATGATCCAGGCAAGGGTCAGGTTCTGGTGGAAAATATTTACATGTCAGTAGATCCATACATGCGTGGGCGGATGCGATTCATGAACCCGGGCGATCGCTTATTCGGTGGCGCCATCGGCCGAATAACGGCCTCGCGTAACAAGGCATTTGCAGAAGGCACCCTGGTTTTGAACCAAAACAGCTGGCGCGAACATTTCCTGTCAGATGGTTCAGGCTTACAAGTCATCGATGCAGATCTGGCACCACTAAGCAGTTTCCTGGGCATTATGGGGATGCCCGGCCTGACAGCATGGGGTGGTTTATTAATAACCGGTGAATATAAGGAAGGTGAGACGCTATTCGTTTCTGCGGCGTCCGGCGCTGTTGGCAGCGTCGTCGGGCAAATCGCCCGCATTAAAGGGGGCATAGCAATTGGTAGTGCTGGCAGTGATCAAAAGGTCAACCAACTAATCAATGAATATGGTTTCAGCCACGCCTTCAATTACAAGACCCAAGACCCCCTGACAGAGTTAAGGAAGGCGGCACCCGAGGGCATTGATGTCTACTTTGAAAACGTCGGCGGACTACAAATGGAAGCAGCCTTAACTCACATGCGTGTATTTGGCCGAATTCCAATCTGCGGCATGATCGCGCATTATAACGACGATGGCATTGCCACCCCCGGGCCGAGAAACCTTACCGAAACAATCTATAAATTCATTACTCTCAGAGGGTTTGTCGTGTCCGCTTTTGAAAAACATAGAGCGCAGTTTCAGGCGGAAATGGGAGAATGGATCCGCTCTGGTAAAATTAAATATCAGGAAACCATTTTAGACGGTATTGATAAAGCACCCGAAGCATTTATCGGTCTATTTAATGGCGCTAACCAAGGTAAAATGCTGGTTAGGCTGGCCCAGGAGTAAAATGGTCTTGACTCACCTTACATTGCTGTCGCACTAATATTTGAATTGGAGTTCGGCTTTGATTAGAACAACGAGAATACAATAGGCTGCACAGTGCTATATTGATCGCCAGGAATTTGCTGGAATCGAGTGGCGAGTCCAGGTTTCCGGGGCGACCCTGACTGAAGGCAGGGCAGGACTAGGCTCACCGTTAACCGGCGAAGAGATCCCTGACCAGGTCATTTACCGCAACTGCTCAATGACCAAGCCCATCGTTTCGGTTATGCCTCTGATATTGGTTGAACAGGGTATGCTCAACCTTTTTAATCCACTGGCTAAGTTTAACCCCCCTGTTCGCTCGCCTGCAGGTTCTGACATCTGATGGTAGTCTGGAACCCGCCAGAAGACCGGTTATCGTGGAAGATTTGCTCACCCATCGCAGCGGCTTCAGTTACGAGTTCATCACAGGTTGTCATATCGCTGCTGGATACGATGCCGCCAAACTGTCTTCCGACGGTAGTTGCCCACTCGACGACATGATGACCAAACTGGCTGCTCAACCTCTGCCATTCCAGCCTGGCAGCCAGTTCAGGTACAGCGTATCAACTGATGCGCTCGCTCATGTCATTAAAAAAGCCACTGGTAAGCCACTCCAAGCCCTTTTAAAGCAGAATATTTTGAACCCCTGGGTATGCGAGACACGGACTTCTAAGTTGACAAAGCGCAACGACAACCCATTATGCCCATGTTCGGAATCGAAGATATCTCAAGTCTAATCCCCCTGACCCCACCTTCACAACAGAAATTAAATGCCATCGAAGTCGACGATATGTACCCATGTAACGACACCAGTTTCCGCCGAGGTGGGCACGGGCTTTTCTCCACCCTGGATGATTATTGCCGGTTTGCCAGCATGCTGCTGACAGGTGCAACTGCCAGTGGTGAGAAAATCTTATCCAGGAATATGCATGAGATGATGCTTAAAAATCGTATACCACCCGAACAGTTACCTTTAAAAATCGGTATAGCACCGCTAGCAGGGTATGGCTGGGGGCTTGGCCTATGGGTCATGCTTGATACAGGTAAAGCGATGGGTTTAACCGGCGAAAGCGAGTGCGGTTGGTCTGGCGCAGCCAGTACTTGTTCCTGGGTGGATGCTTAGAAAACATGACTGGCGTCGTGCTAAGCCAGTATCTTGGTTCCCTGTTGCCATTGGTTGACACCATGAGAACAGCTGCTTATCAGATGCTTGAATAAGACCCGTAAACCTATCCGGCACAGCCTCGTTCAGGATAGGTACGCGGCCGTGGACCCTAACCCGGTAGCATCACTGATGCTGCCGCCGCACTGGACCCAGTCCATAATGCTATCGCTAACCGTGAGATGACGATTTCCAGAACACTCAGAAGCACCCGTTAATACCCCAGCGCGCATGACTTAATGAGATGATTAACGATGCGTTTCATGAACCTGTGAAAAAATGGCTGCAACACGGAATAGACAAACCGATATTGCTTAAATAGGATATCCTATAAACTGCAGGTACGTTATAAAAAAACCCTGCAAAACGCCGGCTCATGTTTTTCCTGAAAATGACCCGACCGATGGAACAGGATAGGCAGCATCGAGGCCCGGCGCCGCCAGAGTAAAGGAATACAAACCAATTATGAGCAAAGAAATCGCTGAAGGCTACGAAATCGCGGCAGTAGAACAATGGGCACGAGAAAATGTGCCTAGCTTAACACCGCCATTTACCTGGACTCGCTTGGAAGGAGGACATTCCAACCTCACTTACCGGATAGACGATAGCAACAACCAGCCTGCCGTCATCCGCAGGCCACCTCAAGGTCAACTACTTCCTAAAGCGCATGACATGGGTCGAGAATGGGCGATT
>NZUN01000072.1 GCA_002697205.1 Gammaproteobacteria bacterium
TGATCGCTAGTTAAAACATAAAATCATATTATGGGGCGCCGCCTTTTGGGGAGAGCGGTGGCCTATAGAATAATTTCGCACCTAGTAGAAGCGGGCAGGCGTAATAATTTTATTCTTGGTTATACGGGCGTTAAATAAATTTTCCTCAGGGCCTACGATAGTAATTGAGCTCGGTTTCGGGTCTGTTCTGGACAGCGGCTTGCTGGTTCCTGTCAGGCAATTGCCCTAGGAAAAGCGCCGGATCATCCAGACGGAGGTTATTGTGCCAATGCGGCCTCGGCGGTCTGCTTGGCCCATTGGTAGTCTGCTTTGCCGTTGGCAGCTCGTTGTACCAGATCGACAAAGATGATCTGTTTAGGCAATTTAAAACCGGCTAGGAACTCACGGCAGTGTTCTATCAGCGCTGTGTCACTAAGATCGTCATTGGTGCGAGAAACCACGGCAACTATTTTTTCACCGAAGCGTGGATCGGGCATGCCCACGACAAGGCAATCTTCGGTATTGGCATGTCTCTTTACCACTTCTTCGACTTCCTCAGGGAAAACTTTCTCACCTGCAGTATTAATGCACATTGACCCGCGACCCAGCAGATTGATACGTCCATCAGCTTCAACAGTGGCATAGTCGCCTGGGAAAACCCATCGGTTACCAGCAATTTCCCGCACGGTCTCTAATGTTTTTTTCTGATCCTTGTAATAGCCGCGCATGGCACTTTGGGTGGCGATCATACCCATATCACCTGAGCCCGGTTCTACGACCTGATTGTCATCTGTAAATACCTGAACACCCGGGCTGAGTTCAAACTTGGCCGTTTTGGAAGAAGTCTCTCGAGTGGACACCGAACTGCCCATACCGCCTTCACTTGATCCCATTGCATCAATGAGGGTCATCTCATGTTGAGCCAGAAGGCCATCCTTGACTTCCTGTGACCACATGACCCCTGAAGAGATAATCAGCCCCAGGCTACTTAGATTGTACGGTGTCTGCTTGAGGCTGGCCTCTTCCAGAGCCTTGAGTAAAGGCCTTGCGAAGGCATCACCCACGATGGTCATGAATGTGGCGTTATGTCTTTGTACTTCACTCCACAGCAAGTGAGGGTCTAGTCCGAGTTTATCAACCGTAATAGCAGCGCCTCCGGCCAGGTGCGAGATCATGGCTCCGATCCATATTCCAGTACCATGCATCAGTGGGCAGCAGATCATGCCTCTGGGAAGCATATTAAGATCTCTTGCCTGGCTTATAGCAGCTGGGAGGTCGTCAACGCTTTCAACTGGCTTAATACCCAGGGTCGCGCCAAAGGCAGCCAGGCTGGCACAGTGTTCGCCATTTGCGTACATTACCCCTTTTGGCATGCCGGTTGTTCCTCCGGTATAGAGCATGTATAGGTCGCTGGCCTTCCTTTCGATACGGGCCATGGGATCGGCTAATTTGATAATAGACTCATAATCAAGGGCGCCATTGATGAGGCTATTGTCAGTCTGATCTGCAACCTGAATGAAGCACTTAACCTGATCCAGTCTATCCTTGATGGCTTCTATTCTTTGAGCATAGGCTGACTGAAAGATAATTGCCTCAGCATCGGCATTGTTGAGAAGATAGATAAGCTCCTCTTCCTGATAGCGATAATTGACGTTGATAGGGCAGGCTCGTAATTTCATAATGCCGTGATGAGCTTCCAGATACTCATTACTATTATGGAGGTAGATACCCACTTTGCTATTGGTGCCCAGGCCGTGCTGATGAAGAATATTAGCTATGCGAGCAGATTTATCGTCGTATTCAGTCCACGTGGACGTTTGATCACCCGATATTAATGCTGCCTGGTCTCCGATTGAGTCGGCTATTCTTTCGTAGGCGGTAGCGAAATGCCATTCCGTCATAGTGGGTTCCTCAACTCTTATGAATTAGCGCGTTAGCCAAAATCGTCTTCTGCTTGAATCTTGACCGTTGAATGGGTCGCTGGCAAAATTGCAATCCAAGCTTTTCGTCTTTTAATACTGACATGAAGTCGGTGTCTAGCCAAGTCAGTTGGGCCGGTTAAATGAATTGACGATCTGGACTTCATTAGCAGAGCGATATAGGGTGAAGGTTAGCTAAATTGAGCCTGCCCTGAGCTCAACTGGTATGTCGAGTTGTGCCAATACCAGAAGCCTGGCATGAGGAAGGCTGGTGGAATGACAGGATCGAATGGCTGTGGCGGGTTTGGAATTGTTGTTTGCAAGCTTGTTATCTGCAAGCAAGGAGACAAATTTCACTGTAATGCTGGGACGACTGGTATAGGCCAGAAAGGATGCCAGCTAGGCCTGTTTTAGTAAATTGAAAGATCTATTTCGGGAGAATTAAATAGAGATGACTGATAGACAGTTAATTATAGGTGGGGTTGCACTCGGCATAATATCGATTGTTGTTATGTGGCAGCAGAAACTGTTTGATGGCCGAGAGGCATTACCAGATTTTGCCAGCTATAGCCAGGTTGGCGAGAAGAAGCAGGCTTTTTTCAATTATTTGCAACCCAGGGTAAACAAGGCAAATCAACAACTTCGATCCGAGCGGCTAAAAATAGTTGCGCTTAAACAAGCACTGCAAAGCGGATCTGGATCACCTGGTGATCTGAGTGAACAGCCCAAAGCCTACCTAAGGCAACTAGCCACTCGTTATCGTGTGCCGGATCGAGATGACCTGAATTCGCTCGAACTACTGGATCAACTGTTGTTCAGAGTGGATGAAATACCACCCTCCCTGGTTTTGGCGCAAGCAGCCAATGAATCTGCCTGGGGTACCTCTTCTTTTGCAAGGAATCAGCTGAACCTGTTTGGCATCTGGTGTTACACAGAGAATTGTGGCGTGATACCGAAACATCGAGCCGAAGGGGCAACCCACCAGGTTGCAGAATTTGAATCGGTGCAGGCCTGCATTGAATACTATTTACTGAATCTCAATAGCCATCCTGCATACCTTGACCTTCGAAAATTACGAGCTGGGTTAAGACAACGGCAGGTAACGCTCAGTGGCGTGAAATTAGCATCTGGATTGCTGAGGTATTCTGAAAGGGGTCAGCTGTATGTAGATGAATTGATAGAGATGATCAGGTTTAACCACTTGGACGGCCTGGATGAAGGCTGAAGTGTTCACCCATGGCATGTCTTTGGTTAGCCTTTATCGCAACAGCATCCTCTAAATAAGGGACTGGTTGCCAAGCCGCTCTGCACAGCAAGCAAGTAACGAATTTCACCTGAGCTGATAGTAATGTGCGCTCGGTCAATATCTATACAGGAGTCGGCGAGAATGAGAGTTAAAGCTTTACAAGGCGTAGGCGCTGAGGTTGCTGAGATTGACCTGAACCAACTTTCTGGCCCAGAGCAAGTCGATATCAGGGCCGCTTTTGCTGAGTATGGATTACTGTTCTTCAGAGACCAGGATATTGATGAACAGGGCCACCTTCGTTTTTCCCGCATGTGGGGTGAGATCAATGTAAACCGATTTTTTGGTGCCCACCCTGATTATCCGGAAATCGCGGTGGTAGCTAAGGAACCCGAGCAGACGGGTAACATCGGCGGCGACTGGCATACCGATCACTCTTACGATGAACACCCTGCATTGGGTTCTATACTGGTGGCAAGACAATTGCCGCCATCGGGCGGGGATACCTGGTTTTCCAGTATGTATAAGGCCTACGAAGGTCTTTCGACAGGGTTGCAGGAATTTCTTGGCAGTCTGCGGGCAGTGCATTCGGCAAAACACGTTTTCGGTACGCCGCCGCCAAAGCGCGGTGATGAAACTGTTGAGACACGTTTTCACAGCCAAGCGGTGGCGGATGCACTGGAAGACCCGGTCCATCCTGTGGTGATTACGCATCCGTTAAGTGGTCGTAAGGCCCTTTATGTTAACAGTGCATTTACACGACGATTTGAAGGTTGGACCGAGGCTGAATCAGCGCCTTTACTGGAAGTGCTTTATGCCGCTGCAATCCAGGAAGCGTATATTACACACTTCCACTGGCTGCCTGGTTCAGTTGTTTTTTGGGATAATCGTGCGACCTGGCATTTTGCCCAGAATGATTATCAGGGGCATCGGCGAGTTATGCATCGGACCACCATAGAAGGCGGGCCTTTACAAGGTTCAGGGCTAGTGTCCTAGACCCTTTACATAAAACGGGGTGCTGAATTTAGTTGTAAGCGCGATAAAATTTTACCTTCAGCGCGATTTCCCTTAGAGTTACGCCCTTCAGTTTGATCAGAGGGGCTGTGATGGCTAATTATTTCAATTCATTGACACTAAGGGAACAACTGGCTCAGCTGGGAGCCTGTGATTTTATGGATCCCGGTGAATTTTCGGAGGGCGTCGATTGTCTTAGAGGGAAACAGGTCGTTGTTATCGGTTGCGGTTCTCAGGGCCTTAATCAGGGGTTGAACCTTCGGGATAGTGGCTTAGATGTGGCTTATACATTGCGCGAGTCTGCAATCAAGGAACAGCGACAGTCCTACCTAAATGCCACTGAAAATGGCTTTAACGTTGGCACCTATAAGGAACTCATTCCGACAGCTGACCTGGTGTTGAATCTAACACCCGATAAGCAGCATGGCAGTGTGGTGGAAGAGGTGGTTCCTCTGATGAAACATAATGCCTGCCTGGCCTATTCTCATGGTTTTAATATTGTTGAGGAAGGCCAGCAGATTCGTGACGACCTGACTGTGATAATGGTTGCACCCAAATGCCCGGGTACAGAAGTTCGCGAAGAGTACAAGCGAGGCTTCGGCGTACCAACGTTGATCGCAGTGCATGCTGACAATGATCCGCGTGGCGAGGGACTGGCTATTGCTAAAGCTTACGCTGCTGGAACCGGTGGTCACAGGGCAGGCATCCTGATGTCGTCATTTGTTGCTGAGGTCAAGTCTGACTTAATGGGTGAACAGACCATTCTGTGTGGCATGCTGCAGACAGGGTCATTACTTTGTTTTGATAAAATGGTGGAACAGGGCGTGGCGCCGGCTTATGCCGCCAAACTGGTTCAATACGGCTGGGAAACTGTGACCGAGGCGCTGAAACATGGCGGTATTACTAACATGATGGATCGGTTGTCAAACCCGGCAAAACTTAAGGCGTTTGCGCTGTCTGAGCAGATGAAGATTATCCTCGGGCCGCTCTACCTGAAACATATGGACGATATCATGACCGGCGATTTCAGTTCCGGAATGATGCAGGATTGGCACGATGATGACCATAAATTACTGTCTTGGAGGAAACAGACCGGGGAAACTGAGTTTGAAAATACGGTAGTGGCAGATGTGGAAATATCGGAACAGGAGTATTTCGACCATGGTATTTTGATGGTAGCCATGGTCAAAGCAGGAGTAGAACTGGCTTTTGAAACGATGACGTCTGCAGGGATCAAGGCTGAATCGGCGTATTATGAAAGCCTTCATGAGGTGCCCNTGATTGCCAATACCATCGCCAGGAAGAAACTGTTTGAAATGAATAACACCATCTCAGATACCGCAGAATATGGCTGCTATCTTTATAACCATGCCTGTCTGCCATTGTTAACTGAGTTCATGTCTGATGTTAACAGTGATTTGATTGGTCGCGGCCTCGGACTGAACGATCTGGGGGTTGATAACCAGCAACTGATCGAGATTAATGCAGAGATTCGNTCCCATCCGGTCGAGCAAATCGGTCGGACATTNCGGGGCTATATGACGGCTATGAAGCCTGTTGGGTAAATGNCAGNAANNAAGTCGACTGGNTCTGGNAATGCCGTGAGTAAGGCCCTGATAGCGTTTGAGAGAGCCTGCATCGAGTTCAATGATCAGTTTCAACTGGTCGATATAAACTGGCAGNTAAGNCAATCNGAGTCGTGGTTGCTGCTTGGCTNTAATGGTTCGGGTAAATCNGCTCTGGTTTCGGCGATGATCGGCGGGGGCGTTCTCATANCCGGTCAACGGCGCTGCTTTCAGGANAGGCCNGNGATTGTATCCCTGCTGGCCCAGGAAGAACTTATTGAGCGTGAGCGACTACGGGATGATAGTGACCTCACCGATGAGGTTTTCCAGGGCACGCCTCTCAGCCNGATACTATCTGAAGACGACCCCNATCCCGATCGATTAGAAAATCTCATACAGTTATTCGGTCTAGCGCCATTGCTCNCTACCGGATTNAGGAAGCTGTCCACGGGTGAAACCAGAAAGGCGCTGCTGGTTANAGCACTTGCTTCAGATTCCGGTCTNATAATCCTGGANGAACCNTTCGAAGGATTGGATGCTTCGNCTAGAGCGCTGCTGATGGCGGAACTCGGCAGGGTNGCCTTGCACAAAGCGATTGTACTGGTGATGAATCGTATACCTTCAGTGCCGGCATTTATCAGTCATTATGGTTATCTGGAAAATGGCCANTTGCTTTCCCAGGGTGCGCTCAATGAAGCTGACGTTGTCGACTTGCTGGAAAGGTTGAATCATCTGCACANGGCAGATATCGAATTGCCTGTCGGTGCNGANCAGGAAGCATCGGCTGGGCTGGANCCTGCTTNACCGCTGGTGACCATGCGAAATGCAAAGGTTCAGTATGCGGGCAGGGTATTATTTGAGAAACTCGATTGGCGGATNGANCAAGGTCAGCACTGGCAACTAACAGGCCCCAATGGCTCNGGNAAAACTTCTCTGTTGACCTTGATCACCGGTGATAACCCTCAGTGCTACCAGAATGANATCTTTGTATTCGGATATCGACGCGGTAATGGAGAGAGTATATGGGATNTCAAACGNCACATAGGTTATGTGTCTAGCGCGNTGCAATGGGAATATAGGGTCAGCATCAGTGCTGAAAATGTGATTCTTTCAGGGTTTTTCGATAGCATTGGATTGTATGTGAAAGNATCCACCCAGCAGCGNGCAATTGCCCGTNAGTGGCTGGCATTGCTGGGCNTGGAAGAAAGATGGCAGGCACCTCTGAAGCAGTTCTCGTATGGCGACCAGAGGCTGCTGTTAATCGCAAGAGCGATGGTNAAACGACCTTCATTACTGATACTGGATGAGCCCTGTGTTGGTTTGGACAGTTTAAACAGGCAACTGGTCCTNAGTTTGATCGAAAGAATTTGCCAGAGTGGCTGCACCACTGTTTTGTATGTGAACCATCATGACCAGGATATTATCCCCAGTATTCAATTGACCCTGTCGNTAGGTNGTGAAAGCTCATGAATTGTCATTGTGGTTCTGGTTCAAGTTATCNNGANTGNTGCGGNCGGTTTNTAAGCGGAGAGCAATGGCCCGAAACGGCTGAGGCTCTGATGCGGGCGAGATACTCAGCTTACGTTGAAGGCGAAGATGGCTTTCTGATCGATTCGTGGCATCCANTGTCATGCCCGTCGCAGTTTGAAAGCANTTTGAANCAGCAGTGGCTTGGCCTGAAGATACTGGCAGTCAANCAGGGCNGCCCTGGAGATGGTAGCGGTAGTGTAGAATTCGTGGCGANCTTTAAAGTTTCAGGTAAAGTCGAAACATTGCATGAGGTCAGTGAATTTGTACGAGAGCAGGGTCGATGGTGTTATCTCTCGGGCATACTTANACAATAGCTACCCTCTTTTTACGACGACNGGTAAATNGCGGATACCATGAATGAAGTTTGAGCGAAGAAATACCGGTTCNGCTACGACCTCNATGTGTAATTTCTGTCTGAGTATTTCTTCCCAGAGGATAGTTAATTGCATTTCCGCGAGGCGGTTACCCANGCAACGATGAATTCCGAATCCAAAGGAAAGGTGCTTTCTGGGATTAGCACGATCAATAATAAAACGATCGGCCGAATCGATCTCGGATTCATCTCGGTTCCCTGAGATGTACCACATTACCACCTTATCCAGTTTTTTGATGTNCTTGCCGCCAAGTTCGATATCTGTCATAGCGGTTCTNGCCATGTGCGCAACGGGTGACTGCCAGCGGATTACCTCGGGTACCAGCGAGCGAACCAGAGACGGGTTAAGTTTTAGTTTTTGATATTCNTCCGGGTTATCATGCAGTGCTAATACGCCGCCGGTAATGGAGTTTCGAGTCGTGTCATTGCCACCAACAATGAGCAGTAACATATTCCCCAGAAATTCGTTGGGGGTCATGTTTCGGGTGGCATCGTTATGGGCCAGAATGGANATAAGGTCATCTCCCGGCGTCTTGCTNGCTTGTCGTTGCTGCCAGATTTCATTGAAATAGGTAAAGCATTTCCACAGCTCCTGGAAGCCCTCCTCGGGCGTCTCNAAAAAGTCAGGNTTGCCGAGATTTTCAACGGTATCGGACCAGTGAATGAGTTTGTGCCGGTCTTCCTGGGGAACATCAAAAACAGANGCCAGCATCTGCCCGGTTAATTCCACGGAGACAGATCTGACCCAGTTGAAAGGTTCGTTTTCAGGTAAGTTNNTGATGATGGTTTTTGCCCTTTGNGATATCAGCTCCCTCATTTCNTGCAGTTTNCCGGGNGTAAAGGAGGGTGATACCACACTTCTTTGAGCATCGTGCTTTGGCGGGTCCTGCATGATAAACATTGGCAGATAAAACGGAGAATCTTCAACAGGTTCTTCNGTGGGTTGCCCCCCCATGCGAATGCCACCATTGTTTATGTCCGAGGAAAACACCTTGTGATTGGCATCTACTGCCATAATGTCCTGATAGCGGGTAATCGACCAGTAGGGCCCGAACATACTATCTTTGCTGAAATGAACAGGATCTTCGTTACGCAGTCGCTGAAAATAGGGCGCGAAANNGTTGTGCTCAAATAGAGCCGGATGTGATGGATCGAGTTGTTCCAGCGGGATGTNATACGGATNGATTGAGACATCGATGGCCCATTTATCCTGGGCCTCGCGGTTAGTTAGTCGCGGCTCGCCNAGCGCCGGTGGTGAAGCCTCATCNGCCATAGTTATATCCTTGGATTGTTAGGAAGTCTTTGCAGTAAGCCAACCTGCCAGTGAGTGTCTGGGCCAGTGTTGCAGTGTATCATTTAGATCGATTATAACAGCCATACTTCCTTTAAAGCTTCCAGGATTAGCTTCAGTTCCTAGGTTAGCAGTGTCTTTGCTGAAGACCGCTGCTGCTCCAAAACGCGCCTGCCTGCCTGAAAGAATTGCCGTCAGGCGCATTCGCTGAGCACGCATACAGGGCGACGGGCGTGACTAGACGGGTAGCCTGTTGCGGATCGGGTGAATTAAGGTCTTCGTTTCTTGTCGTTACAGGGTCAGCTGGTCAAGTCGCAGCCCCAGGAGTCAGGGTATTGCCTTGTACATTGTGGGGTGTTCCCTCAACGGCTAATAAAGTCATTAAGCCGCCTTATCCTTTTTAGCTGCGCGTTAGTTCGCCTGGCTAAAATGGCTCGAACAGAAACGGCTAAAAAAGATTGTTCCATTTTAGAAGTGTTATTAACTGTTGACGATCAGGCGATGACAGCCGTATCTGAGCTGATCCGTCGTGCCTTAAGCCGCGCAGAGATGCTGTTTCAAACGATTTAGATTTGTACCCGCGAATTTAACTTCTCTTTTTCGTCACCGCCGCGAGCCCATTTTCTTCATTTTTGAAAGCAGAAGATCCCGATAGGCCTCGTAACGGGCATATTGCGCTTCTTCGGTGAAAACAGTCTGCATATTCTTATCCATTCGATTGCCGTGTTTGCGATAAACCCGCTTCAATTCTCTCTTCAGGTCAGGTTTCTGCCGTTTGATTAGACTCATCGATTGCCGCATCACGCCATCTATGAAGATCCCCACAGTAGAGCGGAATGCTGCGCTTTGTTCTGCTGTCATATCGATAGCAATGGCAGCCTTTATTACATCGGGGTCAGTCCATGGGCCGCTACCGAGCGGTTTTTCTGACGCTATGACTGAACCAAATGAAAAAACTAAAGCGCCAATCGACACCAGCATAAATTGTTTTAGTCTAGCCATTTTATCCTCGCTATAGTTGTAGTGAATGTCTGCCTTCTAGTCTGTTAATAACGACAACAGGTGTTCTTATTATATCGACTGAACGCCTGTAGGCTAGTCCTGAGCCCACCTGCCATGTACTCGTAAAGCATCAGGCGATCCGTGCAGCCAGGCCCATTACTCTATCAGGATCTGCAGATCATCCTGTGAACAGACCATGGGTGTGATGGGTATCAGCCGACGCCCTGTTACACCATTCGGTTACCAGGTTACCAGGTTACCGGGTTACCAGGCTTTACTCTGGAGGCCTGATTTTTTTTGCTGAAAAGTCCGTTTTTAGCAGATAGTGCAGTGGCGCTGGTTAAGAGAATCGGTAATGTTTCGTCATGTCCGCACGGGATGATTCCATATGGTCCAGATAACGGGTGATACCGCCATTGTAATTACCATCCTGTCTTCGTTGGCTTTCTCCTTCGAAATTATAGTATCCGGGGGTGCAGTCTTCGTTTCGAGTGGTCTTGCCTCGATGATTGATTACTTCCTGAACCCACCATTGCTCGGCCTCTTCATGAGGTTCAATCATGTCAAAACCATTTTCTCTAGTATGGGCAATGCAATCGGCAATATGGTCGCCCTGAGTTTGCAGCATATAGGTAAGATTAAACTGGAAGGAGGCCTGATAGCCGCCCATGATAAACAGGTTGGGATAATCTACGGAATGAATACCAAATAAAGTTCGTATACCGTTGCTATATTCGTGCTCCAGGTCGAGACCGCCTTTACCCATGATTTTGTTGTATATCCCTGTTTTCTGAACCTCAAAACCGGTCGCGAAAATCAATAAATCGAGCTTGAATTGCTGGTCTTTGAAGACAGGTCCCTGGGCTGTAATCTGAGTAATGCCCTCACCATGAGTGTCGACCAGATGTACGTTCTGGCGATTATAAGTTGCCAGGTATTCGTTATGAAAACAGGGTCGTTTGCACATAAACATGTACCAGGGTTTGAGAGCATCTGCTACCACTGGGTCGTCAACTTCTTTATCAATCCTGCGGTGAATTCGCATCATGTAGTCAATGTTGTTGTTTTCCTGGCGCTGAATTTTTTCTGCTTGCGTATATTTCCTACGTTCGTGCAGTTGTTGTTCAGTTGGCTGAGAGCGGCGGATAGCTTTATTTCGTCGTTCAGTCTGCCAGCCTGGAAGTAAACTGTTTGCCCATGCCTGATCTGTCTGCCAGTCATCCCTGATATCGATGGAAGAAGGCGTGCGCTGGAATATATAAAGCTCTTTCGATTGTTGGCCCAACGCAGGAACTGCCTGAACTGCTGTTGCGCCGGTGCCAATGATACCGACAACCTTGTCATTCAAGTTGGAAAGATCTTGACCGGTATAGTCGTAGTCCCAGCGAGAGGTGTGGAACGAGTGGCCCTGGTATGATTCTATGCCATCAATTCGGGCCAACTTCGGCTTAGAAAGTGTCCCGTTTGCGCAAATCACAAATTTTGCTTTCATGGTGTCGCCCCGGTCTGTTTTCAAACACCAGGTTTTCTCGTCTTCAAGCCAGGTGGTGGAAATCACCGTAGTTTGAAAAACGGCTAAATCATAAAGGTTGTATTTTTTGGCTATTGCCTTGCAATGATTAAGGATTTCATCACCTCGGGAATAGTGATGTTTGGGAACATAATCAAGTTCATCTAGCAACGGCAGATAATCATAGGAAACGACATCGCAGGCGACACCAGGGTATCGATTCCAGTACCAGGTGCCACCTACATCTGAGCCACGTTCGACAATTCGGACACTTTCAATACCGCGTTCCCGCAATCGAGCAGAAGTTAGCAGCGCAGAAAATCCCCCGCCAATGAAAAGAACTTCTACAGAGTCGTTGATCGGTGCTCGTTCACTAATTTTTGTGACATAGGGGTCCTCAGCATACTTTCCCAGATCCCCAGAAAGATCGGAGGTAAATTGGGACGTGCCCTCTGGCCTTAATTTCAATCTCAGGTCGCGTTCATCTGCAAACTTCTGTTTGATTTCGTCGTAATACGCCTGTTCGTGCTTCATGATCTTGCCAATCCTGATATCCTCATGCAGACAATCTAGAGAGAGTGGATCAGTAAATCAAGTGTCGGCTTTTTTCAAGAGGCCAGATTTGACCGGATGAAACCCGGGGTTTTGGCGGGGTGTGAGTTATGTTCAGGCCATTATACCGAAATTAGTGGCCGAGTTTCCGGTCAGCCAGTTTGCATGGCTGGGGTCAGAGGTTACCGTTTCCTTCCTAAGAATGTAATTCAGCTGAGGTGTTTCCAGACGTAGCATGTCAAGTTTACCTTTTTCAAAAACTAGCAGGGTACAGTCGGTAGTGCAGCGAATGGGTCCTGTATTCGGTGCTGCAAAGGGCCGCCAGCCAAATTCAACATTTGAACTGGATTGATCGGTTAAAGGTTCACTTTCTCCTGCCGCTAAAATGTACCAGTGATGCTCATCAAAATACTGCGTCTGGCCAGCAGGGACGATCTTGCGAACAACAATCTTGTTGATTTTATTCAGCACTGTTGATGACATTAGATCAAAGGTAGGTAGTTTGCTGAGAAGCGGCCGGTTTTCCCAGAGGTTCACTAGCTGCTGTTTCAGTTTTCTTTCCTCTATGAACGAGCTGAAAGCGAGTTCATCGAGTACACAGATGGTAACCGGTGTCCGGGCAATAACACTGGCATTACGCAGCCCCAGTTCAGTTATGATTGCCATTTCACCTATTAGCTCACCTGCTTGCAGGCTTGCCAGGGTCTGTAATTCTGTTCCATTGTGCTGAACCACGTCACAGTAGCCTGTCAGGATGAAGTAAACCTGCTCATGGCTGACATCACCTTGTACGATAATAATATCGTCCTGGTTGTATTTTTTTATCTGTGCTTCAGCGAGCAGGTTATGTAACCATCTGCTGGGAGACTGAAAGCCAGTCAACTGACTCAGATAATGATTTACCAGGGGGATATAGACAGAGGCATCGCCTTCAATAATGGTATAGCGCTTTCCTGCACTGGCAACAGAAAATATAGTATTGAATTCACTGGATAGTTTTTCCAGATGCACAAATACCACCCTGTCGGCGGGGGAGTGTATTAAGTCTGACGGATCACCGTGCAGTGTTCCAGCGCCCCCGTCGGCAACGAGCAAGTCAAAAGGACTGTGCAGAAGCCTTTCGATTCGCTCTCGGGTACCATCTGAAACAATCCCCTGTTCACTGAGGCGAACGATGTTTGCCTGGGAATGGTTATCACCAATGATACAGATCGTTCGTTCCAGACCCCGATGCCGGCTGGTGAATGTGGCGCCAAGCGTGGGGATACTGTGAACCGTGGAGTGGGGGTCAATGAGTAAACCGTAGTAATTCAGTTGATGACCTGGGGTTACCTCCGTGAATCTGAAATGTTCCCTGATGACCGCTTCATCCCAGCCCAGGCCGCAGGCTAGTTTTTCCATGGCCATATTGAAGATTTCTTTGCTGGTTATTATTTCGATGGGGTTTGGGGCGAGCATGAGGGGGAACAGGGAGCAGTGATCGTCATGCACATGTGTTAGAAAACAGGCAGAGATTTGATTCTTCGAGATGCCCCGTGCGTATAGATGCTGATCAAGAAAAGGCATTGAATCGATGAGCATGAAACTACCGTTAAAGCATAATACCAGTCCTGTGCAGGGTTCATTCGGTGTGAAACCGGTGGCGCCACCCAGAACTTCCAGGCCGAATCTTGATAAAGTGCTGGTGTTATAGTCAGCATGAATCGGGTACGCTGGTTGCACCCGTCGGTCTTCATTCAGAAAGACGTCAGTACTGGAAGTATCCTCCTGCACACGATAGCAGTCGAATGCTAAATGGCTTATTCTGACTGGTCCTACGGTCACACTGCCATTTTCAAAGAAATAGGGTTCAAAAAAAGCCAACATGGGTAAACAATCATCCTGATCTCGCTTGAGTCCGGCATCGGCGGCTACGCCTAACCATTCATTGGTTGCAGATGGCTCGCTCCCCCAGGCTTCAAATTCGGCCCGATCAGGGCCCAGTAGTGCTATGTTCATCAGGCGAAGCATCTGTTCTACAGCATCACGCTCACCGACAAGGTTGAGTTTGTTTTTAGTAAGTCCACCCATCCCAAACAGGAAGTAATAAAGGGGAAATTCAATGTTGTTAATTAATGAACCGTCTTTTTCCTTACTGTCGAGTAAAACCAGGGTATGAAATTCGGTAATGCCGGATCGAAGAACCCCCTTAAGGACTTCCGGGGGCTGCCCGAACAGAATGTTTTGGTTTGTACACTGCATCAGTCGGCAGCCAGATGCAGGTGTAGATAGTTTTTCTGCGATCATAATTTCATACTCTTGTTAGGGTTGATTGTACTGATTAAGTGATTCTCAAAAAAGGGCTGGTAAAACGCAGCCAGCGTGTGGGTTAAGGAGTATGCGTTTTCATCTCAAATGCTCGAGCGCCGATCTGATTGCAATGGCAACTGTAGATGATAATCGTTGGCATGAATTCGACCTTACCCTGATAACCCCTTACAATTGGCGGCAGAAATTGAATTTTTGAGGGCAGCATGACAGAACAGGTTCTATTGGCTTCAGCAGAAAGGCAGTTGTTTGTTGACACACTCAGGAAGTTTCTCGAAGCCGAGGTTTCTCCTTATTATGATGCTTGGGAAGAGGCTGGTATTTGGCCTCGAAGCCTATGGCATAAATTGGGCGAGAACGGCTTTTTGTGTGTAGACCAGGCGACTGAATATGGTGGCTTTGGTGTCTCGTTTGAACTCAGTTGCGCTATTGTAGATGAGGTGTCCAGAGCGGGTTTTGCCGCTCTGGCTAGTTCTATTTCGGTCCACTCCGATATTGTCGCGCCTTATATTCTCAATCTGGGAACGGAGGGCCAGAAGCAGGCGTGGTTGCCTAAAATGGCTACAGGCGAAGTGATAGGTGCCATTGGCATGACTGAACCAGGTGCTGGCAGCGACCTGCAAAGCATAAAAATGACGGCTTCAAAGGATGGTGACGGCTATCGAATTAATGGTCAGAAGACTTTCATCTCTAATGGTCAGCATTGCGATATGATCATTCTGGCAACCAAGACAGATGCGAATCTTGGCGCCAGAGGTATGACCCTGTTTATCGTCGACTGTAATAAGCCAGGGTTTAACCGAGGCCGAAACCTGGAGAAAATGGGGCTTCATAGCGGAGATACATCGGAGCTGTTTGTTGACGACGTTCTGGTTTCTGGAGAAGATATTTTAGGCGGCGAGGGCAAAGGGTTCAGCAATATGATGAATGAGTTGCCTCGTGAACGATTGATCTTGGGGGTCGGTTGTGTCGGCGCAGCCCAGGGTGCTTTTGACCTGGCTGTTGACTATGTGTCTCAGCGTCAGGTTTTTGGGCAGGCAATTGCTTCCTTCCAGAATACCCGCTATAAGCTAGCTGAGCTAAAAACCAGTATAGAGCTCAATCGGGCACTATCTGAAAAATATATCCAGCAGTTTATTGAAGGAGAACTGACTTCCGCCGAAGCATCAATGCTCAAGTTGGCTGCTAGCGAAATGCAAGGTGATGTGGTCGATCAATGTCTTCAGATGTTTGGGGGCTATGGTTATATGAAGGAATATCGTATTTCCAGAGCTTATGTAGATGCGCGTATTCAGCGCATTTATGGGGGAACGTCGGAAATCATGAAAGAACTGATATCCAGAAGTATCGTCGATGTGCGATAGAGTTCCCTGGCCTCAGAAAAGGGGTGCTCAATGACGCAGAATAACGATAATCGGGCCAAGGCCGAGACAGGTTAGTCGATCTGAAACAGGACCACTTGCCTCGGTATCTGAAATAAGTAAGGAAAATCACGTGAATGTAAATATTGGGAATTTATTGACCCGCAGAGCAGCATTGAACCCAGAACGAGAAGCTTATGTTGATGGTAACTCGGGTGTTCGGTTGACCTTTCGAGAACTTAACCTCAGGTCAAATCAAATGGCTAATCAGTTGCTGCTAATGGGCATTAAAAAAGGCGAGCGGGTGGCGCTGGCGTTGATGAACAGCGCTGAATTTATCGAGTCCTATATAGCGATTGTCAAGATTGGCGGTGTTGTGGTGCCGTTAAACTGGCGTCTGGTAGCAGATGAACTGGAATTTATTATTAAGGATAGTGGCACCAGAACATTGATTTATGGTGAAGAATTCCTGGATGTGGTAACGGCGTTACATGGACGCGGAGACAGAACTGATGTCAGGGATTGGCTGCAGGTTGGCGATTCCAGGGGGCTAGCAGATTTCGCTCAGGATTACTCGATATTCAGGCAACAGGGTGTCACTGAGGAACCCAAGGAAAATGCCAGTGGGGATGATCTACTCTATATAATGTATACGTCTGGTACGACCGGACTACCCAAAGGAGTAGTGCATAGTCATACCACCTCGTTCTGGGCCTTGCTAACGTTTGCTGCAAGTTGTGATTTGCGTGAGTCTGATCGCTATCTTGCCGCCCTGCCGCTGTTCCATGTGGGCTCATTAATACCGATCACATTGAACCTGTATCGTGGTGTTACCAGTATTGTCATGCGCGAATTTGATCCCCTGAATGCCTGGCAGTTAATCGCCGATGAAAAGGTAACCACGTCATTGCTGGTTCCTGCGATGCTGAATTTTATGATCCAGGTGCCTTTTCAGGAATTGAACTATGAGTCTATCAGATGGATTCAAAGCGGTGCCTCTCCTTTGCCGGTTAGTCTGATTCAGGGTTATGCAGATCTCGGAATTGAAATCCACCAGATTTATGGCCTGACTGAGACCTGTGGTCCTGCCTGTGTTATCAGCGCTGAGCATGCGCTTAAAAAAGTGGGTTCAACCGGTAAAGCTTTCTTTCACAGTGACGTTCGAGTCGTAGATGAACAGGGAGAGGATTGTGTCCCGGATGCACAGGGTGAAGTCTGGGTTCGTGGCGGCCATGTCATGTTGCGCTATTGGAATCGTCCTGACGCAACCTCAGAAACCATCACCCAGGACGGTTGGCTGCGGACAGGCGATATTGCTACAGTGGATGAGGAGGGCTTCGTTTATATCCAGGATCGAATCAAGGACATGATTATCTCTGGCGGGGAAAACGTTTATCCAGCTGAAATAGAAAACGTGGTTTTGACCCACCCCTTTGTATCCGAGGTTGCTGTGATTGGTCAGCCCAGTGAGCGCTGGGGCGAATCTCCACTGGCAGTGGTAGTTAAAGGCGATCAGGGTCTGAGCGAGGAAAATGTTTTGGCGCATTGCGATGGTAAACTGGCTCGTTTTAAGTTACCTAAGGCAGCCGTGTTTATTGATGAGCTTCCCCGTAATGCAAATGGTAAGGTCTTGAAGAGAATCCTGAGAGAGCAGTTTCCTGGACCAGCTGCAGTTTGAATGAATGAGAAGACAATACAGGGATTCACCTTTTATGGGATTTGGCTCAGGATCTCAGAAGCAGGTTATTCAGTATTTTAGGCTCTGGTATTAAGCATATTGACGTCATCGTTGAAAAAAACATTAAATGTTATATTGCCGGACAGGAAGGACTTAATGGTTGATTCCTGTACAAGCCAGTGCGAACGAGTTGGTTGGTAGAAGAGCTTGTGCTTGATCATAGGAGTAAGAGTTGGTGAAAAAGGGTATTCGGAAACTGTGCTGCCTGTTGCTGATCGTTTTTTTTGGGGTGACTCCGGTTAAGGCATTGCTGGTTGATATTGCCGAAGGACAGACAATCGCCTTACCAAGGCTAGAAGCCCAGATTAAAATTGATGGGTTCCTGGATGACGAAGCCTGGAAACTCCTGCCATCTTACGACGAATTTGTTATTACTGACCCTGATACACTGGGCCAGCCTAAGCACGCCACTCTGGTCAAGATGTTCTATGATGAATCCGGGCTTTATTTCGGCATTCAGCTAAACCAGCCTGTGGATACTTTACTGGCCAGGTTATCAGGCAGAGATGATCGGCAAATAAAGCGTGATCGGGTTGGTATAGTTCTGGATACATCTGGGGAAGGCCGATACGGCTATTGGTTTGGAATGGGTTTGGGTGACTCTCAGATGGATGGCACCCTGCTGCCTGAAAAACAGTTTTCCAGCGACTGGGACGGCGCGTGGCAGGGGGCAACACAGGAAACTCAGCATGGCTGGTCGGCTGAATTCCACATCCCCTGGGGCATCGTGTCGATGCCAAAAGTTGATGGAGAACGTCGTTTAGGGATGTCACTGGAACGAGCAGTTGCTTATTTGGATGAGCGTTGGGGCTGGCCCGGTTTGCCTTATACGGTACCCAAGTTCATCTCGGAATTACAAAGCCTGGAAGTCAATGATGTGGCACCCAAGCAGCAATACAGTATTTTTCCGTTTGTTGCGATTACAGCCGATGGTATAGATGATGAAATGGATTATCGGTTTGGCTCTGATTTTTTCTGGAGGCCATCAACCAATCTTCAGTTGACAGCGACGATTTACCCAGATTTTGGGGCAGCAGAATCGGATGATGTGGTCATCAATTTATCTGCAACAGAAACTTTTTTCCCTGAAAAACGATTGTTTTTTCTTGAAGGGCAACAGATCTTCACAGCTTCCCCCCGTGCAGATACGCGAAGTCAGGGTGTGGGCACTACAGGAGCGCCCTATACGCTGGTCAATACCCGTCGAATTGGTGGCAAACCTGTTGCGCCAGACGTTGAGCTGGGTAGTGCCATAAGAACGAAGGACCTCATTGAGCCGAATGAGCTTCTTGGGGCAGTAAAGTTAACAGGGCAAAATGGCAATATTCGTTATGGCGTTTTAGCAGCATTTGAAGATGATCCCACATTTTTAGTTTCAGCTGGAGTCGAAGATTACGTTGTCGACGGTACTGGCAGCCAATACGGAATTGCCAGGCTATTGATCGAAGATGACCCAGGGGGCGCATACAAGGCCGTGGGCATACTTTCGACCGCAGTGCTGCATGATAATGGCGATGCTGTGGTGCACGGTGTGGATGGTCACTACATGACCGGCAGTGGCAAATTAAAAGTAGATGGCCAGGTATTCAGCTCTGACAAGGATGGTGTTAAACGAGGTTATGGTGGATTTATCGATTTTGAGTATGCGTTCCGCCAGGGCCTTAATCAGCGTTTAGGTATTGAGTATTTTGATGAGTACATCGATGTCAATGATCTGGGCTACCTGGAAAGAAATGACAACTTTCGAATCAGGACCGCGCATACTCGAACTTCATCAAATTTAAGTTGGGCTAGGACCAACCAGTTTGATGTGCGAGGCTTTGTTCAGAAAAACAGTGCTGGTTTGTTTACCGGTGGCAGCATGCATGTGTCGAATCGCAGCGTATTGCATAACTTGAATGAGGTAGTACTGCGGATTAGCCAATTCTTCAAAAGTTTTGATGACCTTAATAGTTTTGGCAATGGCGCTTATCGAATAAAAGATCGAACTCATTTGAGTCTGGGTTGGGCGTCAGATCGGTCTAAACCCTTCAGCTTCGGCGGTAGTGTGGGCTATATGAGTGAGGAACTGGGTGGTAACAGCTACTCCTACAATGCTTATATGTCCTGGCGCCCGGACGATCGGCTCGCTTTCGACCTGATGCTTCATGTTCTCGACAGAGATGGTTGGCTATTGCATCAGGATGGCAATAATATGGCGACCTTCTCCGCTGATCAAATCTTGCCTGGCATTTCCTTAGAGTATTTTATCAGTGCTAAACAGCAATTGAAGTTTGTGATTCAGGGGGTTGGTATAAAGGCCTGGGGNAAAGATCATTACCGGATACCGGATNTGCCTGGTCATCTGCTGCCGGTTGAACAAACGAATGGATCTAATCACGATTTTTCGGTTTCTCAGGTTAGTCTGCAACTACGTTATCGATGGGAAATAGCACCNCTTTCTGATCTATTCCTGGTTTACACCCGGCAATCGAATATGGCTGGGTTGTTNGGTGANCAGGNTTATTCAGAGATTTTCCAACGNAGTTATCATAATCCNGTAACCGATACACTTGTAATGAAATTACGCTATAGGTTTGGTTCTTAGTCTGGNTTTGACGGTTTCTNCTAGGCCGTTNATTTCCTTAAACGGCAGGTTTTAGGGGCNTTTTTCTGACCTGATTTTTTCAATCAGGTGNTCAACCACNTCAAGCATACGATTGGGGCCGACGTCGACCGTCATGCCTACTTTATATTTTCCGTGGACCACCAGAGTCGGTACGGATGATATCTTAAACCGTCTNGACAGTTGGTCTGCNAGACCTACTTGGCCACTGACAGNAGGTGAATTAAAGGTGCTGGTGTAAGTCTGGTGAGGTAAGTNATCGTCAGCAAAATAGTCGGCCAGGCTTTCAACACGATTGAAAATTTTACCCTTGTCGTGGATGGCGACAAACGATGACCTGTGTCGCTGCTCTGTTTGNTTGAGTTGTTCCAGGGTGTAGTAATGCTTGCCTAACAGTCGCCAGTTTTCGTTACCCACTAACGGTGATCTAATGAACCGNACCTGGTCTTTTCGATCGTTTACCCAGTCTGCCAGGGTGTCGTCGAAGTTATAGCAATGGATGCAGCCGTATGAGAAAAANTCCATTACCTCAANTCTTTCACCNCTTATTCGTCGTGGACTTTCTACAACAGAGTAATGTTTGCCCTCTGTGAAAATACCTNGGGCTGATTCATCTGTGGTGCTCAAGACTANTAGATATAATAGGCTCCCCAGCGCCGCCAGNNCGATGCTTAGTGCAGCAAGTTTCTGTTTGANTAAGAACGAAGATCGTTTTGCCATAGTAATTGTCCTGAACCTGTCTTTTGATTATAGTCACAGTGGCATATGATTTGGCTATAGTTAGAGGAAGAATCGATGGAAGTATTAGCTCGGAACCAGGATATAATTGAACAATCTCTGGAGCGGGCAGCCGAAGTCATGGATGATTTTTCAGGGTCTGTCTACAAGCGATACTTTGATCTGCAACCTGATGCAGAAGATCTTATGTCGCATTTAGATGATATTGTAAGAGGTAAAATGGTNGCTGAAATTATCAGGTTACTCTTTGTTGAGGATTATCACGAAGAAGCAGACTACCTGCGATTTGAGACAAAGACCCACGCCGATTCGTATTTTGTAAAAGAGGATATGTACCCGGATCTCCTCACCGCNGTGGTTGCTTCAGTAAAAGAGGGTGCAGGAGATATCTGGGAAGCCAGCGTTGCACAGGCCTGGCAGAAAAAACAAGAGGATCTACTGGCAGCGCTTCGATTTCATATAGAGCCACGTTAAGCTAANTCAGCGCNTTCGGTTGATCCATATGCATGGGTTAATGGCNCNGNNTGAAATTTAAATTNGTTATAGNGTCAAGTGGNGTTNGCTTGGNGCTACNAATTAAGGAAAAATTATGACTAGAATGCCAGCACTTAGTTTGGCTGCAGTACCCGGAAGGCGTCTTGCAACGATAGCATTAGCGCAGGAAATCGAAAAAAGNGGTTTCTCAGGTATTTTTGGCCCCAGCCTTGGCGATTCCCTNGCGCTTTGCCAGGCCCTGGCCCATGCCACCAACGAGATTGAATTTGGCACCAGCATTATGCCAATTTATTTNAGGCAACTGGTCGATTTTGCGAGTACCGTGTCGTTTATACATGAGGTATCNGGCGGACGGTTCAAGTTCGGAATTGGTGTCAGCCATGCGCCAGCGCTAANNCAGCGTGGCTTGGATGGGGGTAAGCCGTTATCGGATACCCGGGAATTTGTGGCCCAGCTGAAAGAGGTGCCCCGGGNGGGTGAGTTACCGCCTATTGTTCTGGCAACATTAAGAACGAAGATGATTGCTTTAGCGGAAGAAATAGCCGGNGGGATGGTATTCGCCAATGGTGCCCGGTCACATATGGCGCAGTCTCTTTCAGTCATATCAGAGTCAACACGCAGTAGTGATTTCTTTATAGGTGATATGATTCCTACTTGTATCAACGATGATATTGAAGCGGCCAAGGCGATCAATAGAAGAACNTTGACTTCCTATGCGATGCTGCCAAATTACCGCAATTACTGGAAAGAAGCCGGTTACNTCGANGAGATGAACGGAATAGAAAAAGCGTTGGAGGCTGGAGACCGCGAAAAAATNCCCCACTTNCTAACNGATANATGGCTGGCAGATACCACTTTGTTTGGTAGCGCNACCCAGGTTCGGGATGGTCTAGAAGCCTGGTTTGATGCCGGTATTAAGACACCGATTCTGGTACCTTCGTCAGCTAATGGGGGCCAGATGATCGCCTTTGAGGAATTATTCTCGATCTTTTAGCGCTGCANAATGGACTATACAACGTAGGGCAAGGGTNCATGCGTGAGATCACCAGAAGAGATTTTGTCAACGGAACGCTACTTGCTGCTGGAAGTTCTGTGCTGCCCTTTGCAGCGACNAGCCAATTTGCTATGGCCACCCTGGATTCATCCTANTACCCTCCTGCGCTCACAGGTCTCAGGGGGAGTCACCCCGGATCAAATGAATCCGCCCACGACCGGGCCTGGAATCAACGCTCTAACTGGGGCGCCACCACCAGATTGAGAGAAACCTACGATCTGGTTGTTGTTGGTGGAGGAATCAGCGGTTTATCAGCGGCTTATTTCTATCAGCAGAAGTATGGCAAAGATAAGCGGGTGCTTGTCCTCGATAATCATGATGATTTTGGTGGGCATGCAAAGCGTAATGAACACGTGATCAATGGNCAGTTACGCTTAAGCTATGGCGGTTCACAGACACTGGTCGAACCNCTGCATGCGGATAAAGTAGTCCACAATCTGCTGAAAGATATAGGTGTCGANCTGCATCGCTTCAANACAGCCTATGACGTTGGTTTCTATGAAAGGAACAATTTGGGTGCGGTTACTTACTTTAATAAAGAAATATTTGGTCAGGATAAGGTCGTCAGGCACCCTTTTTGCAATTATCCAAATTACGTTGAGGGGTTATTGGGTGCAAAGATATCCAACGAGGAGGCTGCTCAGCAGGCGCCGTTGAGCGATGCGGGCAGGAAACAGTTAGTTCGTGTGCTGAATGGCTCAGTGCAGGCCATAAAAGTGCCAAAAGAGAAATTGAAGGACTACATTGAGACTCACTCCTACTTTGATTACCTGAAGNATACCCTAGGTGTTGATGACCCCGGAGTATTGAGAATGGCTCGACATTCCGGTCTGGACTGGGCAANTTCAGGAGCAGACCTCATGAGCATAGGCGACGCNAAGCGCAGNGGTGCNCTGGGTTTTGTGAAAAAAGCGGTATACGATAAAAACAACCCNTACATTCATCATTTCCCCGATGGCAATGCCAGTATTGCNCGCGCTTTAGTGAAAAAAATGATTCCCGATATAGGCAAAGGAAGCNGCGCTGAAGAGATTGTATTATCCAANTTTAATTATGCAGAACTGGATAAACCCAGCAATGCAGTTCGCGTTNGGTTAAACAGCACNGCAGTTGACGTTTACCATNGGNGTGAGCCGAAACATTCGAGTGATGTTGTTATCNANTACATCAATGGCAACCGGTCGTACCAGGTAAAAGCNGCTGGCGTGGTGATGGCCTGTTACAACATGATTATTCCGCATATTGTTTCCGATCTTCCAGAAGATCAAGCTGCTGGCCTAAGGCTGCAGTCTAAGAGCCCATTGCAATACACTACAGTGGGNTTAAGNAATTGGAGGGCTATTAAAGAGATGGAAATTGGGGTGGCCATGTCACCTGGNAATATGCACCAGGCAGTCCTGATGGACTTCCCGGTGAGCATGGGCGGCTATGAGTACACCAGGACCCCNGATGACCCTTGCGTCATTCAGATGATCAGCTGTCCNTATGGAGAAACTGTTGGTGCTCCCAGGCTTGAGCAGTTTCGNGAAGCTAGATTCAAAATGCTGGGTTTGAAATTTAAAGATTATGAGCAGGANATCAGGGCTCACCTGAGTGGTATGTTGCCGAATGATCTGTTTGATTTTGNCAGGGATGTTGCGAGTATTACCGTTAATCGATGGGCGCACGGCTATACTATTGCCGGACCTGGAGATTCAACAAGAATAGGGCGACAACCTTTTGGCCGTATTACCNTTGCCAATACTGACTCAGCCGCTGGCTCTGATGCGAAATACGCTATTATGATGGCCTACAGGGCGGTAAAGGAATTGGGCTAAATTCAAGGTCAACNGCGGTATGCTGGAGACTTANAACAGCCGGGCCTGTTATTGACNGGGGCCTNTNATTGATAGTCGTGNGCGTGTTAAAGNAAACCAGAAGCGGCTGGTGAATNTCAGTGGCAAATANNCCAGGTTGATGCCTNCCTGCTCACCTTGTTTCGCTTCCCTGCATGCTGTTTGCCNGCCGAATGNNGTGGCCTGCAGTCTNNCGTTAATAACTGAAGCTTCAGGTTGAGTTTGCCAGAAATNGTTTCAGTTCCTGNATAAATTGATCAAACTGNTCGTGATGAAGCCAGTGGCCAGCCTGATCAATATTAAGGGTCGTTAAATGCTTAAAATGACTNGCTGTTTCATCTTGTCCGATACGATGTTCAAANCCCTGCCTGGCATTCATGAGCAGAGCAGGGCAGTTAACTTGTTGCCANAGCTCGAGCATGTCATTGGCGGATAACCGGCTTGATGGTTGCGAATGAGTATAGTTATCAAATTTCCAACTGAAACTGCCGTCTTCGTTTTGATTGNNGCCGTGGGCGGTCAGGTGNTGCGCTCGTCGTTCAGATAAATGCGGGTTAGATGTCATCAGTCTTTGCAAAGCAGAGGCAAAGTCTGGATAGCGTTTCGGTATTCTACCGGCGAGACTACGAGTGTCCTGAGCCCACTGCCGCAGCNTAGTTGAAATGGAACCCGGCTGAGGTAAATTCTGCCAATAGATTCCGACACCTTCAATGGAAGTCAGNCTTAAGGTTTTCTCTGGGAACAAACNGGCAAATAAACTGGCCACCGTACCCCCCATGGAATGACCAACNATATGGCAAGGGGACAAGCCTCGCTGATCCACTAATTGAGCAATGTCAAAAACATAATCNAGGAGGTTGTAGGCTGATCCCCGACTCCATTCGGAATCGCCATGGCCACGCAGGTCAGGTGTGACCACATGATAATCCGTCTTTAAAACTTCAGCCGTCCAATCCCAGTTGTGNCAGTGATCCTGAATACCGTGAACGAGTAGAACGGTTGGCTTAGCAGGATTGCCCCAATCCAGGTAATGCAAGCGTAATCTCTGCGAGTAGTAGGTTTGTGATGCTGGAGCTGAATTGGCGTGAAACATGGCACTCTCGAATTTTCTTTAGGGATAGTTGACTGATAACGCATCGCTTGTGCCTGTATCCGTATAAAAGGGAAATCCCAGATAAGGANATGACTTAGTGCAAGTGCAGTAAGCGCTGGATTCTATCCTTATCCTAGGTTAAGTAAAAGTGAACAATCTGGCATAAAACCNGGGCTGATGCTGAATTATCTGGTTGGGCTCACCTGTCTGANCATGGTGGCATNNTNNATCAGGTGGTCTTTCAAGGGTNAGCGCATTGANGGCATTTCAGGGATTTATTNTTTAAAAAAGCNTGACTAAAAGATATCTACNGTAATCCTCTGATTTTAGTCATCTTATTGAAAAATAGGTTGGGGTCANTGGTCGAAATTNNAGNCCGAGAAGTCANTTTCACNTATTATATGTGGATATTCATAGNATTACTGTTAAGTTATGCACATCTGACCCCATATATTGAAAGAATNNGAATAAGTTCATAAATCAAACTTAGGNATNTATATAAGTTATTGATTTTNAANNATTTATTANAAATTGGTTAAAATTTGATCAATAGCATANTAGCAGGATTGTTGNNGGGTTTGGCATTTATTAGAGAAGTTATCACCAGAGTTATCCACAGATTTTGTGGAAAACATTAATCTAATCTTTGAATGTACAAGTATAGGGCTATTACAAGTTGGTGATCACTAACATTTTTATTNATAAACCGGTTCGGNTGGGCTTTTATACTGCCATATCGCAGTATANTGATAACCGATCCAGAANATGATAANNGATGAAATCATGCCCGGTATCAGGGCATTTAGTGAACCAAACTGGCCAATCACAAAACCGAGCACGAGAGAGCCAACGGGTNCTGCACTCATCAGGCCCAGAGTATAAACCGACATCAATCGGGAACGGTATTCAGGCAGGGCAATTTCTTGCACCATCAGCCGCGATGTGGTGTTTGTTACACCCATATTAAAGCCCCAGTAAGCAGNGGCGAACCANAATACGCTGATATGAGGCTGGATCCAGATGAGCAGAAGTACAAAGATTCTACTGAGTTGCATGATTAAATAGAGTCTTCCTGGCCTGGCCAATGGCATAAATCGAAGCAGTCCAAAATTTGCAATCAGCGAACCAAAGTAGAAGATGACAGTGATGTTTGCCAAGAGCAGGGCATCACCCTGGTATACCCGACTGATGATAAATGGAATGGCGACCAGCCAGGCACCAGCATTAAAAAAACTGGAAAANAAGTTGAGAGCGACCAGGTCTCTGGCCAATTTGAANNGCCAGGTATAGAGTAGGCCATTTTTGATGGTAGACANCATAGANGCTGTAGGCGCCTCATCCAGATGCTGGNTCGTCTCGGCTTTGCTGCTTTGTTTGACAACGGGGTATTTGGGTANGCCCAGGAGAGCAATGGCNCCAATGACAAAAAAGACTGCCTGGAAGATTAGAATATTGAACAAACCTANGCTTTCTATCTCCCCNGCAACCCGGGTACCGATCATAGTTGCTACCGATCCTATTCCAGTAGAAAGNCCGATAGCATATTGAAGCCTGGACTTNGCGACCCTATTCAATATGGTATTTCGGGCNGGGTTAGACGCGCTGTTGAGAAGATTAGCGCTTAGCGNAAATACGATGACGCTGGCCAATCCTAACTGGCCATAAGAGATGATNACGACAAGGCATAGTGGNGGAATGGCGCTGAGCAGNTGCGTCTGGATCAGGAGTTGTCTGCCGTCTACCCGATCGCCGATGAAGCCACCCCACAGCATGAATACTAATCCGGGAATACCGATCAATAACTGCACNANGCCGACAGTTTCGGGGGATTGCTCGAGTACACCCACAAGAATCCANATAACCAGNAGTTGTTGGATGCTGAAGCTACCCATCCACAGGGCATTGCTGAGATTGTACCAGGTCAGGTGGTAATTGNCGGCTGCGTCAGAGTTTGTTGCNGAAGAAGTCACTTAAGCATGATAACTTATTTGCCTGCCGNAGGGGTTAATCTGAAAAATTGCTATTNTTTTGTTTTCCGTTTANTCAAGAAACAGCCATAATGCCGNACCTGTTAACAGGCCTTCCGGAGAGTTGANCTTGCCTTCTTTTGTTGTCCGTTGCCATAGTGCCCCTGTTGAGCCCAAGCGGTTTTTGGCATCTATTGGCAGCCCAGGGCATGTTGAATTTATTGCCGGGATTATTACTAANGCTTTGTTTNTTTCTAAAGGTCATCGACGCGATACTCGTTTGTACCTNGTGNTGGAAGATAGNANGGATTATTCNCGGACCTTACTGATCGATGGATCAAGGATGGGNAATTTAGGCGGGTTGCATGAATATGCTCTGCTTTCAGCCTGTGCNGTGGCATTAGAAGAGGCGAGTCAGCTCCATAAGGGCCAGATGATTANTGCAGCAAATGGTATTGAAGTTGAAGCCATTAGTTTTGAGTGGTTGGTAAAAAGGCTNGCTGCTGAGGGCAGCTGTTATTTGTTGGATCACAAGGGTGAGCCGGCCTCTGGCACNGAGCTCTGTGCTGATAGTGTATTTATTCTTTCAGATCATGTCCCTATGCCAAGGAAATCCTTCAATTCGATGAAAAGGCAGGGTGTCAAAACGNTTTCACTCGGTGCAACNCTTTTGTTTGCGTCNCAGTGCATTACCTTGCTCCACCNATTGGTAGAATCACCGGATTAGGGGCTTTGCCTGCTGCCGTAGCGGTACGGATGTTGTCAGACTGCTGCTCGACTTTAAGGCNTTTCAGGTTAATCCCTNCTGTTCGATGGTTGNGTTGANTTGTNAATTCGAAAGGATGTGTTTTTTACTCCAGNAGCAAAGGTGGTTTAGTATGGTTGCAGTAGCGGGTCGGCTACCCGTTTTAGATTGGATAAGGATTTCTCGGTGATTNGTGAATGTTCGATNGNCTGGTTGTTAATNCNGGATTTTTCGCCACCTATGNACGATAAGCCCAATAAGTTTGATCCATGGGCTTACAGAAAAGTAGGGNTATGACTGACCGGCGATTGTCCCCAAAGTTGTTCCCGNGGGNTACTTAGGGAATAATGCANCGCCTTGCTTGGATCTCGTCTGCAGGGCAAGGATCAGATAAACGAGTTAACTTTGTTTTATTTAATTACAGNAAAGNNAGGATATGACCGATAAGATTCGATCCATTGCTATTTTAGGTGGTACGGGAGATTTAGGTGGAGGGCTTGCCAGACAGTGGTCGCGAGCAGGGTTCCAAATACACATTGGTTCACGTACCCTGGATAAAGGTCTGGCGGCAGCCAATAAGCTGGTCACTGAATTTCCAGATCTTAATGTTACCGGTCACGATAATGTTAGTGCTGCACAACTCGCTGACCTAGTGGTCCTGACGGTGCCCTTTGCACANCAGCTCAGCACCCTTGATTCAGTCAGCCAAGCACTTGATGGCAAGGTTCTGATTGATGTCACCGTTCCTTTGGTACCTCCCAAAGTGGGTACGGTACAGTTACCGGAAGCCGGATCTGCAGCCGAGCAGGCCCAGCAGTATTTAGGCGATAATGTCAGCGTCGTGTCTGCCTTCCAGAATGTAGGCGCTATGCACCTGCAGGAAGATCATGCAATTGCNTGTGATGTGCTGGTAACCGGTAATAAGCGGGCTGCTCGCCAGACAGTAATTGATCTGGTGCAGGCCCTTGGGCTCAAAGGCTGGCATGCAGGACCTNTGGCAAATGCGGCAGCAGCAGAAGCGATGACATCCGTGCTGATTTCNATTAATCGACACCATAAGATAGATGGAGCGGGTATTGTCATAACAGGNGAGCCGGTTACAACATGAATCTCACTTTATTTGGCGTNCCNAATATACCCATGGTTGAGCCGGGAGATAATCTNCTGGGNCTGATTGATGCAGGTTTATCGAGTATCAACGAATCATTGCAGGTCGATGATGTGATTTTGTTAGCGCAGAAAATTGTTTCCAAGGCCGAGGACCGGTATGTCGATCTAAACACAGTTTCACCCTCAGCTNACGCCCGTTCNCTNGCCCTGGAAGTAGACAAGGATCCAAGAAAGGTCCAGGTCATCTTGAATGAATCTAATGAGGTTGTTNGAAAACGACCGGGGGTTCTTATCGTTGAGCAGAATCTGGGCTTCNTTCAGGCTAATGCGGGAATAGACCAGTCTAATATCAATGTAGAGGGCGTGGATGGTGATGACNTGCTANTGTTATTGCCNATCGATCCAGATGCCAGTGCGGCTCGTCTACGCAGGGCTGTTAGCGCTAAATACGGTATTGACGTCGGNGTGATCATTAACGATTCGGTCGGTCGAGCCTGGCGCATGGGTACTGTTGGCCTGGCTATCGGCGTTTCTGGTTTTACNGCGCTGGAGGACTATATCGGAGGTACCGATTTATATGGCAGAGAATTGCTGGTTACCCAGGTTGCTGCAGCGGATGAGCTAGCGGCNGCGGCNTCTTTGATAATGGGGCAGACGACTGAAAAAACGCCAGTGGTCATCGCCCGGGGTTATTGCCCAGTCGAGCCAGAGGATGCTGATCTGCAGGGTGTACAACCACTTCTGAGGCCAAAACAGCTGGATATGTTCAGGTAGGGGATGCCATGATTGCTGCNACAAAAAGTTGCTTAGCCATTTCAGGTGGTGTTGGCGGTGCCAAACTGGTGCTTGGACTTTCTTGTCAGTTGCAGGCAGACAAGCTTACTATAGTGGCTAATACAGGCGATGACTTTGAACATCTGGGTTTTACCATTTGTCCGGACCTGGATACTGTAATGTATACCCTGGCCGANCTTGCTGACCGTGAAAGTGGCTGGGGTCAGACAGGAGAGACCTGGCAATTCCTTANCGCGCTGGAGCAGNTNNGGGGTGACACCTGGTTNCAGTTGGGTGATAAAGACCTGGCAACACATGTTGTTAGGTCCAGNGAGCTGAAAAAAGGCAAATTACTGTCACAGGTTACCCATGATCTTTGCCAGNNGCTGAATATAAAACATAANCTTGTGCCNATGACCGATGACCGGGTAGCGACGCTTATTCACTGTCAATCCGGTGAAGTGCTGGCCTTCCAGCATTATTTTGTTCGTGATCACTGTGAGCCTCCTATCAGCGGTTACTCGTTTTCTGGAATTGACNGTGCGAACCGGTGTCCNGGGTTTAGCCGTGCCCTGCAGGATCCCGATCTGGGCGCTATTATCATTTGTCCNTCTAATCCGTTNGTCAGTGTAGCGCCGGTACTGGATCTGGACGATACAGCTGAATTGATGACGGAACATGCTGCACCNGTTATTGCCGTGTCTCCGATAGTGGCAGGTGTTGCCNTGAAGGGACCTGCTGCGAAAATGATGGCAGAATTAAACATGCCCAGTTCTGCATTGGGTGTGGCCGAGTATTATGCAGNTCGGTATCCTGGGTTGNTTGATGGCTTTGTTTTAGATCTCGCAGATGCCAGTGAAGCGATGGCAGTACAGGCGCTGGGTATGGCGCCGTTGGNCGTCAAAACAGTGATGACATCCCTGCCAGATANGCAANAACTGGCAAAGGATGTATTGAAATTCGCCAGTGAGCTTTGNCAAGNATGAGTACCGTGGCTGTCATTCCGATTAANCANNTGGCCGGCGCCAAGCAACGACTGGCCAGTGTGCTTGAGCCCNGTGAAAGACAGACATTGTTCAAGAGCATGGTAAAAGATGTTCTTACCGCTGTCGAAGCTTGTTCTTATATTGATGAAATATGTGTNGTTACCGGNGATTCGGCNGTTGCTGAATTGTGCCAACCCTATGCAGTGACNATCCTTCCTGAACCTGCGNATGCGGGCTTAATAGCCGCTATGACGTATGCTGCAGAGTTANTGGCAGNNAAAGGTGTAGAGAACCTNGTTTTTCTACCGGGTGATTTGCCGCTGGTNTCAACAGAAGAACTGGATATTGTTTTAGATGGTATTACGATCCGGGAAAAACCNGGGGTCTGTATTGTCCCTGCTGAAGACNTGGGAGGTTCTAACTGCGTGGTTTGTTCGCCGCCNGACTGTTTACCTTTTGGTTTTGGCAAAGATAGTTTTCGTCGACATTTACGCATGGCTCGAGATAATGAGATAGAGCCGGTNATATTGAAACTTCCTGGGATTGGGNTGGATATTGATACACCTGAGGACCTGTGGCGAATGCTAGATNGACTGGCTTTAATGGGCGNAGGGTCCCATACTTACCTTTGTTGCCAGNAATTGGCTGTTGAGGAAAGACTNAGAGCGACCTTTTCAGNGGAGAAATGAAGGTGAAGAACCAAGAATTGTTNGATCAGGTCAGTCGTGGCAATGGATTATCTGATGAAGAAGCACTCACTTTGAGTGCGGCGACGGATAACCAGGCGCTGATGGCTGTGGCGGCTTCTTTGCGGGACCAGGCCCATCAGAATTCAATATCNTACTCCAGGAAAGTATTCATTCCTCTCACCCATCTTTGNCGGGATGTTTGTCACTATTGTACTTTTGCGAANGTCCCGAGAAAACTTAAGGCACCCTATTTAACCCCGNATGAAGTTCTCAAGATAGCTCAAGACGGNGCCNGGGCCGGCTGTAAGGAAGCTTTGTTCACCCTTGGAGATAAACCTGAAGCGCGATATTCAGCAGCGCGTCAAGGCCTTAAGCAACTAGGGCAGGATTCAACCCTGTCTTACCTGAGGGATATGGCCGAGTTGGTATTTGATGAGACTGGATTGTTTCCTCATCTGAATCCTGGNTTGTTGACGCTTAGCGAATTCAAGGAACTGCGCAAGGTATCTATATCCATGGGGATCATGCTTGAGTCAGCATCAGATCGNCTCACAGAAAAGGGTATGCCGCATTATGGTTCACCGGATAAGGTCCCGGCCAGACGGCTGGAAACCATTCGNTTAGCGGGGGAAGCCAATGTCCCTTTTACCTCGGGCATCCTTATTGGAATAGGTGAAACACGACGGGAAAGAATCACTTCTCTTTTGGCNTTGAGGTCCGCCAATGAACCTTTNGGCCATATACAGGAAATTATTATTCAAAATTTCCGGGCCAAGCCTGAGACGCTTATGGCTAATGCAGAAGAGCCGGATGTAGATGAATTGTTATGGACTATCGCCATGGCCAGGCTGATTTTTGGCCCACAGATGAATATACAAGCGCCCCCAAATTTAAGTCCNGGTGTNTTTAATCAGATTATTANTGCGGGTATTAATGATTGGGGGGGTGTATCGCCTGTGACGCCCGATTTTGTAAANCCTGAAGCGCCATGGCCGCATTTAAAGAATCTCGCTGCTGAAACTGCCAGTGAAGGAAAAATACTATTNGAGCGTTTGGCTTTGTACCCTTCGCATGTGCAGGATCTTGATCGATGGGTGGATGATGGCCTGGTGGCTCAGGTNCTGGGCGCAGTAGATGGCCAGGGTTTTGCAAGAGATGAAACCTGGGCAGCGGGTGAGACNCCGCAGCCACCGAAGGTTGAATTGGCACGAGTGACCCAGATTCCTAGGATTGGCCCCGGATCAGACTTAAAACTGATTTTGGCAAAAGCCAGTGCAGGAGAAAAACTTCAGGAANCTGANATTGTCAGGNTGCTTCAGGCANGGGGTGATGATTTTACGCATGTCTGTCAGGCGGCGGACCAGGTTCGCAGAAGTCTCTGTGGTGATGAGGTAACCTATTGCGTTAATAGAAATATTAATTACACCAATGTGTGCTATTTCAAATGCCAGTTCTGTGCTTTTTCAAAAGGCAAGATGAGTGAAAANCTACGGGGTCGACCGTATGACCTGTCACCTGAAGAGCTGATGCGCCGAACCAGGGAAGCCTATGATCGAGGTGCATCGGAGGTTTGCCTTCAGGGTGGTATTCATCCGGAATATACGGGTCAGACCTATATCGATATCTGCCATTCTATAAAACAGGTCGTGCCGGACATGCATATTCATGCATTCTCACCCCTGGANGTATGGCAGGGTGCTCAGACCCTGAATCTACCCATAGGNGANTTCCTGAAACAGCTAAAGGAAGCTGGTTTNGACACGCTTCCAGGGACGGCTGCCGAAATTCTTGATGATGAGGTTCGAGCAACCCTCTGCCCGGACAAAATNAATACGAGTCAGTGGCTGGAGGTCATGGAGGCGGCCCATNCTGAAGGTTTTAATACCACTGCCACTATTATGTATGGTCATATCGAAGGTTATCACCATGTTGCCAGNCACCTGNTGCGAGTGAGGCGACTGCANGAGCGGACACAAGGGTTCACCGAATTTGTCATTCTGCCATTTATACATATGGAGGCACCACTGTATCTGAAAGGGCATGCAAGGAAAGGTCCTACCTTTAGAGAAGCGGTGCTGATTCANGCGGTGTCACGTCTGGCGCTGAATCCGGTATTTAAGAATATCCAGGCATCATGGACCAAATTAGGGCATCAAGGTGTCAAAGCCTGTCTGCAAGCGGGGGTGAATGACCTTGGCGGCACNTTGATGAATGAAACCATTACNCGGGCAGCGGGTGCCAGTCATGGTCAGGAGACGGCCCCGGAAACAATGGAAGAATTGATAGTGGCGTCTGGTCGAACNCCGAGGCAGCGCACGACCACTTACGGTGAAGTATCTGAATTGCAGAAGCANAAATCCTTTGGAGCCACTAGGCTGATGGAACCTGTCTATACCTCTGCNAAGCGCTATGAAAGAGGTAAAAAAACAAAAGTGGNTCTGGTCAGATCGAGCGTTGATACAACCGAGGCGATCAGCGGTGCTGATATAATATAAGAGTTCGAAGGTGTAGGCGCAGNATGTCGGGGCACTTAGTTTCGATCACAACAGTCCNNCGNTTCGAGTANATTGTCTGCAGCNGTGTTAATCACGGCTGATGCAGCNTTGAATAGGATNTATAAGATAAAGTTGAGGAGTAGACCAAATGGCGGTACCGCAGAGAACAGCGTTAACCCTNCCTGACCCGCGGGGTGTTGAGGCAACTATTGAAACCGCTAAGTGGGCTGAAGCGGAAGGTTATGATGATCTTTGGTTTGCTGACAGTTCTGGCGTTGACGCCCTGACCACTGCAGCAGCAGTTGCATTAAATACGCAGCGCTGCCGTATTGGTACGGCCATTATTCCGGTCTTTTCAAGAACACCNGCAGTGCTGGCATCCACGGCCCACGTGCTGCATAAACTGTCCGAGGGAAGATTTATACTGGGTTTGGGATCGTCGAGTCAGACCATGATGGAAAACTGGCATGGTTTACACTTTGAGAAACCGCTTACCCGAGTAAAAGAGACCGTGCAATTGATACAGAGCATGTTGAGAGGTGAAAAATCAGACTTTAGCGGGGTCACGGTAAAAAGCAGGGGTTATCGTCAGTTGCCTCTTGAAGATNCGGCTCAACCGGTCTATATGGCGGCCCTGAGGGGGAAAATGCTGGAAGCTGCAGCAGAATTNAGTGATGGCGTGATTTTGAACCTGTTCCCAAAAGATGCGCTGCCAAAAATGATGCAGCATATTAAAGTGGGTGCGGAGCGAGCTGGAAAGCGGTTAGAAGACATCGAAATTGTGTGCCGGCANCAGGTTGTGGTGANTGATGATGTGGCATCTTCGAGAGATATGATACGAGCTGGGTTCGCGCCCTATTATGCNACCCCTGTTTATAATGCGTTTCTGAGCTGGGCAGGTTACGAGGAGGTCGCGTCGACCATNAGGGAGGGCTGGGCTCAGAAAGATCGCGAAAAAACAACCGGGGCCCTGGATAATCAGCTAGTTGACGACATAGCGATTATCGGTAGTAAACAGGCGTGCCAGGACAGGATAAGGGAATATGCCGAAAGTGGTATNACCACGCATATTATATCCTGCGTCTCGCCTAAAGANACACAGGCAACCTACNAGGCATTCACTGGNAATGAGTTCAGNTTTTAGGAGGAAATGATGCGGATTGATGGCGGATTAATGGCGGGACTGGATGGCGTATCTGGCCGTGCCAGGCGACTGGAGGCAATGGGCTATGATGGCGCGGTAACAGCGGAAACCGCCCATGACCCTTTTTTCCCATTGCTGCTGGCTGCAAAGGAAACCGAACAGATCGAATTGGTGACATCGATAGCTGTGGCATTTTCGCGCACGCCTATGAACCTGGCGAATATAGGACATGACCTGAATAGTTTTTCGAAAGGCAGGTTTGTGCTGGGGCTCGGNTCCCAGATTCGACCCCATATAANCAAACGCTTCAGTATGCCCTGGTCGAAGCCGGCAGCGCGGATGCGGGAATTTATTATGGCNATGAGGGCGATNTGGAATTGCTGGCATAACGGGGAAACACTNCATTTTGAGGGTGATTTTTATACACATTCTTTGATGACACCGATGTTTACACCGCAAGATGTTCAATATGGTGCCCCTAAAGTATTACTGGCAGCAGTAGGACCCTTGATGACGGAGGTTGCAGGTGAAGTGGCCGATGGCATTATTATTCATGGTTTTACCACCGAGAAATACATTCGTGAAGTGACCCTGCCCGCCGTGCAGAAGGGCCTTGCCCGNGCNGGTAGAAAAAGGCAGGACTTTGAGATCTCGTATCCAGGCTTTGTTGTCAGCGGTAATACCGAAGAAGAATTTGAGTCGACCAAAGCNGCGGTCTGTAAGCAGATTGCTTTTTATGGATCGACTCCAGCCTACGCTCCAGTGCTTGGGATACATGGCTGGGGTGATTTGCAACCTGAACTGAATCGCTTGTCCAAGCAGGGTCGCTGGGATGACATGGGTGGCTTGATTAGCGATGATATATTAGGCGAGTTTGCTGTTATTGGAGAACCAGAGCAGGCTGTTGATCTATTCAAGAGTCGTTTTGNGTCATTGATTGATCGGACCATGGCTGNTTTTCCGTCNAGGGATGAGCAGCATGCAAAGGCCTTGCTGGCGAGGTTGATGGCATAGCATAACGGCGGTTTTGAAGCTTANCAGAGCCGTTAATGAGAACACATTTAATAAGAGATNANAGANTATGAAATTAGGCATGATTGCCGGATACGGCGGCAAAATGATGAACATTGATATCGACAGGATTAAATTCGCAGAAGATCTCGGTTACGACTCCATATGGACTGCTGAGGCTTATGGTTCAGATGCAGTGACCCCAGCCGCCTGGATTCTGGCNCAAACAGAAAAGATAAAAGTGGGTACCGCCATTATGCAGATGCCGGCAAGGTCTCCCGCCTGTACAGCGATGACAGCCATGACATTGAACCANCTCTCAAATGGTCGATTCCTTGTTGGTCTGGGTGCTTCGGGCCCGCAGGTGGTGGAAGGCTGGCATGGCNTGGCTTATGGCAAGCCNGTTACACGAATAAAAGAATATGTCAGCATTATGAAACAGATCTTTGCCCGACAGGGTCCTGTTGAACATCAGGGCTTTCATTATAGTATGCCTTATGNNGGCGACGATGGNACCGGACTCGGTAAACCCTTNAAAAGTATTCTTCAGGCCGATACTTCCATCCCCATTTATACAGCGTCAATTACGCCAAATGGGTTAGTTGGCAGTGGCGAAGTGGCCGATGGCGTTTTTCCGATCTGGATGGATCCCACCAATCCAGGGGTGTTGATGCCCAGTATAGAAAAAGGCCTTGCAAAGTCGGGAAGATCGATGCTGGACTATGATGTGGCGCCTTTTATCACCTGCATTATGGGGGATGACATAGATGCCTGCCGAATGCCGATAAAAGGCAGTATGGCGCTGTATATTGGTGGAATGGGGGCCCGCGATAAGAATTTTTATAATGACTATGCGAAAGCGCTGGGCTTTGCAGATGCTGCGGTCAAGATTCAGGATCTGTATCTAACGGGGCAGAAAGATAAAGCCATGGCGGCGGTGCCGGATGAACTGGTAGATGCCTGTCATCTGGTGGGTCCAGCCGAACATATTAAGGAGCAACTAAAAGCCTGGAAAAAGGCAGGCAGCTCTGGTCTTGTTGGCAGCATGTTAATTGGTGCTGGGCAGCCCGCTGCTTTGGAACTGATCGCGTCTGAAATTTTATAGGGCTCGATGAGCTACACCGTAAAGGCAGTTGCAAGCATTCAGGAAATTGGCCAGCAGGTGTGGGACAGTTGTGCCCACCCCACAGGCACCCAGGTTGATCCATTTGTCGGTTTTGCATTTCTCAATGCCCTGGAGCAAAGTGGCTCAGTGGCGGCTGAAACCGGGTGGGCACCTTATCATCTTGTTTTGGAGTCAGGGGCACAGGAGACTGTCGCGGTCATGCCGCTGTATCTGAAGAGCCATTCACAGGGCGAATATATTTTTGATTACAGCTGGGCCGATGCATTTGAGCGAGCTGGCGGTAATTATTACCCTAAGTTTCTCAGTGCAGTTCCGTTTACGCCAGCCACTGGCCGCCGCCTGCTAAGCCGTTCTAATGAGTTGAATGATTATCTTAGTGAAGGTTTGCGGACTGTTTCTGAAGAACTCGGCGTGTCATCGGTTCACCTTAATTTTGTCAACCAGGAACAGTGGCAGGCGCTGGGCAAGCAAGGCTGGTTGCAGCGAACTCATAAGCAATANCATTGGCTTAANCAGGGCTATACTGACTTTGAAGATTTTCTCTCGTATNTGTCTTCCAAAAAGCGAAAGAACATTCGGCGGGAGCGCAGGGACGCGCGAGCTAATGATATAGAAATTGAATTGCTAACAGGTTCTGANATCAGAGAACATCATTGGGATTCNTTTTATCNGTTCTACATCGATACGNGTAACAGGAAGTGGGGNCGACCTTACCTGACGCGTGAATTCTTCTCTCTGGTTNGCCAGCACATGGCTGAGCGGATTTTGTTNGTTATGTGTCGAAGGGCTGGATCGTATGTGGCTGGGGCTATTAATTTTATTGGCGATAGCTGTTTGTTTGGCCGAAACTGGGGCTGTATTGAAGATCACCCTTTCCTTCATTTTGAAGTCTGCTACTACCAGGCAATAGAGTATGCTATTGATAATAAACTGNCTCGGGTTGAGGCGGGTGCGCAGGGTGAGCATAAGCTGGCTCGAGGTTACCTGCCAANCCAAACCTATAGTGCNCACTGGATTGCTCACTCGGGNTTCAAGGAGGCAGTGGATCGTTTCTTAAAGGAAGAAAGAATNCATGTGACCGAAGAGATCGATTATATAGAGCAGTATTCACCTTTNCGAAAGACCTAGAGAGCAGATGTAGCNGGGCAACTAGCAGTGAATGGTCCGAGAAACGAGANTGGGCGATTGAGTCGGTNTCGAGACCAAGATNGCCGCAATGGCGNGTGACATCAATAAGCAGAGATNAGGAGGATTCGATGGCGGTAATCAGTTCACAGGTTGAAGAGGGTGTCAGGTTGGTCAAGCTGGACCGNGCAGACGCGTTAAATGCGTTTAACAGTGCCATGATGGACGAGCTATGCGATATTTTTTTGGATGCNGCAGCAGATGTGACAACCAAGGTCCTGGTACTTACAGGTGCTGGACGTGCTTTTAGTGCGGGTGCTGACCTGAAGGCNATGGGGCAGGCACAGGCAGTGCCAAAGCATGGTTTGAACGGCATGCTTGATGCAATAATTGATTTCCCAAAGCCCTTTATAGTTGCTGCNAATGGTTTGGGCGTTGGCATTGGTTGCACCATTTTAGGATTGGCAGATATGGCTTTTGCAGCGCACAGTGCTCGCTTTCGGTGCCCATTTTCATCACTTGGGTTAACGGCTGAAGCAGCCAGTACGTTTACTTTTGGGCGATTGCTGGGTCACCAGAAAGCCAGTTGGATTTTGCTGTCCTCAGAGTGGGTTTCAGCAGCTGAAGCGCTTGATGCAGGCCTGGTCATGGAAACTTTTTCTGATGATATGTTTATGCAGCAGGTGATGGCTAAAGCGCGGATTATTGCTGAATTGCCCCTGACCTCGCTTATGCAGACAAAGACCCTGATGATGAAGCCGCTTCGTGATTCAATGAAGGCAGCNGTGGCGGCAGAAAGTCAAGCCCTGGCCAGTCTGTCCGGCGGTGCGGCTAACCGCGAAGCAGTCAAAGCTTTCTTGGAAAAGCGCCCTGCAGATTTTTCTGCGCTGTAAAATCAACTNCTAACCCTATCATAGCGTGGAATGTCNGCTCAGGGCTGGAACAGCTAGCCCTCTATCATTGTTNAGTGGAGCCGCATTACCAGCTTAAGNTTGAGAAACAAAAAGANNATGAGAAGACCAGAAGGTAAAGGGAATTGAATGATTAGTCTGGCACCCACGGGAAATAAAATATGAGCCTGCAGTTACAGAAAGGAACAGCCCTGGTAACCGGCGCGTCATCGGGTATCGGCGAAGCCTTTGCCAGGTTGCTGGCGACCAAGGGGATTAACCTTATTCTTACGGCTCGACGGCAGGATCGGCTGCAGGTGATAGCACAGGAATTGGCAGGGCCCATCAGGGTAGACATCATCAACTGTGATCTATCGGATAAAGCGGGCGCAGAAAGGNTAATCAAGGCCGTTGAGGACCTTAATGTGGCAGTTGATATCCTCGTCAATAATGCGGCAGTTTCAGGACAGAGCTCGTTCATTGACACATCCGAGGATGAGCTGGATGAATTGCTGGTTTTGAATATTAGATCGTTAACTCAGCTGACNCGGTATTTCCTCCCTGGAATGAAAAAAAGAAGGTTAGGTAAAATCCTTAACGTGGCNTCAGTTGCCGCTTTCCAGCCAGTACCGAGTCTGGCTCAATACGCTGCGAGTAAGGCTTATGTATTATCTCTTTCNGAAGCGCTTGCAGAAGAATTACGCGGTACCGGTATTACCGTAACTGCACTGTGTCCGGGGGTTACCTTAACNCAGATGGTATCGGGTACAACTGTTTCTAAATTGCCGGAAACGCTGGTTTCAACANCAGAAGGGGTGGCCCAGGCAGGTTTTGATGCCATGATGGATGAGCAGGTNGTTCANATACCGGGTTTGGTTAATGAGGNTGCTGTGATGCTCAGNCAGCTTCAGCCCCGCAGGCTGATCAGGAACCTGGGGGGGCTCTTTGCCAGATTCAANAAGGGCAGCTAAAACAGTATCGATTGCTTTACAAGCTAGTCCGAGTCTGGAACAGTCAAGATATTGCTATTAAAGAGGCCCGGCTATGACTATTTCNATAATATCTGACCCTGATGATATCAGTGTCGCATGGCTGAATTCGGTATTTGCNTCAAATGGCTTAGGCCGTGTTACCGATTTCTCCAGCGAGTCAATTGGCACGGGGCAGGTAGGGGAAAACGTTCGTTTTAAGCTCACGGGTGNCGATGTGCCGGAAAGTGTCGTTGGTAAGTTTCCTTCACTGGATCCAGTCAGCAGGCAGACCGGAATTGCCCAGGGAAATTATTTGAAAGAGGTTTTCTTCTATCGAGAAATCCAGGCTACGGTGGATATCCAGACGCCNGTTGTTTTTTTTGCAGCGATCGAAGAAGCAACTCACGATTTTGTAATATTGATGGAAGATCTGGCGCCGGGTGAGCAGGGAGATCAACTTAACGGGTGTTCTCCTGATCAGGCTGCTCTGGCACTGGAACAACTTGCCCGATTGCAGGGGCCTCGGTGGGGAGACGTTAACCTGGCCAGTCATCCCATGCTGGGAGGTGAGCCTGATTCGGGTGCCGATGAAAACCTGCTGGTCCAGTTTTATGACGGAGTCAAGCCTGGCTATCTGCAGCGTTATGCACATCGATTGTCGCAGTGGGATTTGACNGCGACCGATCGTTTGTCTGCGTTTCTGCCTAGTTATCAAACCATCTACGCCAATGAACCGCCGGTACTGATCCATGTCGATTACCGGCTCGANAATATGATGTTTGGTGGTCCTTATCCTCTTACCGTGGTTGACTGGCAATCGCTCAGCACAGGTTGTCCGNTAGCAGATGTGAGTTATTTCCTNGGAACGTCTCTTTTGCCGGAAGTTCGAGCAAAGGAAGAGCGTGCACTGCTGGGGTTTTATCTGGATGTATTAAAGAGTTATCGCGTTGAACTGGGGCTGGATGATTGTTTNCGTTATTACCGGAATTATGCACCGGCTGGAATGATAATGGCTGTTATTGCCTCGATGATCGTGGGTGAAACCCCACGAGGCAATGATATGTTCATGGCAATGGCGACCCGCAGTGCGACCATGTGCCGCGACCTTGAAACCTTCTGACTTTGCTGTCAGCTTAAGTTTTAAAGGGTGGCAGCGCTGGGTTTGCTGGCAGGTGATCAAAACTCCCGGGNCTTCTTTGGCGGCGATATTCTGCGATAACAGGGGCCAGTTCATCAGGGGATGCGCCGTGTAGTATGACCCCATCCACACCGAGTTCAAATTGGTGTTGTATTGCTGCGACACAATTTGCCGGTGTTCCGTTTGCCGCATTTGCCAGCCAGGTCTGTGGAATCAGTTCAGCGACTTGCTCTAATTCAGAGGTGGTGGCTTTTTGATCCAGTGAACCGTTAAAATNCTTGATCAATTTATGGCGCCTGAAATTTNCCAGAACTTTCGGGTCCCACTGATTGGTATTGACCATCAGGTCGCCATAGGCTTGCAGGTAAGTTCCCATCCTACCAACTGTTTTCTTTAATCTAACCGGGTAGTCGAGATGATCNCCAACGGTTGCCAGACAGGACCAGACACGTACGTTCTGGGGATTTTTNCCTGCCTTCACCGCTGCCTGCTTTACGGTTTTNACCGCTCTGCTGGTGGTTTCATCGGTAAAGAAGGTATGNAGTACTACCGCATCGTAGCAGCGTCCGGCTAGTTCTAAAGAATTGGGACCGAATGCCATTAAAGTCAATGGAATGGTTTCGTTGAAATCGGGGTCCAGACGTAAAACNGGCCAGCTTCCAGCAGGACCACTATGATTGANGATTGTTTCACCGTGGTGAAGTCGTCGCATCAGTCCGGCAAAATCCTCCATCATGGCTGTGGTCAGGTTTGATAATCCGAGGGCCTTGAATAGAGGATCAATGCCTCTGCCTAATCCGAGACTGAATCGACCTTGAGTCAGGAAATGCATCGTTGACGCGAATGCNGCAGTGACAATGGGATGGCGAGTGTTTTGGTTAGTGGCTGCGGTAACAATGCCGATGTTTTTTGAACTAGCACCCGCAACTCCAGACAGGGTAGCGATTTCCTTTATGTTAAAACGTTCTGACAGGAAACAGCTGCCAATCCCCATGTTTTCTGCGGTAACGATTTCCTCAATGAGGTCGCGAGGGCTTTTAGGTGCACCTGCCAGGCCGTAGAAGCCAATTTCATTCATTGATGGAGCCATGTTGTCAGTCCGGTTGTTTAAGGCATTAACATATCTGCTGCTCGCTGGGAAAGAAAGAGCTGATTTGCTTTGCCATGGCAGTCCTGTATGACATCTATACTGCTGACCAGCGAGCGCTGTCTAATTTACCCGCAAATGGTGCGGGCGGGAAATACTCGTTATGCATAATCCGCGTGTCTTGTTGGGCGGTGCGTGGGCAGGCCGTCTGGTTTTCCAGTTGAATTAGTTGTAAAAATGTTCGTTGTGCCTTTTAGTTGTGCCATAAGGAGATACTATGCAATATCAGCTAATCAATGTTGAGCCGTTGACAGCGTCTATTGGTGCAGTGATCGGTGGAATTAATCTGGCGGATAAACTGTCTGAACAGGTAAAGGCCGAGATACAGCATGCCTGGCTTAAGCATCTTGTTGTTTTTTTCAGAGATCAGGAGTTAACAGCAGAACAGCATCTGTCGCTGGGCAGGAACTTTGGTGAATTGCACATACACCCAGCAGCGCCTTATCGACATGACAATCCGGCACTGATGGCCATCCATACGGACGCTGATTCACATCGTAATAATGGTGAGGTCTGGCATTCTGATGTATCCGCAGATGAACAGCCGCCGAAAGCCAGTATCTTGTATTTACAGACCGTGCCGGCTACTGGAGGAGATACTCTCTGGGCGAACATGTATGCTGCTTATGAGGCGCTGTCCAGCCCGATACAGGAAATGCTGGAACCCTTATCAGCTCGTCATGAAGCGAATTATTCTGGATTCTATGGTGATCACAAGCCGCAACGCGCTAACCCTCATGCCAATCATCCGGTCATTCGTACTCATCCGGAAACGGGTAGAAAAGCCCTTTTCGTCAATCAGGGGTTTACTAAGGCAATACTGGGGCTGTCCCGTGAAGAGAGTAGTGCATTGCTTCAATTCCTGTTTCAACACGTAAAGCATCCGGCATTTCATTGCCGTTTTCGCTGGACCGAAAACGCCGTGGCGATCTGGGATAATCGGTGTACTCAGCATCTTGCCGTGTGGGATTATTTTCCGAATACGCGAAGTGGTACGCGGGTTACCGTGCAGGGTGACAGGCCATTTTAAGCATGGCTGACTGCCCATTTTATTTTACCGATGTTTTTACGCAGGGGCCCTATAGCGGCAATCAACTGGCCACTTTAATCCCAACAGAGCCATTGTCCGACAGCATCATGCAGGCTATAGCCAGAGAAATTAATTTTTCTGAGACCAGTTTTGTAACAGGTGGCAGCCTCAGACGTGGCTTTGATACCCGGATATTTACGCCCTACGAGGAGATTCCCTTTGCCGGTCATCCCGTTCTAGGATCGGCTTTCGTTGTTAGAAAGGCCTTTGGCCTGCAGTCTAGTTCTCAGGTGGAACTCAACCTGGAAGGGGGTAAGGTACCTGTTAGTTTTAAGGAATCGGGATTTCAGTTCTTTACCAGAAATGAAGTGCAGATAGCCGAGGTTGAGGATTTAGCCGGTTTAACCCAGGATTTAGGGTTGCAGTCGGAAGATATTGATAGCCGCTATCCGTGTTGCAGGGCCTCAGCAGGGTTAAGGTTTCTGATTATTCCTCTGGTCAGTGTTGCCGCTTTACGAAGGCTCGACAGCAGTCAGCTGAAGTGTCAGGAGCCCGTATTCTTTTTTGCTCCGGCTGATGCTGGCATGGCAGAACATATTCGTGCCCGGATGTTTGCGCCTGCTCTGGGAGTCGTGGAGGATGCTGCAACAGGAAGCGCCAGTTGTGCCCTTGGCGGGTATCTTGTGGAGTATGAATATTTTGGCTCAACGCAGGTGACTGTATTGATCGGGCAGGGTTTTGAGATGGGACGACCTTCGCATATCCATGTGGCTGCGACCAAGAATGGCAAGCATTTTAGCATTGAGGTGGGTGGTCAGGTAAGACTCGTTGGCCAAGGTCACTGGGTCACCGGTTGATAGATTATTCGTTTTCCCCATGCCTCTGCGTTTGCCTTTGAGATAGGTTGAGTCGCCTCGTTTTAAGTTCCAGGTTATCCGATGGGGTGTCTTCGATACCTATATGTGCTATATAAGCGTTCATATTTGAACGTGGTCTTTTATCAATGAGTGAACAAAACCCTGCTTCATCTGAACCGTTGCCGTCGATATTTAGTGCTGAGCCTCCAGCCGTCATTAACGACCCCTATGCGGTGCCCATAGCTGAGATCAATATGGTAGATGGTCGTATTTTTGAGGAAGACCGACAGTTCGAATTTTTTGAAAGGCTTCGAAAGGAAGACCCGGTACACCTGAATGAATATCCCGAAACGGGTCGTTACTGGTCGGTCACCAAGTTCGAGGATATTTTATTCATTGATAAGCACCATGAGCTGTTTTCTTCTGCGCATGGCATCGCTCTGGGACCGCCGGTGAATAGTGAGCCGAATCCGGAAGATATGAATTTGTCCATGTTTATAGCCATGGATCCACCTAAGCATGACCTGCAGCGGGCAACGGTCAGTGGTGTAGTCGCTCCGCGCAACCTGGCAGAATTAGAGCCCTTAATAAGGCAGCGGGCTGGCAGTATTCTGGACGGGTTACCGGTGGGGGAGACCTTCAATTGGGTAGATCGGGTTTCGATTGAGTTGACCACTCAGATGCTCGCCACACTGTTTGATTTTCCGTTCGAGGACAGGCGGAAACTGACTCGCTGGTCTGATATTGCTACGGCCAACCCGGGCGGCGGTGTCATTGAATCTGAACAGCAGCGAAGGACTGAAATGCTGGAGTGCTTAGAGTATTTTACCAGATTGTGGAATGAAAGGGCGGCAAAAGAACCTGGCAATGATCTAATATCCATGCTCGCCCATGGTAAGGATACTCGAGATATGGCCCCTTTCGAGTTTCTGGGAAACCTGATTTTATTGATCGTCGGTGGAAATGACACGACCCGGAATTCTATTAGTGGTGGCGTGTTGGCACTCAATCAAAATCCCCATGAGTACGAAAAACTAAGATCAAAGCCTTCTTTGATCCCAAACATGGTCTCGGAAATTATTCGATGGCAGACGCCCCTTCCTTATATGCGCCGGACCGCTAATGTTGATTTTGAATTACGCGGAAAGCAGATCAGGGCAGGTGACCAGGTCATTATGTGGTATATCTCCGGCAATCGAGACGAAGATGTCATAACCAATGCAGACCAATTCCTGATAGACAGGCCATTGGCAAGGCACCATTTGGCTTTTGGTTTTGGTATTCATCGATGCATGGGTAATCGTCTGGCTGAAATGCAGTTGACAATTGTATGGCAGGAAATTATGAAAAGATTTAGTTTTGTCGAAGTGTGTGGGCCGCCCACACGGTTGCGTTCAAGCTTCGTCAGGGGGATTACCGAATTACCGGTAAGAGTACACTGCCATTAAAACCCCTGGGGAATCTGCAGCGTGTGTGGATACGCGAATGTACGTACCTATCCGTATGCGTTACTCGCCGCGCGATTTCATTCTGGCGGCAATGTTGATTTTCTAGGGCCTGTTAAATATGAGCCAAAACAGACAGGGATAGAGCGTGTTTGCCGAGGAAATCAGGCAGTCGCCACCCTTCGCTACTGTTCTGGGCATGGAGTACGTCCGGGAACAAGGATCTAAGTTGTGGGTAAGGCTCAGGGTCTCAGAGCATATCCTGCAGGATACGCAAGCTAGACGTGTGCATGGCGGCGCTATTACCGCAACGCTGGACAACGCCCGTGGCTGGTGCATTCGTACTCATTCGCAGTATGAAAATGGCACTTCAATGGCAACCCTGGATTTAAGGGTCGACTTTATCAGACCTGCAGTTCCAGAATTGGATATTATGGTGATGGCCGAATGCTACGCTATCCAGAAAAATATGGCCTATGCCAAGGCAGTTGCCTACCAGACGTCAATGAATGACCCGATCGCTAAATCACTGGCTACATTTGCTGGATACACTGAACGCAACCAGGACGATCGAGTGAGCTAGGCGGCGCTGCAGGACCATGGGGAGAGAACTGTACGGATAATGGCGAAGATGCCCTATGCTCACTTTCTGGGAATGAAGGCCCAGATAGAGTCTGGGCAACTGCTGACCTATTTGCCCACACAGGAAAAGTTGACGGGTAACCCGAATTTACCAGCCCTGCATGGTGGTGTCATTGGTAGTTTTCTGGAACTGACTGCCTTAAGTGAAGGGTTGTTCAGAACAGGTGAATAGGATCTACTCACAACCATCAGTTTTTCCATAGATTATCTTCGATCGGACAGGATGCAGGATACATTTGGTAGGGCGGTTATTACTCGCCAGGGGCGGAGAATATCGAATATCCAGGCCACTATCTGGCAATCAAATGCTGACAAGCCGGTTGCTGCGGCTCGCTGTAACCTACTGAACCCTACCTTTAGTTAGCTGAAAAGCTAGCGGGGAAGTTAGTTACAAAGATAGCTGGGAACCGGCTGAAGGTTGGCTCAACAAGGTGTAGGCTTTAATCCACGGGTTAATTGCCTTGCCAGCCGGCCCTAAAGAGCCTGTGCCGTGTGAGTGAGCCAGATTTGGTCACAGTTAGTCCGTCACTGCCCCTAAAGATGCGGAGCTGACCAGTTTGGCATATTTTGCCAGTACACCTCTTTCGGTATAGGGGTCAGGTCTTATCCAAGTGGCTCTTCGCTTGACCAGTTCTTTGGGATCTAATTCGACTGTAATGGTTTGTTCCTGGGCATCGATGATGATGTTGTCTCCATCTTTGATCAGCGCAATGGGGCCTCCGAGAAACGCTTCCGGTGTGATATGGCCTATGACAAAGCCATGTGAACCGCCTGAGAATCGGCCGTCGGTAATGAGAGCTACATCAGCTGACAGGCCTCGACCATTGAGTGCGCTGGTGGGGGACAGCATTTCCCGCATGCCGGGACCACCCTTTGGCCCTTCATAGCGTATTACGATAACGTCACCCGCAACAACGCTCCCCGCTAGAATGGCCTCCAGTGCTGCTTCTTCGCCTTTGAAACATTTTGCTGTACCAGTGAACTGCAAACCTTCGTGGCCTGTTATTTTGGCAACGGCGCCTTCTGGAGCGAGATTTCCCCGTAGAATGACAAGATGACTGTCTTTTTTGACCGGATTGGTCATGGGCCTGATCACCTGCTGATCAGTTGGATAAGGCGCAACATTGGCAAGGTTTTCGGCGAGAGTCTTACCGGTTACCGTGAGGCAGTGACCGTGCAGCAGGCCCGCCTCAAGCAAGGTTTTCATAAGCGGTTGAATACCGCCGATCTGGATTAATTCGCTCATTGAGTATTGCCCTGCGGGCCTCATGTCGGCCAATACTGGAACCTGCTTGCCTATCCGCGAGAAGTCATCGATGGTCAAGGGTATGTCTGCAGCATGAGCGATTGCCAGCAGGTGAAGAACGGCATTGGTCGAACCTTCCAATGCAATAGTGACAGTAATAGCATTTTCAAAGGCTTCCCGGGAAAGTATGTCGGAAGGCTTTATGTCTTGTTCAACCAGTTTCACTACGGCTTCACCCGCGGCCTGGCTGTCTCGACGTTTGTTGTCAGAGATAGCTTCCTGCGCAGAAGAATTAGGCAGAGACAAACCCAGCGCCTCGATGGCCGATGCCATGGTATTGGCGGTATACATGCCACCACAGGAACCGGGACCGGGAATCGCAGTTGCTTCGATTTCCTTCAGATCGATTTCAGATAAATTGCCACTGGCATATTGACCGACGGCTTCAAATACCGAGATAACATCCCTGCGATCTTTACCTGGTTGGATTGTTCCCCCGTAAACAAATATGCTAGGTCGATTAAGCCTGGCCATGGCCATAGCACAGCCGGGCATGTTTTTGTCACAGCCGCCAATGGCGACAAAACCGTCGAAACCCTGGCCTGCAACCACAGTCTCAATGGAATCCGCAATTACCTCTCTGGAAACCAGAGAATAGCGCATGCCGGGTGAACCCATGGAAATACCATCACTGACTGTAATGGTATTGAAGGTAATGGCCTTGCTTTGCTGGTCTTCGATGCCTATCGCGGCGGCTTCAGCCAGATCATTGATGTGCATATTGCAGGGGGTCAGATTGCTCCAGGTAGACGCAACCCCTATTTGTGGTTTTTGAAAGTCCTCTGAGCTGAAGCCAACGGCATGCAGCATAGCTCGGGCGGCCGCTTTTTCAAGGCCGTCAACGACCACCGAAGAATAGGGGCGTTTGCGTGAGTCAGTCATTTTAAGATCCCTTGGTTTGAGCAAAGCAAAGATAACATAATTGGCTGTCAGCTTCGATAAGGTGGAGTCAGTATTGTAGGTCTGAGCAACACCAAGCATAATGAAAATGATAGATTTGAGGAGCGCTAGCGTTTGAATACAGGCTTTAGGAAATCGCTATTGAGGCGGGATGTGGTTGCCCTTGCTTTTGGCGCAATGATTGGCTGGAGTTGGGTGCTGCTTAGCGGCGAATGGATACTACGGGCCGGTGCCATGGGTGCCGTTGTTGCCTTCCTGATTGGTTCTGTTGCGGTCATGTTAATCAGCCTGACTTATGCTGAATTGGCGGCGGCCATGCCAAAAGCAGGTGGAGAGCATGTGTATGTTCTGCGGGCGCTGGGATACGGCCCGGCTTTTGTTGCGAGCTGGGCAATTATGATGGCCTACATTACCGTCTGTGTGTTCGAGTCTGCGGCCTTGCCGACGGCGCTCGAGTACCTGTTTCCTGATTTTCGTCTGGTCTATCTTTGGTCTGTTCAGGGTGAGGCCGTGTACCTCACTATGGTGCTGGTAGGCGTGGCCGGATCTGTGTTGATGACGTTTATTAATTTTATAGGAATTCGATTTGCTGCTTTTCTTCAAACCCTGATAACAGTGTTGTTTTTTCTGGTGGGGCTGTCTTTCATATCCGGTGTGTTCAGCTATGAATCGGCATTTGATGGCCCTTTGTTTGTTAAGGGTGGCGTTGGCGTCCTGGGCGTTCTGGTCATGGTTCCGGCGCTTTTAGTTGGATTTGATGTCATACCACAATCGGCAGAGGAAATTAAACTGGACCCGGCACTGATTGGCAAATTGCTGGTCTGGTCAGTGCTGTTAGCGGCGCTATGGTATATGGGGATTACACTGGCAGTTGCCTGGGCACTCGATGGTGCGGCATTACATTCCACTGATATGGCCACTGCCGACGCCATGGCGACAGTCTGGGGAAGCCAGACCATGGGTAACATTATGTTGGTTGCCGGTATTGGCGGGATTTTAACCAGCTGGAATGCTTTTGTGATAGGGGGCAGTAGAATACTGTATGCCCTGGCTGAGTCCGGCATGATACCGGCAATGTTTGCGAAGTTGCATCCAAGGTTTAACACGCCTTACGTTAGTATATTGCTGATTGGCCTGCTCAGTTGTATCTCTCCCCTGTTTGGTAGAACGGTCCTGGTCTGGCTGGTGGATGCGGGTAGTTTTGCAGTGGTTATTGCCTACATCATGGTGACCTGGTCTTTTTTGAAATTAAGGAAGACTGAACCGGAAATGCCCCGGCCATTCCGGGTCCGGCATGGCAACTGGGTAGGTGGGTCGGCATTGCTGCTGTCCTGTGGCCTGTTCTGTCTTTATCTGCCGGGTAGTCCGGCAGCGTTACTCTGGCCGTACGAGTGGGTAATGGTATTGGCAGGAACGATACTCGGCTTGGCTTTTTATCTCTGGAGTCGCGGGGTTGGCTTAAAAGTAGCAAGAAGTTCCCCTGGGCAGCATTCACAAGATGTCCGCTAGTTGATTTTTGATGGGTCAGGTTGCCTTGGTGTTGGCAGGGCCTTATGCTTAGAGCGTTTGTTAATTTACAGGGAAAGGGTGTGGATATGGGTGACGTTTATATTGTTGAGGCTTGTCGTAGTGCCATTGGAAAACGCGGTAAGGGCCTTGCGGGTCTTAAACCTGCCGACCTGCTTGGCAAGGTTCAAAAAGCAGCTGTCGATAGAAGTGGAATTTCACCAGAGCATATAGATCAGGTCATTGGCGGATGCGTGTCCCAGGTCGGCGAGCAATCATTTAATATCTCCCGAATAGCCTGGTTGTCGCAGGGATTACCACTTGAAGTGGCTTCAACAACCGTTGATTCCCAGTGTGGATCAAGTCAGCAGGCAACCTCCATGGCGGCATCAATGGTCGCATCTGGACTCGAAGAAATAGTGATGAGCTGCGGTGTTGAAATGATGAGCCGGGTACCACTGGGCTCGAATATGAAAGACGGTTCACCCATGGGTGAGAGTTATGCCAGCCATTATCAGCCCACAAGCCAGTTTATGGGCGCGTCTATGATTGCTGAAGAATACCAGGTTACTCGCAGCCATACTGATCAGTTTGGGCTGGAAAGCCAGCAGAAAGCGATTCAGGCATGGCAGGAAGGGCGCTTTTCAAGAGAAATTGTGCCCGTTGAAGCGCCCATACTCAACGAGAAGTTTGAAGCGACCGGTAAAACGCAGATCATTGACCGCGATGAAGGTCTCAGGCAGACGAGCCTTGAAGCGCTGGCTGGCCTTGAGCCGGTACCCGGTCAATCCATACATACAGCCGGTTCTAGCTCGCAGGTCTCTGATGGAGCTGCTGCGATTATTATGGCCAGCGACAAGGCCTGTAAAACCCATGGTTTGAAGGCCCGGGCGAGAATTGTAGCAACGACTTTAGTTGGGGTTGATCCAGTGACGATGTTAAAGGGTCCGATACCGGCAACCAGAAAGGTGCTCAAGCGAGCTGGCCTTGCGCTTGAGGACATTGATGTATTTGAAGTCAATGAGGCTTTTGCCTCTGTTGTGCTGGCCTGGGAGCAGGACCTGGGTGTCGATCACAGTAAAGTCAACGTGAATGGCGGTGCCATTGCGTTGGGACATCCGACCGGTAGTACGGGCGCTCGCCTGATTACGACGGCGCTGCACGAACTCGAGCGGACAGATGGCCGTTACGCGCTTATTGCAATGTGCTGCGGTGGTGGTATTGGCACCGGTACAATTATCGAACGTCTGGATTAGGCCCTGCNGCCAGAAATACTAAATCAATGGTCCTANNCTGCTCAGATAATGTCCACAATCAGTCAGGNTAGNACTGGGTTGAATACCGTGATTAGNNCCGATCTTGTCGATAGAAGGTANTAGCTCGCACTTTGTTTTGCTGCTTCGAGCTTCTGCTGCATCTGGTTCAGTTGANGATTGAGTTCCNTGGGCAGCTTATCAGCAAATTGTTGGTAGTAGNCCTGGATCAATGGCAGTTCTTCCAGCCACCCATCTGTCTCCACCCGTAAAAGAGCAGCTATCGTTTCATCGGTCATATCCAGGCCACTGAAGTCGATGCTATCCGNGGTGGGTAAGTTTCCGATGGGTGTGGGTATNGCCTCAGCTGTTCCCTCGCAGCGTTCGAAGACCCANTTTAAGACCCGGGAATTTTCACCAAAGCCGGGCCACATAAAATTTCCCTGGNCGTCCTTTCTGAACCAGTTAACATAATATATTTTTGGTAGTTGATGTCTATTCTTCTGCAAACCCAGGNTGATCCAGTGCTGCCAGTAGTCGGCCATGTTATAGCCACAGAAAGGNAGCATGGCCATGGGGTCTCTACGCAGTTCGCCAATACGACCGGNTGCTGCTGCTGTTTTTTCTGAGGACACGATAGAACCGAAAAAGGTGCCTTGTTCCCAGGAATCGGCTTCGTTGACTAACGGNACAACNGTTGCTCGTCTNCCGCCAAACAGGATGGCACTGATTGGAACACCCTGAAGATCCTGCCATTCCTTGGCTATGGCNGGACATTGAGACGCTGATACTGTAAATCTNGCATTAGGNTGGGCTGCTGGTTCTGAGCTCTCAGGNGTCCAGTCCTGGCCTCGCCAGTCNANCAGGTGNGCTGGAGTCTCTTCTGTCATGCCCTCCCACCAGATATCACCATCGTCTGTCTCTGCTACGTTGGTAAACAGGCAGTTTTCCTTAAGGCTGAGCATGGCGTTGGGGTTAGTCTCCATNCCGGTACCGGGTGCTACGCCAAAGAAACCGGCTTCTGGGTTTATGGCGTACAGTTGCCCGTCATCCCCAAATTTCATCCAGCAGATATCATCGCCTACGGTTTCAACCTTCCAGTCCGGCATTGAAGGCACCAGCATGGCCAGATTGGTTTTGCCACAGGCACTGGGNAAAGCGCCAGCNATATAGCGAGCGNNACCCTGTGGGTTGGTGAGTTTAAGAATCAACATATGCTCTGCCAGCCAACCTTGATCACGTGCCATAGCAGANGCAATTCTAAGGGCAAAACACTTTTTACCTAATAGGGCATTTCCACCATAGCCGGAGCCAAAACTCCATATTTCNCTCGTTTTCGGGAAGTGTGCTATGTAGAGATTNTCTGGATTGCANGGCCAGGGAACATCTTCGCTGANGTNGTCCAGAGGTTTACCCACAGAGTGTATGCAGGGCACATAGTCGCCATCTTCTCCGAGTTCAGTTAAAACAGCGGAGCTGACNCTGGTCATGATGTGCATACTGGCTACAACGTAGGGAGAGTCCGTTATCTCTACGCCAATATGCGCTATCGGAGAACCAATNGGTCCCATGCTGAATGGAATGACGTACATGGTCCTACCCGTCATAGCGCCTTCGAATAGATTTTCCAGGGTTGATTTCATTTCAGTTGGNTCNGCCCAGTTGTTTGTGGGCCCGGCATCCTCGGGTTGTTCTGAGCAAATGAANGTNCTGCTTTCTACCCGGGCAACATCTTTTTGATCTGATCTTATAAGGNAGCTATTGGGTCTGATACTGGGGTTGAGTTGTTTGGCTACACCTGCATCCTGCAGCAGGTTCATCATATTGTCGAATTCCAGGCGACTACCATCGCATATCACGACACTGTCTGGCTTGCACAGTGCTTCCATGTTTTGGATCCAGTGGNTCAAACGCTTGTGTTTTATCATGTGTATTTGTTCCAACTGGGTAACTTACGNCAGATTGATATACTGTATAGCGTAATTAACGTCACTACCAATCTTTAGACATTGTCTTTGCATACTATTCTGTCATTTTGTGTCGAGCAGTTGAAGCAAAAAAACACCGGACAGGTAGTTCTAGCTTGCAATTATTGAGAAAGCGAAAGGTAGCAGGNTTGAGCAGAATTTTAAAGATAATATGAAGGAAATNAACCTGTTTGATAGCCAAGCATCGCAAGCGNTCTGACGGGAATNAGAAAANGTGCTTATTGACCATTAGCAGGTTAAGCCAGTAGGTACNATAACAGGTGANTAAATGATTGAGCTTGNGGCGNTTTTCACTACAATGAGGGCTTTCTCGTGANNCAAGGATTATGAGCCAGTTAACNGCAGCCAGGGCATTATTTAATTATCCCAGATACTGGGCTGAATGCTNTGGTACGGCGCCTTTTCTGCCGACCTGCCGTGANGAAATGCAGGCGCTGGGATGGGATAGCTGTGATGTGATTATTGTNACAGGCGATGCCTATGTCGATCACCCGAGTTTTGGAATGGCTGTCATCGGCCGCTTACTGGAAGCTCANGGGTTTCGCGTGGGTATNATTGCTCAGCCTGACTGGTCCAGTGTAGAGCCCTTTAGNACCCTGGGAAGGCCGAATCTTTATTTTGGTGTTGCTGGCGGCAATATGGATTCGATGATTAATCGATATACATCTGATAAGAAANTACGNCGGGAAGACGCGTACTCACCCGACAATCAGGCCGGGCTCAGACCCGATCGGGCGGTCATTGTTTATGCTCAGCGTTGCCGGCAAGCCTATAAGCAGGTACCGATCNTTATTGGTAGTATCGAGGCGAGTTTAAGGCGTATTGCCCATTTTGACTATTGGAGTGAAAAAGTACGCCGTTCAGTGCTGCTCGATTCGAAGGCTGATATCCTGGTTTTTGGTAACGCCGAACGCGCTTTAGTGGAGGTAACACATCGTCTGGCAGNAGGAGAGTTGCTTGAGACCATCAGGGATGTGAGAGGGACTGCATTTGTCAGGAGTGAGTTTCCTGAAAACACACAGATTCTGGATGAATCCACACTTAGTGAGGATGTCTCAGCGCAATCGGTTCGAATNACTCAACCNCTGGATAATAATCAGCGCGAGACCTGTATTGTCATTCCCAGNTATGNGCAGGTTGTTGAAGATCCGGTGATGTACGCTAAGGCATCCAGAATCCTGCACAGAGAAACCAACCCAGGCAATGCGCGAGCCTTGGTTCAAGGTCATGGTGATAAACTGGTCTGGCTGAACCCGCCGCCGATTCCTCTTTCGACGATGGAAATAGATGCGGTATTTGATCTTCCGTATCAGCGGGTACCCCACCCCATGTATGGGAATTCAAAGATACCGGCCTACGAGATGATTCGTTTTTCCGTTAATATCATGCGCGGTTGTTTTGGNGGNTGTACTTTTTGCTCCATTACGGAACATGAAGGCAGGCTTATACAGAGNCGTAGCGAAGAATCAATTCTTGGTGAAATAGAAAGGATACGCGATAGAACACCAGGTTTTACCGGTATAATTTCGGACCTGGGCGGACCTACGGCCAATATGTGGCGGTTNGCATGCAAGGATTCAGAAACTGAGTCAAAATGCCGGCGCCTCTCCTGTGTTTATCCGGGCATCTGCAAGAACCTCAATACTGATCAGACGCCGTTGATCAATTTGTATCGGAAAGCCCGCAAGCTACCTGGCATTAAGAAAGTGCTGATCGCATCGGGAGTTCGCTATGATCTCGCCGTGGAAACCCCGGCCTATGTGGAGGAGCTGGTTAAGGAGCATGTTGGCGGCTATTTGAAAATCGCTCCAGAGCACACTGAAGCAGGGCCTTTGTCGAAAATGATGAAGCCGGGAATCGGTAGTTACGATCAGTTCAAGGAAATGTTTGATAAATTTTCCANGGAGGCCGGCAAGGANCAGTATCTTATTCCCTATTTTATTGCCGGGCATCCTGGTACCAGCACTGAGGATATGCTGAACCTCGCCTTATGGCTTAAAGAAAAAGGTTTCAAGGCGGATCANGTTCAGAGTTTTTACCCTTCACCGATGTCNACCGCTACAGCCATGTATTATTCAGCGCGCAATCCACTACAGNGGGTATCTCGCGAGAAAGGTGAAGTTGAGGTGGTCAAGGGCGCCGTCAATCGACGATTGCATAANGCTTTTCTNCGATATCATGATCCACTGAACTGGCCCTTACTGCGTCGNACGCTGCGGCACATGGGGCGCACTGATCTGATTGGCAACAGCCGNGCGCATCTGGTCCCGNGAACGCAGTATTCGACCTTACATAAGCCAAAGCGATCCTTCCGCACCCAGCATTCAGGTTTGCCCGATCTAACTAAAAAGGGTTCCGGTAGACACCAAAGAAAGCCCGGTTAAACTTAGCCACTGAACCTATTGTGCCTGGTCGATCGGCAATTGGCCTTGCAATTCCCGCTTCAGGAATTTACCGCTGGCATTNCGGGGAAGCGGTTCATCAAGCATCCAGATGTACCGTGGAATTTTATGTTTNGCCATCCTGGTGNTGCAGAAAGCGCGAACCTGTTCAGCAGTTGTTGGTNGCTGCTCTCGGCAGTATATGGCAACGCCGACTTCTTCACCAAGTCGATCATCGGCGATTCCGAAGACACTGCATTCGGCGATTTGATCCATCTGGAANAAGACGGTNTCTACTTCTGAACAATAGATGTTCTCCCCGCCTCTGAGTACCATGTCCTTGACCCGGTCAACGATATAAATGAAGTCATTTTCATCAATTCTGGCNACGTCACCGGTATGTAACCAGCCATCGGTGAGACTTTCTGATGTCGCTTCTGCCTGATTAAGATAACCTTTTATCACNGCCGCACCCCTTACCCAGAGCTCACCGGGNTCACCNGGCATAGTTGTGCTGCCATCACTATCGACGGTCTTTACTTCAAATGAGGGCATTGCCCTGCCACAACTTTCTGGGTTTTNAATAAAAAAGTCACCACCGATGGAGGTGATAATCCCACAAGTCTCGGTCATCCCATAGCCTGTGCCTGGTCTTGCAGTACTGATCGCCTTATCTATTTTAGATACCAAGTCAGGTTGCAGCTGCGCACCGCCTCCGCCCACTGAAATCAGGCTGGANGTATCGTATTGACTGAAGTCGGGATGACTGATCAGCTCACGACTCATTACGGGTACGCCGGTAAGATTGCTAATTCTCTCCTTTTCGATGAGCTGCAGGGCAACCGTTGCATCCCATTTGTACATGTGGACCAGCTTCCCCCCCGCAACAGTCGATGCTTGAGCCAAGCAGTTGTTTGCAGTGACATGAAATAAAGGTGTAGTGACCANTGCTGAAATCGGTGGTGCTTGCTGTGGATCCANNCTNGCTGTGCCATGTAGTTTAGACATGGTCTGGGAGAGGCATTGGCCCCAGAACCCCATATTCATAATGTTGTGTACGCAGCCGCGATGGGTTTGCTGGGCGCCCTTGGGTCTNCCTGTTGTTCCAGAGGTGTAGAAAATGCACGCATCTTCATCGGGCTGGATAACCGTATCGGGCAGTTCGCCAGGGAATAGTGCGACTTCAGCAAAGTTAAATACCTGGTCTGCAGCTTCTGTCAGGCGAATACCAACTACCTTGACCTGGGCATGATTTTCNCGAATANCATTGAATCTGTTTAGCCTCTGTTCATCACAGAACAGGATCTTCGGTGCAGCATCATGCATCGCATAATCTAATTCGTTCTCGATCCACCAGGCGTTCATGCCAACAACGGTGAGGCCAGANGCGACTGCAGCCCAATAACAGATCATCCATTCNGGATAGTTACGTAAAGCTATGGCAACTCTGTCGCCCTGAACCAGGTTCTCATTAGCCATCCATGCAGCAATGGAACCTACCATCCTGTGGACCTCAGTATAGGACCATCGTTGGTCCTCATAGACCAGATAGTCACGATCCCCATGAATAGCAGATGCTAGCCAGATTTCCCGTAGGCTGGGTGGTGCGGATTTGAATATTTTCATAGGCGATCCTCGAACAAGGATCTCATTAATTTCAAATGGCCCGCCCTCTGCGGATAGTTCATCCCAGACGGATTGTAGCGTTGTGTACATAATAATAAGTTCTCTCACTAAACCGAGTTGCGCTAAGATAGGCAATAAGATCCCTNGATGCAAATGGCGATGACCTATTTATTCGAAAATCTGACTGTGATCGATGCTGCCTCTTTTGTTGCTGGCCCTGGAGCAGCTACCATTTTTGCTGATTTTGGTGCCAAGGTCATCAAAGTTGAAGCACCAGCAGGCGATGCTTACCGTTTGTTGCATGGCCGCCATAGAAGNGATTACAACTGGGCACTGACTTCTCGAAACAAGCAGGATATTGCTATTGATCTGTATCAGGAAGAAGGCAGGGCAATNATGCATCGCCTGTTGGATCAAGCTGACGTGTTGATCTTGAATTTTCGGGAAGACCAGTTAAAACAGTTCGAGTTAACGTATGATGAGCTCAAGCAACGAAATCCAGAATTGATCGTTGCACAATTGACTGCATTTGGAACACGCGGCCCAGACCGGGANCGCCGTGGTTATGATACCACCGCCTGGTGGGCGAGAACCGGGATTACAGATTTACTTAAGCCNCATCAACGATCACCCACTGTTCCNCTAGGCGGGGTGGGCGATCATGCTTCTGCAATGACGCTTTTTGCCGGGATAATGATGGCCCTCTATCAGCGAGACAGGACAGGTGAGGGAGGCTANGTACAGACTTCGCTGACAGCGAATGGNTGCTGGTCAAACGGCATGCATTTGCAGGGTGCTATTGCTGGNTTTGACTTGTCTGAGCTGTTGGATGCGAAAGGCTATAGGTCACCGTTTTCGATGATCTACCAGACCAAGGAAAACCGTTATCTTGTGCTGGTGCTGCCGAACCCNGAAAAAGAATGGCCAGGCGTTGCTCGCTGTCTTGGGCATCCCGAGTGGCTCGAAGATGAGCGTTTTAAGACTATCAGAGATNTGATGCATCATCGAGATCAACTTCGGGAAATGATTGGCAAGGCTTTTTCAGTTATGACAGTTAGCCAGGCNTGCTCTGCTCTGGATGCTGAGAACCTGACGTACAGTGTTGTNGAAAAGCTTGCCGATGTGATAACCGATGCCCAACTTATTGAAAACGGCGTCATAGTCGAAACTGAGTCGGAGGCCCCNGATTTTCAGTGGACAGTTGCAAATCCAATTCAGGTGGAAGGGGTAGCGAAAGTGCCACCGCGAGATCCTCCTAAGATTGGTCAGGACTCCGCCAGAATACTTCGAGAGATGGGATACAGCATGGAGGCGATATCAGCTTTTGCCGAGAATGGTAGCATCGTGGTAGCTCAGAGCGATGATGACCCGACGGTATAACCGTTCATAGTAACCACGCATTTGCCCACTACTTTCCTCTGTTCAAGCATTTTTAAAGCAGTCACTGCGTTTTCCAGCGGAAATCCAGCACAAACATGCGGGTCGATTAAACCCTNTGTGAGCAGTTGATAGAGCTCCTGGCGGCATCGATGACCTAATGGGGGNTCTCTACGCCCGATTTCTCCGGCGCGGACCCCTATAACCGCTATTTGTTTGATTAATATGTGATTGACCGCNGCTTTTGGCCAGACACCACTGGTGAATCCGATAGNCAGGATCCTACCNCCCCAGTTGATGCAGCGCATAGANTCATCAAAAACGGATCCGCCCACGGGATCGTAGATGACATCGGCTCCATTGCCCTGGGTAAGTTCCTTCACCTGATCTCGGAAGCCGCCCAGACTACCGTCNGGCTGGGTGTAATTNATGACATGATCGGCCCCGCGAGACTTTACGACGGCGAGTTTTTCATCTGTACCACCCGTGGCAATCACCTTCGCGCCGAGAAACTTTCCNAGATCCACTGCTGCCATGCCCACACCACCGGTNGCGCCATGCACTAACAGTGTTTCCCCGGCTTGAAGGCTNCCGCGAATGGTCAATGCCACAAAGGCTGTTAGATAAGCTGTTGAGTAGGTCGCTGCCTTTGCGTAGGAAAGATCACCTGGTATTTGTTTTACCTGGCTGCTTGACAGATTGATGGCATCTGAAAAACCACCGCTTCGGTCGGAACCAANAACNCGATCACCCACTTTAAAGTTGGCCACGTCCTTGCCGACCGCGATGATATCGCCGGAAAATTCTCCCCCTGGTGCGAATGGCAGCTGGGGTTTGAACTGATATTTACCCTGGATCATGAGGATATCGGGAAAATTTACAGCACAGGCTTTAATGCCNATTTGTACCTGGTCTGGCTGGGGGTCCGCAATCTCGATATTGTCCAGTATCAGGGTATTAATATCATCGCTGATGTAGTGACACCGTGCAGTTCTGATTTTCATATATGTCCTCAAATGCGATGTATAATGGGCCAAGACACGATAGCACATAGTTGCTAACCTGATGNAAAACGGCTTATNGCGGGTCAACCATCGNGGGGGCGNGTGGTTTTATTNTCTGAAGACGNNGCATGAGCATGGTACCAGCTCAGCTACTTTGAGTATTTATAGGAGAAAATGTATGCCTGAAGGAATATCAGAAGGAAAGGTATCTGAATGGTTAGAACAGCATGTGCCCGGATTGCGCGGTCCAATTCAGTTTCAGTTGATTACTGGGGGGCATTCAAACCTGACCTTTAAGTGTGAAGATGTGACTGGAAAGGCCGTGGTATTACGTCGTCCACCTTTGGGTCATGTGCTTGAAAGTGCCCACGATATGAGTCGCGAATATCGGATTATTCATGCCTTGAGGGATACCAAGGTACCCGTTCCGGAAGCGCTTGGCTTATGCCAGGATGCCAGCATTAATGGTGCTGACTTTTATGTGATGAATTTTGTTGAAGGGACAGTGCTAAATGATGCCGTCTCGGGATTAAGTATTGCCGGTGAGCATCGCCCGGATTTGGGTCAGCATGTCATTGATATTCTTTGCGATCTCCACGACGTTGACATGGATGCGGTTGGATTGGCGACGCTTGGCAGGAAGGAAGCTTATCTTGCCCGTCAATTAAATCGCTGGAACAAGCAGTGGCAGGCATCTAAAACGCACGAAATACCGGAAATGGAGGCTAGCTCTGCCTTGCTGATGGAGCGTATGCCGTTGCAGGTCGGGGCCAGTATTGTGCATGGCGATTTCAGATTAGGAAATATGATAGTGACTAACGATAGAGTCCGGGCGATACTTGACTGGGAACTGTGTACCCTGGGTGATCCGCTGGCTGACCTTGGTTACCTTCTGAATAACTGGCTGGGTGCTGATGAAGTAGAGGGTGCTGATGAAGGCGATCAGCCACCGACTGCTGTCGGAGGGTATCCTTCAAGGGATAGGCTGTGTGAACTCTACAGTAGCAGGACTGGCAGAGACCTCAGCAACATCAATTATTATCGAGCCTTTCAGCATTGGCGCCTTGCTGCCATTGGTCAGGGTGTGTACAAGCGCTATTTAGTTGGCGCAATGGGCGAAGATCACGGGGTGGATTTGACTCGACAGAAGGACGGTGTCGCCCGCAGGGCAGAAGCGGCTATGGATTTGCTTCGCATTGGTTAATCTGTGTTTACCCGCAAGGTCCGGCGGGGATTGCTCTCAGGGAATGAGTGTAAGCCGTTCAGTGAAGGGTCTGCGGTTTTTTTTCGAGGCTTAACAGGCGCTGCGCCGCAGTTTGCTTTATTTTCTGGTTTTTGGTTTCTTGAAGTATAGCGAGGTATGTTTGTTGTGCGCCTGTTCGATCGCCCTTCATTTCCTGTACAGCACCATACTGAATTCGAAACTCGTGGTGTTCTGGCATCAGCAGGATCTGCTGTTGCAGACAAAGATCTGCCGATTCCCAATTTTTGTTTCGCCAGTGTATTTGTTTCAGATTGTCGACAAGCCTGGCCAGGATCCCTATATTAGTTGCCTGCTGTAAATGGTCAGGATTCATGACGGCTGCTGGACCTGCTACCTGCTTGAGTAAGGTAGCGCAGTCGCTCTGGCTGAGTGTTCTGCCCGTAAATGGATCAATAATACCGTTTTCAAGTGCCTCATAACGGATCAGGAAGTGACCTGGGAAATTGATTCCCTGAATATTGATATCCAGTCGGTTTCCAATGGCCAGGTGAATTAATGCCAGTGACAGTGGAATGCCCTGTCGGGTATCAATAACTCGATTCAAGTAGCTGTTTTCCGGAGCATAATAATTTTTGATATTACCTTTGAACTGTTCGTCTTTGTGAATGAAATCGATGAGTTGCTGAGCGGCTATGGAAGGATCCTTACTGATTTTCTTTTTTAGTGTCAGGGCCAGGCCATCGAGTGTTGTAAGGTAGGCATCTACATTCAGATCAGTCTGAATTTCCGCTGCGATGAGCAGTGCGGCTCTTTCCAGAGAGATCTGATCATCTCGCAACTGGGCGATTTCTTGTAGGGTGCGCTGAGCCGAGGTCATCTAATTACTTTACAAGAATATAAGAGGTATGACACACATTTCGCTATCTCGTGGGTGAAGTCGCGATTGAGACGAGGCCAGGTATGGGCGTATAAACTTGACGGAAAAAATGCAGAAATGGCCGCTTAATCTGACCCTTTCAGCAGAGCGTGATGTTGCCAGATATCCTCTCAGTGGCTATTGATACAGGGCAAAGATTTCCTCTGTTTTTTTTCGAAGCAGGGCCAGTTTAGGTAGATGTACTTTTAAATGATTCTTGTATTTAAGGCCGCTGCCAATGGCTGATACCGAAATTGGTTTTCTGACCTGTGCGGCACTGGGGGTTAGCACTGGTCGACTGGAAGTTTCGGGCGTAAAGCAGGCGGGTTCTGAATCCAACTGACAATAATCAAGCAGAGACTGAATACTGATGTGCGGTTCTTTTGCCAGTCGCTCATAGGACATGTTGTAGATCGAATCGGGGAAAAGATTTTGCCAATGTTGCATTAATGCAATATAGCCCTGCCAGTAAAAGATGATGCCCTCGAAAGCGTAACTGTATTCATGGCCTTCGCTGAAAAATTGACGGAAAACGGATACCCCGTTGTCCAAAGGATCTCGAACAATGTTAATGATTTTGGCCTGCGGGAAGAGGGTTTTGATTAGACCAATATGCAGGAAATTATTAGGATTTTTGTCGATAAAGTATGGACTGGGTGCATGGCGATAGATGGCCGTTTTGGTTAAATATTCATTTGCATAGGCGTTAGCTTTGTTGATGGAGAGATGGCTTAATCCGTTGGCATAGCTACCCTTATTTTCCAGTTCTATGGAGATATCTCCCAGGAAAAGCAGTTCATCAGTTGATTCGACCCGTGAATGATTTGCCAGGATCTGTTCTACCAGTGTACTTCCTGAGCGCGGCATGCCGATGATGAAAATGGGTGTATCCTGGTCACTAGAGCCGGTCCTTTTCGATGGTTTGAAATTGCGCATCAATGCCTGGATGAGTTGCTGGTATAGATCCCCCCTAAAGGGGCGGTGCTGGGCAATGATGTTGTTGCCTTGTTGAAGCGCAGTAAAAGCAGCATCTGTGTTTCCCTGTTGGTCTTTTGCTTCCGCCAGACCAAGTAATAGGAGTCCCCTGTAACCGGGTGGGGTTGCCTCGTTTTTAAGACGCCTGACAATATCACTGATATCTTCGGGTTGGAACTCATAGCTTTTGAGATTGGCGAGGCTCCAATAGCCGATAGCCGAGATTTTGTCATCATCCATGTGCGCTAATTGAATATATTTTTCCGCAGCTTGCTGGCTTTCCCCTTTTGCTTTAAGGGTATGTCCGTAATTGAGGGTGACAATATGATTAGATTCATCTCCCTGGCTGCACAACTGAAAGTGCTCAAGAGCAGAATCGATCTGCCCGGTTTTAAGTAACATCATGGCTAATCGTAGTCGAATTGGCGCTTCCTGGCTTTGTTCGAGCATTGAATGCAGGACTTGAATTGCTCTGGCATAGTCCCTTGAGGATTCCAGGTCTGCTATTTTTTTTAGATCTATCTCCATGTGTTTATCTATGCCTGGCTGTGGTTTTTTCTATTCAAGATCTTTGACTTTGATTTGATGTGCGGTAGTTTAAAATAAACCAACGCAGAAAAGGCGATTTTCTGAGCATCTGGCTTCTTTTCTATGCAGCTTTCTTTACAAGTCAGAGTAACTATTGCAGTGATGCCTGGTCTTTTCCAGTAGTTGAAAAGATGTGGCGAGGTTAGCAGGGTTGTGTCAACTTTATCCGAAAGCCGTT
>NZUN01000073.1 GCA_002697205.1 Gammaproteobacteria bacterium
CCTCAAGGTCAACTACTTCCTAAAGCGCATGACATGGGTCGAGAATGGGCGATTATTTCCGCCCTCCAGGATACGCCTGTACCCGTGCCGGCGGCTTATGGCTTCTGTGAAAATCCTGACGTTACAGGCGCCTGGTTTTACATCATGGGCCTGGTCGATGGCAGGCCCCTGTATAATTCAGAGGAAACCCTAGCCTGGGTGCCAGAACAACGCAGAACCCGCCTCGCCCACTCGTTCATTGATGTGCTTGCAGATCTGCACAGTGTTGATCCGGACAAAGTAGGCCTTGGGAATCTAGGCAAAAGGGATAGTTATGTAGGCCGGCAACTAAAAACCTGGTATCGATCATGGACATCGTCTATACAGGGAGCGCAATTTGATGATCCCAGAGCTCACCATCTGCAGAACTTTTTCCTGGACAACCTACCCGACCAGGGGCCCATCAGGATTGTCCATGGAGACTATGGTTTCCATAACTGCCTGGTAGCCGAGAACTCGACTGTAGCCGCTGTAGTCGACTGGGAAATATCGACCCTGGGTGACCCACTGGCCGACCTGGCTTATGCCCTGAACCAATGGTCAGACCCAACCGATAGTACACCACCGGCACCGGAATCCGCGACTAACCTGCCAGGATTTCCTAGTCGGACAGAACTTGCTGACCGCTATGCAGACCGGACTGGTCGAGACCTTGCCAACATCAATTATTATATTGGCTTTAATCGATGGAAGAGCGCCTGCATCGTCCATGGGGTATACGCCCGTTACCTTGAAGGCAAGAAGAGCACCGAAGGGATCGATCTGCCTGCTCTAAAAAGCCGTATTGAGTTGTCTCTGGATTTTGCCGAACAGGCCATTAATCGGCTGTAGACCCGAGCCAGCGAAGTGCATCAGCAAAACAGGCCCCGGCATGTTTTAAGGTATGTCCACCCACACCGAACTCGAACCGGATCGAGTAACCGGCATAGCGTAGTGCTGAAGCCATTGCCTTATTTGCCAACCCCCAGTCACCAAACAGGGTCTGCGCATCGTTCTCTCCACTCTGAAGAAATACTCTGATCGGTTTACGGGGCGTTGTTCGAACTAGATAGGGATAGTTGTGCCCACCCCAGATATTGGTGAAAGATCCGCAGTGGGAAATCACATTGGCGAACGAGCCCGGGAAATGCCAGGCAGCGTTAAAAGCGGCAATACCACCACTGCTGATACCACAGACAATCCGATCTGACGCTTTGGCCGATATTCTGCAGTCCAGCGTAGCTTCAGCAAGTGGAAGTATCTCTTCTATCAGAAAATGACCATANTCCGCCGTTAACCTGTCGTATTCCCAGCTACGCTGGGCCTGCGACGGGCCATAAGATTCAATGGGCACCTCCGGCACATGCNGCGCCGCCGGNACGCCNGGATTGATNAAGGCGGCAATGGTATTACCAAGCACCTGGGTATAGTGCAGGTGGTCCAGTACCCGTGTNGCTCTCACTGCGCCTGAGCGGGACAGATAAGCTGCACCATCATTGAAAANAATAATTTTCATGTCTGCAGCTGAATCAACACTAANGGGTCGGTAAAACCAGATGTCTCGCGTACTGTGAGGGTAGATNCGGCTGGCGGACCAGTCTGCCAGCTTAACNATATGGCCTTGCAAACCAGAGGAAAGCGCTTGAGCCTCGATACTGGGCGTGTAACAGTCGCTGGGGTGATTTAACGCCTCCCGAACATCAGCATTACTGCATCCGTTAACGCTCTCTGGCGNGGCCTGATCCAGCTTGAGTGCCAGATGATCCGTGACCTTCATGGGCATAATGCGTGCCTCCTNCTAGCGACTTTTCCTGGCCTATGNCATTNCTGATAGATGACCGGTGCGNCCTTACCGGTTGCTATANAGCCACTCNAGNGCAAGNTGACTCAAAGCTTTGATGCCAACCGGTAAAGCCTTGTCATTCACATAAAANTAAGGTGAATGGTTGGTGGCTATTTCTACAGTCGGGTCATCATGAGCCACACCCAAGGCAAAGAACAGGCCGGGTATCTCGTTGGCATAAAAAGAAAAATCTTCCGCTCCCATGTAGGGCTTCACTTCGGTTGCCAACCCGTCTAACGCGGTTCTTTCCAGGACTGGACGCATGGCCTTGGTTAATTTGGCGTCGTTAAAGGTCACAGGGTAACCAAGATCAATNGAAACTAACGCTTTTGCACCCATGCTCATGGCTGCCTGTTGTGCAGTCTGTTTGATCAGAGACTGAACCTGCTCACGCATNCCNGGGTCCAAGGTACGAATGGTGCCGGTTAACTTAACGCTTTCCGGAATAATNTTTCCTCTGTTNCCGCCATGAATAGANCCAATTGTAACAACCGCAGGTGCCTGGCTAATGTCCAATTGCCTGCTGACTACCGTCTGCAGGGCGTTGATGACCTGGGCTGCTGCGGTAATGGGGTCCACGCCGCCCCAGGGCATAGAACCATGAGCCTGTTTACCTACGATTTCTATCTCCAACGAGTCGGCTGCAGCCATAAAACCGTCTGCCTTGTACATAATCGATCCGGTTCGTCCAGGAAACACATGCAGGCCAAAAATAGCCCCGGGTGCATACCGGCCACCCAGCACACCCTGCTTGATCATTAATTGAGCACCACCCTGTTCACCCATGGGAGGGCCTTCTTCAGCAGGCTGAAAAATAAACTTGACGTTACCTGGAATCCCTTCTCTCATCTGCGAGAGCACCTCAGCGACGCCCANGAGAATGGCCATATGAGCATCATGACCGCAGGCATGCATAACACCAGTTTCAACGCCTTGCCACAAGGTGGTTACCTTAGANGCAAAAGCAAGNCCTGTTTTTTCTGTCACCGGCAAACCGTCCATATCGGCTCGTAGTGCCACTGTTGGACCACTCAGCCCACCCTTAAGAACTGCAACCACGCCCGTGTGAGCGACACCTTGCTCTATCTCATCAAANCCCAGNCGATTCAATTCATCAANTATCTTTCTGGCGGTTTCAAACTCCCTGTTGCCCAGTTCAGGACGGGCATGAAACCAATGTCTGTTAGCAATCGCCTGCGGCAGCACNTGACTGGTTAGCGTTTCTACTTCTTCCTGCCANTCGGCGCCGGCAACCGGTTGCAACAGCAGCGCCATCGCNNTCAATCCANCCAGTAGGGGATATTTTATCTTACACATATAGCACCTCTTCTATTAGCCAGCACCTGCAGGCGGTCCATTTCATCAATCAGTCGTGTCCCANTAACGACTCTATAAGGTCAACGCAGCCATTTTGTCCCTGGTTACCTTTCCCCAGTTACNGCANGGCAGATNGACTCAGGCAATCCAAAACGACAGCAACTGCCTCGGCAATTCCTATCGCCATTACAGCATCAAACTATCGACCCGGCCACTTCCACAACGGCANGTCTAAATCCGGGTAATCCTGTAACCGNGATTCACTGAACTCTTTGCTCANTCTAATATGCTGGCAATTCGGCTCATCCTGGAGGGGTCTGATCAAACCNGGCGCGTGCGATGTCACCCACAGTTGNGTTGACTCAGAACATCTTGCCATCAGCCGTGCTAGTGGAGGNAATAAATCGGGATGCAGACTNGTCTCTGGCTCATTCAGAACCATCAGTTCTGGCGGCCTGGGCGTNAACAAAGCAGCAATCCACAAAAGATACCTCAGGGTTCCGTCTGACAATTCTGCCTGGTTCAGAGGGCGTAACAGTCCTGGCTGGTGAAATAACAGGGCGAATCGACCCCTAGACTCTTCCACGGTCACTACCGCGCCAGGAAAGGCATCATCTACGGCCTCTGCAAGGGCGAGNTCATCACCAATTTCATTAATCGTCTGCCANGCAGCGGCAAAGTCGCTGCCATCATGGCTCAATACNGGTGTACGGGTGGCCACATGCGGCTCCCGGACCGGAGACAGTCGATCGGTTCTGAAATGGTCGTAAAACCGCCAGGAACGAATAGATTCACGCAAATGCAAAGCTTCTGGCGCCATTCGAGGATCTGCCAGACGCATCAACATACTGTCAAAGCTGTGTAGATGATGCTCAATGACNTGCCAGGCGCCCGATTCCTGCCTGGCTCTGACCACGGNTCCANNTCGATCGACCATGACACGACTGGGATGGTAGTGTTCGCCAAACCAGATTGCCTCGCGTTTGATCACCGGATCTTTTGCAAACATGGTTCTTGGCACAGGNTCAGGCAAGCCAAAATCGATGGCATAACTGAAATCATCTCTGACAAATCCTAACTGCAACTGGATAGGTTTCTGCCTTGGCCCACCCTGCACTGGTACCTGACCCTTTTTCATACCGCGACTGAGCGTTTCTGGGCCAGCCCANAGNACCGAATCTAGNCCNCCCTCAGCGGCAATACTGCTGGTGGCAGTTCCCAATGCGGTGTCTGAGAGTAGTCGAAGCGCCTTATAAAGATTCGATTTACCACTGCCATTAGCACCGGTAATCAGGTTGAGCNTACCCAGGGGAAGGCGAGNTTCTTTAAGGGACCGATANTTAGACACCGCCAGTAGCCTGATCAAAGTCCAGACCTTCTCGATAGGNGATACGATGGNACCCAGNCCAACCTGTTCAAGCTAGGACCAGCANNGGCCCGGCAACGANTTGACCAGAAGGTGAAGCCAACAACAAGCAATAGTCTGTCTCTCTTGNCACGACATAAGAACCANACAAACTGGAAATAAGCAGTTTGCCAAATCAACTTCCTGGCCAGACACTCTCCTGCGCACTCTAGCTGACNCAAAGATTTACCCCTGNAATGAACTGGTATGTTAATACTTTCATGCNAACACNATAGCAGGGCAAGCNTGGACTCGCCAACACAGCAGNCCATGACACTGGCNNCCTTGTGCNAGTNTNACAGGACACCCTTNCAGACTAGTTTAGTGAGACNGGTCCAGGCNTNAANTTCTGGNTTAACAAACCTTTGCNNTNACACTCCCAACCAACAACAACGATTCGGACTATTATCAGCTGAGTCGGCGCTTCACCTCTGGTACCACNTGCTGAAACAGCGCTGCCAGGCTATCACTCATCTGATTNGCCCTTAAACCGGGCGGCATGGCCATGGAGACTATATCGGTAATACCAAAGTCGGCGATAAAGCAAAGCAGCTCCGCCACGCAATGTTCTACATCACCGACTATCCAGGTTTGCGGGACCGGTTCACCCGCCTTGCCAAANCCTTCACCACTTTCCTTNAAAAACCGCCGGTACAAAGCCATCCGATAACGCTCGGCCTCTCTGATCTGCTGCCAGTCGCTTTCGGGCTCGTTAGTCACCAGAATACTGCGTATAATGCCCACTCTATGTGCCTGGGTTGACCGGCCTGCTTTATTGACAGCATCAACCCACGGGTCATAGGNGGCTTCGCGCAAGCCTTGCGGCAGGAAATTCGTTTTATAACGNGCTGCTCGCAAAGCGCCTGCTTCTGACATGGCGGCAATCCACAGCGGTGGCCCGCCGGGCTGTACATAACCCGGCTTAATCTGAACATCCCTGAATTGGTAGCGCTTGCCGGAATAACTGAATTTTTCTCCTGACAAGCAANGCTGTAATACCTCAATACCNTCATTCATNAAAGAAACCCTTCGACTTACCGGCATCCCAAAACCGGCGAACTCGTGCGGGGCATAGCCCATGCCCAATCCCAGCTCAACTCTTCCCTGAGTCAGGTTATCCAGCACGGCCAGGTCTTCAGCCAGGCGTATCGGGTGATTAAAGGGCATCAGGCANATATCTGTACCAAAACAGACATTANCGGTCACTGATGACAAGGCACCAGCAACGGGNACCCAGCTTGGTAGATAGCCATCTTCGATGAAATGATGCTCTGTAAACCAGACAAGATCTGCACCGATATCATCGAGCCATTTAACCTGTTCTATTATTTCCTGGTAAAAATCCGGATTGGAGACACCGGAATCAGGCGGATTCCTGAAATCGTAACAAACNCCCACACGCAGATCTGGCATCACATTCTCCTGGAGTANTCTAAATTCTAGGCTAACACAGCACATTATCTGATGCTGTAACCACTAAGTTCGCAGCAAGTACGTTCAAAAAACCTGATCAATCANCCGGTAGCAGCGTGAATTCTGCNGATAAAACCGTCAATGGCTCGCTTTGTGTTGNCCTTTATATCGTCGAGGAGCACATAAATCACGGGTAGAAGAACCAGAGTGATCAAAGTTGAAAAGATCAACCCGCCCATGATGGTACGTGCCATAGGCAGATAGCTCGGGCCCATGCCGCCAACTCTTATATCGCCCAGCGCTAAAGGTAATAGCCCCGCTACAGTGGTGCATGTGGTCATTAGAATCGGCCTTAGNCGGTGCCTGCCACTTTCCAGGATAGCCTGCAGTCGGTCCATCCCGGAACGCCGTAACTGCATGATACGATTGAGTAGGACTATGCCGTTATTCACCACAATTCCTGCCAACAGTAACATCCCCGTTAACGCCATGGATGTAAAAGTCGTACCCGTTAGATAGAGGAACCAGAACACACCCACAACGGAAAATAGAATTGAAAACAGCACNGCTATNGGGAATAAAACAGATTCAAACAGCGCCGCAATCAACATGTAGATNAGTAGAATGGCAAAGATCGTGTTAATCAGCATTTCTTCGAGCATTTCGTCATCACGATCGAATTCCTTACCCATTTCCCAGCGGTAGCCCGCTGGCAGACTAAATCGCTCCATAATGGTTTCCACCAGAGCACCAGCCTCAGGTGGCGTAATTTCATCCAGGCCAAATTTAACATTGACNGTGGTTTCACGATTATCCCGCTTAATCAATCTTAACGAACTCTGAATTTCTAGATCTGCAACGGTTTTTAAGGGTACGGTACCGCCTTGGCTGAGGAAAAGTGGCGTATTCTGCAAATCGTTAAGATCTTTTTCCTGCCAGCGCCCCATTCCCATCCATATCTCAAATTCNCGCTCATTAAGCTGGTAGCCGCGATTTAGCTGTGAACCGAATGCGGTACTTACGGACCTNGCAATATCCNCTGCGGTCAGTCCCAGTTGACCGGCCTGCTCTGCTTTAACCCGTATAACGATTTCCTGNCGACGAGACTCAGAATCCGTCCTNACATTGATCAGNCCNGGATATTGCTCNAGAGTANCCACCAGATCGTCCGCTGCGTCATTNAGTATTTCTGTGGAANTACCAATCAGACGAACGGATAAACCGTCTTCACCACCTCCACCAAAACCACGCATTTTTCCCCCAAATCTAACCATGAGACCTGGCGTCTGCGGCAAGTCTTTCTGAATCATGCGTTCAATAACCTTGGGGGACACATGACTGCCCTGCAGAAGCGATATATAGGTATTTCCTCTGTCAACTGAGTAACTGCTAAACACATCGGCCACCATAAATTCTTCTTTATTATCAATAAGATAACCCTCTATCTTGTTAACAAATTGCTCAATGGCATCGAGGTCCATCGAACCCCTCATACGGTAAGTCAGATCCAGCCGGGGTGTTTCTTCATCCGGGTTCATATTAACTTCCAATTGCTGATAGGCCCAATAACTGCTGGCAGCAATCGCCGTAGCAATTACCAGAGACAGGAATTTTTGCCGCAATGCCAGCACTACCACCCGGGCATACTGCGTACTCAGAAAGTCGATCATCCGATGATTGGGTTCACTTACAATCGGCAGACGCGCCATGACTGAAGGCACCGTAGTCTGCGCAATAAGTAAAGAGGCAAGCAACGATACGCATAGCGGTAAAGCAATATTCTGCTGAATAACCGCAACCTGCTGAACATCGGTCATAAAACTCGGCACAAAGACAATGATTGTTGTCAGGGTCCCTGCAGTAATCGCTAGCACAATATCACTCACCCCATCTTCAGCGGCGCTGAATCGGTCCTGTTCTCTCAGCCTGATTCTGTAAGCTATTGCCTCGCTCGAGACAACGGCGTTGTCGACCAATAGCCCAATGGCCAGCATCAACCCCACCAGGGACAGGATATTCAGGGTCATACCCATAAAATACATGACTCCCAGGGTGGCAAACAGTGAAAGCGGTACGGTCGCGGCGATCAGCAGAGATACCGAGATTCGCCGCAGAAATAGCATCAGTGTTACCACCGACAATAGTGCCCCCAACAGACCGCTATCACGGAGGTCATTCAATGCCTTCAGTACAGTCGATGCCTGGCTATCCAGTGGAGTAAACACCATAGCCTGATAATCCGGATTGTTTTGCATGGCTGCTATCTCTTGGTCAATAAGCGTAGACACCTCAACCAGATTAGCTTCGGGTTTCTTGAATATGGATAGGCCCAGAGACGCCTGCCCGTTGACTCTGCGCCGTTCGCTCCATTCCTGGGGTATAAAACTCACATCAGCAAAATTCTTGAGCTTGACGTGCTTTTCTCCAAATGGGAGTGCTTGAATATCCTGCAGACTTTCAAACTGCCCCAGTGGGCGTATCCTGAGCTCCCGCGGATCCGAGTCGATCTTACCGGCAGAGACGAAAAAATTCTCTGTTCGCAACCGGTTTTGAATCTGGAGAATATCAAGACCAAAACTTTCAACTCGCGCCGCATCAATCACCACACCAACATAGTCCTTCTGAATACCAAAAAGGTCCACTGAGTTAACGCCTGAAAGGCGTTCTATGCGCATTTTCAATCCCCTTTCGAGCAAATCGTAGGCGCTGTCCTGATCCAGATCAGGCGCTGTTATCATCAAAGTCTGAACAGGTCGACTGTTCGGATCTGGTTGGTGCAACTGGATATAACGAACCTGTTCCGGTAAGCGATGACGGATATTCTCAATCAGTTCCTTTGCCTCAATACTCTTACCGGCAATATCTCGAGTAAGATCCAGCATCAAATTAATGAAGACAAAACCTGGCCGGGTGTAAGTACTCATTTCCCTTACCCCACTCATCATAGACAGGACTTCTTCAACCGGCCTGGTGACATTCTCTTCAACTTCTTCGGGCGAAGCATTCATATAAGGAATCCCTATACCGACAAAGGGTATTTCCATCTCAGGGAAAAATTCCAGGGGTAATCGCGTACTGGAAAAAATACCGATCAAGGCAAGGCCAATAAAAAACATGACGACGGTCACAGGCCTGTTAATGGCAAAACGTGCTAGTTTCATGCTCGTATATCCATCAGATCGTAAACCACCGGAATGACCACCAAGGTCAATAAAGTTGACATTAACAGGCCGCCTATTACTGTGACCGCCATCGGTGTACGCAATTCAGCTGCCTCGCCCAGACCCAGCGCCATGGGCAAAAGTCCCAGGACCGTGGTCAGGGTTGTCATCAGGATAGGGCGCAAACGTTGCGCTGTCCCTTCAATTAACGCTTGTCTTCGGCTAAACCCTTCCTGCCGAAGCGTATTCACACGATCAATTAACACAATAGCATTATTAACAACGATACCGACCAACAAAATGAAGCCTATGAAAACCACCACTGAAACCGTCGTAGCTGTTGCCAGCAGGAATAAAATAGCGCCAATCCCTGCCAGGGGTATGGTAAACATTATCACGAACGGGTGTATCAAGGACTCAAACAGCGACGCCATAACCAGATAAACCAGAATCAGGGCCAACAGCAGTGCAAACTGCAGTGAATCAAAAGATGTTTTCATTTCCTCACTCTGGCCACCCACGTAACTCTTAATACCGGGTGGATGCCCGATTTCGGCCAGCATCTCTTCAACTTCAGCTGAAGCAACTGCAAGGTCTGAATCAGTACTGATGGCACTGACTATCGCGACCCGCTGCTGGCCCACACGCTGAATATCTGCAGGACCCAGGGTCTCCACTAATTCTGCCACGCTGGACAGACGAATCTGTCTAGCAGACTCTGGGTTTATGACCAGGTTTTCGATATCACTTTTAGAGTCTCGCTCCTGCTCCGCGACTCTCAAGCGAATATCTACCTTTCTATCATCCCAGCTGAACTCAGTGGGCACATCGCCCCTGACCTTCTTGACAATCCGGTTGGCGATATCGGGCACTGTCAGGCCCAAGGCCGCTATACGGTCCTGGTCGAACCGAACCTGCAACTCAGGATAGCCTGCCACCATGCTCGATTCGACATCAACAAAACGATCAGAAGCTTGCAATTCATTAACCAGTTCGTCTGCCACTGATTTAATATCCTGCAGATCGGTGCCACTAATTTCGATCTCAAGGGGTGTCGCGAATGTAAACAACTGCGGGCGTTCCATGGTGTATTGCAGCGCCGGAATATCATCAAGGATCCCTCTGACATAAGCCATGGCTGCTGCTTCTGCACCTCGATCATCTGCATCTGTCAGGACAATATTTAATTCACCAATATTTTCACCACCACTGACCGCTGATGCATCAAGACGCCCTCCTGTACCGGAAACAGCATAACTGCGCGCCACCCTGCCAGAATTATTCAGGCCCGCCTGTAACCGTGCCATTATCTGGTCAGTAACCTCAAGCCGGGTACCTGGTGGTAATTCTATATCAACCCTGAATTCCCCCTGGGAGACTTCAGGAATCAGTTCAACCGACAAGCGAGGCAGTAGCAGAACCGTGGTCAGTAACATCAATAAACTCAAGCCTACGGTCACTAATCTCTGATCTAGGGCTACCACCAGTAATTTCCCATAGAATCGCGCGAGTAATCCATAGCCCATATCAAATAACAGAAGTAAGGGATCCAATACAAACCTCTGCACTAAAGCAAAGCTTTTAATAACCAGGACAAGCAGAAAACTCAGAGGTACTATTATGAGGTACGAAAATACCCACTTTAAACTCTTTAGGAGATAGGAGAGCAAACGCTTTAGCCTACTATCTGATGTGATGTCAGATTGATGACTGTCTGGCGGGAATTCTTCTGATTTAGCTGAGTTCAGCGCTGAAAGCATGGGAATAAGTGTCAGCGCAAGTACCAGAGAAACCAGTAGTGCAAATGTCACGGTTAAAGCTTGATCCTTGAACAATTGTCCGGCGATGCCTTCTACGAATGCCAGGGGCAGAAATACTGCAATGGTGGTCAAGGTTGAGGCCAGGACAGCACCAGAGACTTCAGAGGCGCCCTGCTCAGCCGCCTGCTTCTCTGGCTGGCCTTGATCTGAGCGGCGGGCAATATTTTCCAGGACGACAATGGCGTTATCCATCAGCATGCCCACGGCCAGTGCTATACCCCCCAGGCTCATGACATTCAGGGTAATATCATAGCTTCGCATCAGTGAAAATGTCACCAGCACGGAGGCAGGGATGGTCGCCGCCACGATCAGCGTTGGCCTGATTTTTCTAAGGAAAAAATAAAGCACCAGTATCGCCAGAAAAGCACCCTGAACAGCGGCCGATTTCACTTCACTGATAGCGGCCTCGATGAATGCTGACTGGTCATAAATCGTGGTCAATTCCATCCCGGGTTCAAGGCTTTCTGTCAATTCTTCCAGAGCATCCCGGATCGAACCAGCCACAGCCACAGTGTTAGCATCGCCCTCCTTGTATAGGGACACCTCAATGGCCTCACTGCCATTCACGCGCATGACCACATCACGCTCCCGCTGGCCCTCCTCAACCTGCGCGACATCTTTGAGCCTGAGGATATTGCCCATTTCCTGAAATATAATAGTATTTTGAATGTCCTCGATGGTGGCAAACTGATTGAGTGTTCGAACCAGGTACTCCTGCCCGCCATCCTTCAGAGTTCCCCCTGACAGATTGACATTGGTAGCCCTAAGCTTCTGTCCCAGGGCCTGCACAGTAATATTCAGTTGCGCTAGCTTTTCCTGGTCTACAAAAATAGAAACCTCATCCTCGTAGCCTCCTGCCACAATGGCCGCAGCGACACCCGGAACCGCGTCGAGCTTTCGCTTTAGGTACTCATCTGAGAAACGGCGTAACCGCTGCAGCTCTTTTACGGGATCAGAGGTTCTATGTTGACGAGTCAAGGTCAGGCGGTAAATAGGATCAAGATTAGGGTTCAGCCGCAATAAGACGGGCTTTTCAATCTCTACAGGCAGCCTGACCAGATCAAGCTTTTCTCGTACCTCAATGGACGCCATGTCCATATCGGTTCCCCATACAAATTCAAGTACCACATCGGACCGACCGGCTGCCGATATGGAGTGCATCTTACGTACACCACCGGCCACACCGACCCTCTGCTCAATACGTCGCGTAATCTGTTCCTCTATCTCAGCAGGTGCAGCGCCCTCGAATTCAGTGCGAATGGTCAGTGTTGGGTAAGTAAGCTCGGGAAGCAGATTTAGACCAAGGCGATCCAATGAAATAGCGCCAAACATCATCGCACCGAAGGTCGCCATGAAGATGGTAACCGGTCGACTGATTGAAAATCCTGCGAGGGACAAGACCAGCCCCTAATTCACGACAATACGAACGCTGGTGCCTTCTCGCAAGCTACTCTGACCCCGTGTAACGACCTGATCCCCTTCACTTAAGCCATCAACGACTTCGATCAGTTCACCCATCAGATAGCCGGTGGTAACGGCCTGTATCACTGCCAGACCCTCTTTAATCATAAACACACTCTGCTCATCACGCTGTATAATGATCGCTTCTCTGGCGACCAGCAGGGCATTTTCATGGGAATCAAAAAGGACTTCCACCCGCGCAAACATACCTGGTTTAAGCAGATCCAGTTCATTCTCTAGCCTGACCGTTACCCGAACCGTTCCGGTATCGGCATCAATCTGCGGGGATACTCGATCAATATAGCCAATAAATTCTGCCCGTTCGAGGGCATCTATACGCACCTTGGCAACTTGATTCGCTTTTAGCTTGGATAATTCTCTTTCCGGGATATTTAATACTGCTTCAACAGTATCCGCTCTTTTGAGTTCAAAAGCTGCTGTATTTGGCGTCAGGGTATTACCCAGTTTGATGTGACGCAGGGTAATAACACCATCAATCGGTGCCCTGATGGTTGCTTCTTCTAAGTCGTGCAATTGTAACGCCAGCGTGGCCTGTTCGCGTTCTAGATTAAATCTGGCCTGATCGTGAGCATCCGGGGAAATCATATTACGCTTAAATAATTGCTCAGCACGGTCAAATGCCCGCTGTAAACTCTCCAGATTCGTTTGCGTTCGATTGACTTCCAAAGAAAGGCGTCTCGTATCCAACTGCGCAAGGGCCTGGCCTTTTTTAACTAAAATACCTTCTTCCACGAAGATAGCTTCTACAATTCCCTGTGTTCGCGCAACCACCACAGCCTCTTCAACCGCCGTTAGAGTGGCTGTACTGGAATAATAAGCATCCAGCCTGCCTCGTTCCACAGCCGCTGTACTAACTGGTACTGGCCGCGCGCTGAACTTGCGCTTTAACGCATCTTTTTCTGTCTTGCTTTGCCGCCTGTTGGGTTCCTTATCTCGATCTGATGTCTGCTTGGCACTGCTGGCATCACTGTCACCCATGTCACCCTCTTCATCGGCACAGCCGAACAAGGTAGCAATCAGCACCAGGGACAATAAGATTTTCAATATTCCAGCCATAATCAGGTCTTGCTTTGATCTCAGATGATTATACCCAATCGAACGTTATTTTTTCTTGCATTTTCGATAGTCTGCAGCAATTGTGGGATGAACCGCTCCTGGCACCAGCTTCAAGCACAAAAAAGTTACCGGTCCACAAACCAGCTTTCTTCAATTAATCTGCTTTACTTAATCTTCTTCAATAATGATGGCGGTGCCGGTTACCAGCAATTCGGCCGCTCCTCCCATAACCACACTGGTCGTAAATCGAATGGAAACCACCGCATTTGCACCAAGCAGTCGAGCCTGATCCAGCATTCGATCCATTGCCTGCTCTCTGGACTCGGCCATTAATTTAGTATATTCAACTATTTCACCGCCCACCAGGGTTCTCAGACCCGCCATAATGTCCCGCCCCAGATGACGTGCTCGAACTGTATTTCCCCGTACCAGGCCCAGCGTACGGATAGCCGGTCTAGACGCAATAAACTCAGCGGTACTGATAATCATCTTTCCACCTCCTGGTAGGGATCACTTTTCCTTTTAGAATAACGCTGATAGGCGACCACTGAAAACAATGTGCTCATCCCCACCAACAAGGCCATTGCCGCCATTTTAGTGAAATCTGATTCTTCCGGATCCTGAATAAACGAAACTAAGCCATGCCCGGCAAGCGCGATATAGCCGCCGATACAAAGCACCATGGCAACAGCTGTCAGTACGACATAGAACCTTTTATTTAAAGTAGAATGTGATGAAGCTATCACAACCTCTTGTAAGTTATTATTTTGAAAAGAAGGTAAGCCACTCATATGTTCTCGACACTGAACGCATCTCGACAGGTGTGCCTGAACCTCATTAATATCACTGCTGCTCAGCTCCTGGTTTAATAACCCTGGTAGCATTGGTTTAACCCTGCTGCACTCAGACACAAAACCCTCCTGATAATAAGTCAATTCAATCGCCTGACGGAACTGGCCAGCGGCCCATAGCATCGCATGTTTTCCCTGGGGAAAAAAGAAGAAATCAACCATCTTTAGTGCTGGACACTGCTCCCTGACAACAGCCTAGTAGCCTGCTAAATGCTTTACTATTAAGCACTACTATTAAACGCTTTACTATTACATGAAAGCACGCTCACTCTGCTACCGCCTGCAGGCTCACCAGTCTCCGCCGGTCTGCCGAGGCTGTATATCCTTGCTTGCCGTGCATCTCTCGGGCATTTCTGCCCGAGCTGGACCATCGAAAGCCCTGCAGTACAAAAAATCCAGCAATTCAGCAGGTTAAAGACGTGAAAATAACCCCTTGATACATTAATCTTAGCCAATCCGTTAATTTCCAGATCTGTTAACCATGATTCCATCACTTGCAGTTTATGACTCCAGGCCTTTTCAGACCGATCGACTGATACATTACCGCTACTCGGCCAATAATAATGAAGCGTAGACAATTCCTATCTAATCTGGCGCTGGCAACGACCACAACGGGGCTCCTGCCTGAATCCACGGCCAGCACAAATAACCTGGCCAGCTCAAACAAGGTAATAAAGCCAGTCCTTGCCAAAAGGCTGCAGCCAGGCATGAACATTGGTGTTATCGCGCCATCGAGCAACACCTGGGAGAATCAAGACGTCGAATATGCCCTGGATGTGGTTCGCTCTCTGGGCTTTAATGCGGTCGCCGGTAAGCACCTTTATAAGCGCCATGGCTACCTAGCCGGCAGCGACAGCCAAAGGGCTGAAGACGTCAACCGGATGTTTGCAGATCCTGATATCAAGGGTATTTTCTGTTCCCGGGGCGGTTACGGCGCGTCCCGAATCCTACCTATGCTCAACTACAACGTAATCAGGTCAAACCCCAAAGTATTGTTAGGCTATAGCGATATCACCGCCTTGCACCTGGCAATCAATGGCATCACGGGATTGATCACCTTTCATGGACCCATAGCCGGCCAGCAGTTCACCGAATATACCTATCAGGAGTTCAGCCGCATCATCATGCGCGGTGAACACCCAACCTCTCTTGCAGCTCCACCCCGGTTCTCCCAGGCCCCTGGGCGGGCAGAACGACACAACCGAATAACCAGGTTTGTTCTAGGCAAGGCTACGGGGCCCCTGGTTGGCGGCAATCTGAGCCTAGTAACCAGTCTGATGGGCACACCCTATGAGCCCGATTTCAGGGGGAAAATACTGTTTCTGGAAGACGTCAGTGAGGCACCGTACAGCGTAGACAGGATGCTTACACAGCTATGGCTGGCGGGTGTTTTCAGCCAGATCAATGGCCTGGTATTTGGCAAGTTCACCGACTATGAAGCAGATGTACCGAGCATCAGCATGGAGGCCGTCCTTGAACAGCGATGCGAAGGGCTTTCCATCCCGGTTATGCGTGGCTTAATGATTGGTCATGTGGATGACCAGAGCATAATACCAGTCGGCGCAAATGCCGAACTTGATGCTGATGCGGGAACTCTGACACTGCTCGGCAGAGCCCTTATCTGAGCTAGCTGAAAATACGCCTTCAATCACCTTTGCCCAGTCTCAGACATCCCTATCAGAATAATCACCCTGCCTGAGTAATTCCCATTGCTGCACCTGCGGCTGACTGCATTGCCAGATTCGAACAGACCAGCCCCGCTCCTGTACCTTGACCCAGGCGGGCAGACCGGCTGCCTGCAGGACTTACCAGCTTAACGTGCTCAGAAGGTGTAAGGCGTAGATTAATGTGCTCACATGTGCCCCATTCAGGCAGCACGGTAACCCACAGTGCAAGTGGTTTCTGCTTAACCTCACCCAATACGACTCGAGACAAGTTCCACCTGGCGCTGATCACTGGCCAGATCGGGTGGCGGTTGGATTCTAATTGCATGGGCCTCAGCACACAGACCAGCTGTCATAACAGCCAGCAGCAATCCGGCAAAAGCAGTAGCCAGGCTGCTGTTAACCTGTTCCCACACGGTCTTAAGGCGCGCCTTGGCGCTGAGAGCACTCATGACGAACAGAGTAAAAATTAAGGTTAACGTCAAAATAATCAGGTTAAATTACATGTTTCTTCTCTTGTACAAGTTTTTGTACTAGTTTTCAGATTTTTATTTGAATTTTTTAACATTCTCTTTCCTATGGAATAGAGCCTATGAGGAATAGAGCCTATGAATATGCTCATACACTTTCAAGTCCAGATCAAGCCAGCCAGGCCGAATAGCCTGGCCTGGATATGGGCCGCAGCAGCTACTACAATTTACCAGCATGACCTGGTTAGAACCGGCCAAGGTTAATGAGCCATCCAGATTGATTGCGAGAACCTGAAAAATAATACTAAAATAGTAGTTTAGGCATAGAAAACTCACCCCTGAATACGAGGAGTCCTTGATTTAGTCGTAACAGCCCTTACAATTACAGATCTAACAGGGAAGAAGACCCGAAGGAGATTACTTATGGCAGATGCCAGGTTTATTGACCAAGCACGTTCACCGAGCACCCTTTCAGGACATAAAGTGTTGCGCCAAACTTACACCTTATTGGCCATGACTCTCGTCTGGAGTGCCTTAACCGCGGTTGCCTCAATGATGATCAACCCACCTCACATGATTGCAATATTCTGCTTCCTGGGCAGCTTTGGGATGCTGTTTTTCCTCCGCCGAGTCGCCAACAGTGCCAAAGCGCTGTACTGGGTATTCGGCTTCACCGGTTTAATGGGTTTTGCACTGGGCCCTATGTTAAACAATTATGTGATGAGTTCTGCGTCAGGATCGTTTCTTATCTTTCAGGCACTGGCGACCACGGGGGCTATATTCCTTTCGCTATCAGGTTATACGCTGATCTCCAAAAAAGACTTCTCTTTTATGGGTGGATTCCTCATGGTAGGTCTGTGGGTTCTTATCGGGGCTATCGTGTTCAATCTGATCGCGGGTCTCATGGGGTATCCAATATCTGGTTTGCACCTGGCTATTTCATCCATGGCCGTTGTCATATTCTCCGGGTTGATCCTGTTTGATACCAGCAGAATACTCAATGGTGGCGAAACCAACTACATTATGGCGACGGTAAGTCTGTACCTGAATATCTACAACCTTTTTATTCACCTGCTGGCTCTCTTTGGCTGGGCTGACGACTGACAGCCAACTTAACAAGATGAACCGCCCAGGCCGAATAGCGTCAGCGGTTCATCCTGTTAACAGCTGAGCACCAGGAAATAAGCACCCATGAAGTTCATGCTTGCTGTACTCGGCGATCCCCTCAACAGCCAGGGCCCCATAACAGCTTATCGATTTGCTGAGGCCGCTGTTTCCGCTGGCCACACAATTCATCGGGTATTTTTTTACCAGGGCGCTGTGCTGGTCGCCAATGATCTGGCCGAGCCACCCCAAGATGAAATCTCGATAACAGAATTATGGCAGCACCTGGCAAGTGAAAACAGCATAGAACTAATGGCCTGTATTGCTTCTGCCAGTAGACGCGGTATTTTCGATGAAGATGGAGCTGTACGTTACGAAAAGCCGACCTGTTCAATCAGCTCCGGATTCATTATCGGCGGCCTGGGACAACTGATGGAGGGTATCCTGGTGGCCGACAGAACTGTCACGTTTGGATCCTGATATGCAAAGACTGCTCATCCTGATCACCAAAAGGCCTTATCACTCAATTGCGTCTCAGGAAGGCCTGGATGTTATCCTTGCGGCTTCTGTTTTCGCCGAGTGCAGTGTTTTGTTCCTAAGTGATGGGATATTGCAGTTACTGCCCGATCAAAAAGCCAACGATACTAAAATCAAGGTCTTTACGCGGGGTTATGCAGCCCTGCCTGACTATGGCGTTGAACGGTTCTACTGCCAGTCGAGCGATCTGGAAAAATGGTCACTGGATAATAAAATGCTTCTGCTCGAGCCGATCTCACTATTACCATCTGAAATAAACCCACTCATTCGAAGTTTCGATAAAGTACTGAATTTATAATGCTACTACACACTTTCAATACACCTGAGGCCTTCATCCAGCACCGCCAGCGCATCAATATTGAAGATAAGGTCCTGTTTATTGAAGATGGAGTCTACAATTCTAATCAACCCCTCGACTTTCAATGTAAGCGGGTAATGGCGCTGGCAGAGGACTGTCAGCTACGCGGCATTGTCCCTGCTGAATCAGTCCAGCTCATTGATTACAATGACTGGGTACAACTCTGCTCAGAAGTTGACAATCACCTCAGCTGGTATTAACGCATGATTGCTGCACGAGATAGCGAAGGTTTTCTTAAAAGGCTAAAAGACTGGAATGAAACTACGGCCCAGCAGATAGCCGATGGCTATGATATTGCTTTATCCGAGGCTCACTGGCAGGTTATCGCCCTAGTCCGCAATTACTTCAACGACTACGGCCTATCACCCACAACGCGGGTAACTGTCAACCTCTTGAAACGGTCGCTAGGCACAGATACTGGCAGCATTTATCTGATGAAGCTGTTTGGCGGTCACCCGAGAAGAACGCTTGCGCAGATAGCCGGCTTACCCAAACCTACCGATTGTGATTGAACCACTTATTCAGTAGGACTTAGCCCTGGCTCATGGCACCGACTCGGTGCAGAAACCACATCGCCAACGATAATCAGCGTTGGCGAGGCCAGTTGCGCCTCTATAACCCGCTTGCTCACAGTATCAAGGCTACCGATGACCATTTCCTGTTCAGGTGTTGTACCTTTTGATATGACCGCGACTGACGTGTCCTGGCTCATGCCATGTGCAATGAGATTCTTACAGATGTCGACCAAACCTGCCAGGCCCATATAAAAAACCAGGGTCTGCCCCGGTGAAACAAATTCCTGCCAGGGGAGTTGAACCTGACTATTCCTGGGATGGCCAGTAATGAACCGTACTGATTGCGCGTAATCTCGGTGAGTCAGTGGGATGCCAGCATAAGCGGCGCAACCGGATGCAGCTGTGATACCGGGGACGACCTGGAAAGGCACACCGGCTTCTACTAACTCTTCAAGTTCTTCTCCGCCTCGCCCGAAGATGAAAGGATCTCCCCCCTTTAAACGTAGCACCCGCTTGCCTTCCACGGCCAGGCGCACCAGCAGTGCATTAATCGATTCCTGTGAAGTCGAAAGATAACCACTGCGTTTACCGACAAATTCGTATTGTGCATCTCGGCGTGCACGTCCAAGAATGGCTTGAGAAACCAAATTATCGTATAGAATCACATCTGCCTTCTGCATCAGTTGTAGCGCCTTGAGTGTCAACAGATCCGGGTCACCCGGCCCGGCACCAACCAGATAGACTTCTCCGGTTACTGCTGGTTCCTCGTGCAGATAGGCCTCGGCCGCGGTGAAATCCCCGCGTTGGGCGAGTTCATGACCTGGACTCGACATGAATTGTTCAACAACCCTACGACGCAACTGAACATCCGAGAAATGCTTTTTAAGTGCTGGCCTGGTCTCCTTTAGAAACTGAGCAAGTCTTGCTATACCTTCCGGCAGATAGCCTTCGATCGTCTCCCTTATACTTCGAGCCAGGACTGGAGAAGCGCCGCTGGTTCCTACTGATATAAGGACAGGGCTACGATCAATAATCGCGGGAAATATAACGCTGCAGAGATCGGGCGCATCTACAACGTTGACAGGCGTTCCCTTTGCTCTGGCTGCTGCTGCCACGCTGCTATTGACCTGATTGTCACTGGTTGCTGCCACGACCAGACAAACCCCCTGCAGGTCTGCAGAGTCAAAATTTCCCACCCGAAATTCATGTTGATCACCCAGGGCTAGCACCTTATTGCTGAACTGCGGCGCTACAAAAAGGATACGCGCGCCAGCCCTGGTCAAAAGCATGGCCTTGTTGAAGGCCAGATCCCCACCACCGACGATGAGTACCCGATCGCCCTCCAGCTTAAAATGCAGCGGCAGATAATCCATCAAACATCTCTAAAAAGAACAGCCTTCCCACCCATGTACGACTGTAACTCTGTGGGTATGGCAATAGTGCCACCCTGCTGCTGGTAATTCTCCATCACAGCGATCAGCGCACGCCCTACTGCAACACCGGAGCCATTAAGCGAATGCAGCAATTCTGGTTTGCCTGTTCTGCTATTGCGCCACCTCGCCTGCATTC
>NZUN01000074.1 GCA_002697205.1 Gammaproteobacteria bacterium
CGGCCAGGCGAACAGGAAATTCGGCCGCATGCCGGACCCGCACATGCCGTAATTTCCGGCGCCGTAAGAAGCACCGACGATGACGCTGATGTGCGGCACGGTTGAATTAGCCACCGCATTGATCATTTTTGAACCATTCTTGGTGATGCCGCCCTGTTCAAAATCAGTTCCCACGATATAGCCTGTAATATTGTGAAGAAAAACAAGCGGCACATGGATCTGGTTACATAACTGGATGAATTGTGCTGCCTTTTCTGCTGATTCCGAAAAAAGAGCGCCGTTGTTACCGAGGATGCCCACTGGAAAACCATGAATCTGACTCCAGCCGCAGACTAAGGAGGGGCCATAAAGCGGTTTGAATTCTTCAAATTGCGATCCATCGGTAATTCGGTTGATGACTTCCCTGATATCAAAAGGGGTTTTCAGGTCTTTAGAAACAAGCCCGAGTAAATCCTCGTCATCAAAAATTGGCTCGGAAAATCCGCTATTGGGTTCTGGTCCTTTTTTGCGCCAGTTCAAATGCGAGATAACTTCTCGACAGATACGAATTCCATCCATTTCATCTTCTGCCAGGTAATCGCCTAAACCTGAAATCGTGGTGTGCATGTCGGCACCACCGAGACTTTCTTCATCTGCATCCTCACCGGTTGCCATCTTAACCAGAGGGGGTCCGCCCAGGAATACTTTCGATTGTTTTTTAATGAAAATATTGTAATCGCTCATTCCGGGCTGATAGGCGCCGCCAGCTGTTGAAGCACCGAAGACCACCGAGATTGTCGGTATTCGGAGTTTAGATAGTTCGGTGATTTCGTAGAATAACCGGCCTGATTCTCCGAAGTGACCGGTTTCACGCATAATGGCAGCTTCTGGATCGCCGCCACCTTCTCCGCGCAGGTCAGCGCCGGCTGATTCTACCAACTGGATATAGGGCAGACGATTTTCCCGGGCAATTTCCAGGCCACGCATGAGTTTCTTTGAATTAAAAGGATTAAACGCACCTGCTCGTACGGATGGGTCGTGGCCCAGTATGAGACATTCAATTCCTGCGACGACACCGATACCGACAATGAAACCTGAGCCAACGTTAAAATTGGACCTCCAGGCTGCCAAAGGGCTGATTTCAAGGAAGGGTGAGTCCGGGTCAAGCACCATGGCGATGCGCTCCCGCACCGGCATCTTGTTTCTGGAACGAAGCCGTGTCATGGCTTCTTCACCGCCACCTGCTTCAACTTCCGCGTGTAAATCTTCCAGTTGCGAAAGCATTGTCAGCATGTCTTGCTTATTCTGCTGAAAGGTGTCTGAGCGTTGATTGACCTTGGATTCTAGGATTGACATTGGCTATGCCCCTTATAATTTCTTTTTCTTAAAGGATAGAGGCTACCAAAAAAACAGGCAGATGAGCAGACGCTGTAGGTAACTATTTTCTCCATTGATACTGGTTATAAAGACAGCCTTGCTGATGTGAAATCACTAGATCCCTATCGGCGGATGAGGCTTATGCCTGTTTTTCGGCTGATCAGCCGAGGATGGTATGCTTAGGCCAGATTCCTGGAATGTGCCTGTTAAATAAAATGGGTGACACCGGTTGGCTTAAATTCCTGTTTCAGTGCAGCCCAGTAGTGAGTTTTTTTGTCGGAGGTTTGATTATGGCTCGTTGGAAAAATTGGTCGGGGCGTCATGAGGCCCAGCCTGATGCACTGCACTTCGTTCGCAGTGAGGAAGATGCCATGGCGCTGGTGGATAAAGCCCGAGCTGAGGGCAGAGGCATCAGAGTCGCAGGTTCAGGACATAGCCACTCTCCCCTGGTGGTAAGCGCTGGCTGGATTGTTGATATCTCTGGTTTGGCTGGGATTATCGAGATTGATCAGACAGAGAAGACCGCCTGGATCTATGCGGGAACACCGATATACAGTTTAGGGCGGTCTCTGCATGACGCAGGACTTGCTCTTCATAATCAGGGTGATATAGATCGCCAGACTATTGCTGGTGCCTGTGCCACAGGTACTCACGGGACGGGTCGCAATCTTAAGAATCTGTCCTCCGCAGTGACCGCAGTTGAGGTGATTACAGGCAACGGCCAGCGGGTTCGCTGTTCGCCTGAAAGTCAGCCCGAATTATTTGCTGTGGCTAGGTTGGGATTAGGGGGCGCCGGTATTATTACCCGTATGCAATTGCAGTTACGGGACAGTTACCAGCTCAAGGAGAACGGCCGGGACATGGTCTTTGCTGAACTGTTTGAGCAGATTCCAGAATTGGCTGAGCGCCATGACAGATTTGAATTCTTCTGGCACCCACAGACCGATCAGGCCACCGTAAAGCTCATTGACGAAACCACCGGATTGCCCGAGTACCCAGTGTCAGTTGAAGGTCAGCGCCGTGCCTGGAATTACGAAGTCCTGCCCAGTCACCGTCCTCATTTACACACAGAAATGGAATACAGCATACCGGAGGACCTTGGCCCGGCTTGTTTTGCTGAATTGCGGGAGATGATTCAGGCGGATTTTAAACAGGTGCGCTGGCCGGTTGAATATAGAACGCTGGCTCAGGACAATATCTGGTTATCTACAGCCTTCCAGCGTCAGACAGTGACAATTTCCATACACGAAGATGTACGGCTGGATGAGTCAGCTTATTTTGCTGCCAGCGAACGTATTTTCCGCCGATACCAGGGACGCCCGCATTGGGGCAAGGTTAATTATCTGAACGCAGTGGATTTCAAATCGAGTTATTCGCACTGGCAGGATTGGTGGCGGATAAGAGATCAGTTTGATCCGGACGATGTATTTATCAATGACTACCTGGGGTCGATTCGGTCCTGACGCAATTGCCTGGCCTGGTTGGGTTGTTTACCTGACACTGTGCAGGCAAGACTTCATCGAGGCCCATCGTGTTCGCCGCTTTGATCGATCCCGGCCAGGCCGGATGGTTCTCTATAACGCTAAGCATGCCGGGTTTTATAAGCAAATCTCTATTTGGGTTGTGGTGCCTAAGCCAACCACCTGGTTAGATTCTGCTGCGGCTGGCGATACCTCAAATTACGCTAATGTTTGAGTTGAGCTGGTCGTTTTCAGCTCCTAATTTGTTTTTTTCTTTGTTTTTCCTGTCATGCCTGCAAGCGTTTATGAGCGGAATTCTCAGCTTGCGCCTGGGTTTGTCTCTTGTTGGCAGTCAACTCGATGACATAACCATTCGGGTCTCGAAAATAAATCGAGTCGTAAGCGCTGTGATCGGAAATTCCTCTGTTATCGATTGCCTCGCTTGTACCTCGTTTGAACATGGTCAGCAAATGCTCTTGGGATACTTCAAGGGCGATATGTAGATCGAAATCATTCTGATTCTTGAAATCAAATGGTTGCCCTGGGTCTTCAAAAAAGGCGATACAGCTATCATCAGCCATCGCAAAAAAAGAATGTAGCACCGATGTTGAACGCCCGGTCGCTGTCAGGTTTATCTCAAAAGCATCGACCAGACTGAGGCCGAGGAAATCTTCATAAAATTGGCGAGTTTCCTCCGAATCGCGACATCGATAGGCAGCGTGGTGTAATTTTCGGATGGCATTTTTCATGAGTTGGATTGACGTGCTTTATTGAAGTCGGGGTTTCTTTTCTCAATAAAAGCATTAATGGCTTCATGGTGTTCCGGGCTTTTGTAGCACTGTGCCAGTGCGGCGCCTTCCCGCTGTTGAACTTTTTTAATATCAGGTTCGGCCATATTGGCGGTCACCAGCTCCTTTACCATTCGCAGGGCTGATTGTGGGTTTTCACCCATTGCCCGAGCCAGGGTTCGAGCAGTTTCCAGCAGGGTTTCGTGGTCCTCGACTAAACGGTCAATCAACCGATATTCAAGGGCTTGCTCGGCGTTGATAGTGGCTCCAGTGAGCATTAACTCATTGCCTCTGCCAAAGCCGGTCCTGGCTATAAGGTAATAGGAACTGGCCAGTTCCGGGACCAAGCCCATTTTTATGAAACGCACACTGAACTGGGCGGAAGGCGATGCAATGATCATGTCACAGGGCAGTATCTGGGTCAGGCCTATGCCGATCGCCGCACCATTTACTGCAGCGACAATGGGTTTTGATCGCCTGACCAGTCCCACCCAGTCACGAGGCGCGTCGCTCTTAGCGGGTTTTGCGCCATCATCTGCTGTTGCCTGTGCCTGAAACAAATCTTTAATGTCCGCACCTGCACAGAAACCGCGGCCTGCACCGGTCAGTACGATAGCGGTAATCGCACCGTTTTCGTTGGCGTCCTGCAGGGCTTCGTGCAGTTCAGCGCCCATCTCGTAGGTCCACGCATTTAAACGCTGTGGACGGTTCAAAGTGACTGTCATAACACCATCTTCAACATCTGTCAGGATTGTGTTGTATTGCATTGCGGTACTCCTTTGGCATAGTCCGAGTTCTGGTGCAGCTGAGACCAGAGTCTACATTTACCACAGTATGTAGCGAAATTCGATAGGCTCGCCTGTACTAGATATCTAGTTGGCAACCGCTTTACCTGTGATTAATGACCATAAGCGTTGTAGGGTTTTGGTGTTGCCTTGTCGATTAGTGATAAATTCCACGTGCTGATCAGGGTTTTCGCGATCAACCCGGATATGCCACAGGGGATTAATTTCATTGGGCAGCATTGAGTAGCGCACATCGATAATTCTATCGGCATGGGCTGGTTGCCAGGCCAGATAGTCGTTGGAGAACCTGCGAAAGCGTTCGATATCGATGGTTTGTTGCTGATTGCTTCGAAGGCTTGGGAAATGGCGCTGTACATTGACTTTTGCCGCCTTCGATCCGGGGTATACTTTTTCGGAAAGGCCGGCCCGGACCGCATCCACATAAAAATACCCCTGCCACTCATAGACTGTTTTCCAGACTAGCAGATTTGCAAATCCTGGTTTGCTTTCAAGTCGAACAGGGTGATGTTGTCGGTCGAACGCTAGTTGCTCACCGATATTATTGGCTCGATGATGCTGCATTATGCCAAAGCTCAGGTAGATTGCTATCCAGATCAGGGCGGCGTGAAGCCAGCGGGGATTTTTCTGCCTGTAGGCTATCCAGGTTAATGCGCACAAAGGTAAGGTGAACAGCGGATCGACAATTGAAATAATGTTCCAGGCGACACGTTCGCTGCTGAATGGCCAGAATAGCTGGGTACCGTAGGTTGTACAGGCATCCAGCAGGCCATGGCTTGCAAAACCGAGCAAGCAGCATAGGTACAACCGGGTGCGACTAATGCGGGGACTCGTGAACATCGCAATTAGTACGGTACAGATAGCAGCACCAAAAGGAATAAAAGCCAGAGAATGAGTAAACTGGCGGTGATATTCGAGAAACAGCAAGGGATCAGCTGACGACGATATCAAGACATCAATATCAGCACTCATTCCAGCAAAGGCACCACTTAGCAAGGCTATTTTGGTGTGTTTCTGCGGTTGACTCGCGCCGCTTATAACCGCGCCCACCACCCCTTGAGAGATTGGATCCATGTGATACCTTGATTTTTATTTGAGACCATGCAAAGTGCAAGATACTTTATCAGGATCTCAGGCGGGAGCGCGAGTGTTACAGGTTTACATTGATTTTAAAAGTCCTTATGCCTTCGTAGCACTGAGACCTTGCTGGCAACTGGAAGAACAATACGGTATTGCCATCGAATGGCTGCCTTTAACTTTGAATATTGCCAGCTATCTGGGCACGGCCAAGTTAGATGCCAAGGGGAAAGTGGCAGCCAGCAATCGGTCACCACGACAGTGGCAGGCAGTGCGTTATGCTTATATGGACGCCAGGCGTTATGCAGCTTCTCAGGGCCTGGTTCTCAGAGGTACCGAGAAGATTTGGGATTCCTCTATTGCCGCTATTGGGCTGTTATGGGCCAGCGATAAGGCGGCTGGCAGGCAGGCGCTGAAGAAGTATATGACCCTGATATTTGATCAATTCTGGAAGCGGGAACTGGATATTGAAAACCCGGCGGTAGTGGAAAGTGTTTTACGAGAAGCTGGTGTGCCAGTTCTCGGATTTTTTGATTATTTGAATCGCGCGGGACGGCGTCGTCATGATCGGTTGCAGCAGGATATATTAGATGCTGGATGTTTCGGCGTGCCGACTTTCTGCATCAATGGTGAAACCTATTTTGGTCGGGAAAATCTTCCCATGGTTCGCTGGCACTTGGAAGGGGAGCCTGGCAGGATGCCGCACAGAGCCTACGATACGGTATTGTCATGAATGAGTGGTTGATAGCTGAGGATGAGTTTGCCCTGTTCCTTGATTTGACCAGAATCGATAGTTTTGTGATGATATCAGCGACCCGGGAGATGATGGCAGAACGCTCTACCGCACTTAGACTGTTACCTTTGAATCATCAATTAGGCAATGTGGCTGAAGACGTGCAGAGCCTGGATCAGGACATGGTGAGTTTTAAGGCAAGACGTGCTCGAGCCAGATCATTGAACCTGAGCAAGGAACGGCAAAGAGACTATGCTCGATTGGGCCTGACTATGGATAATCCTGAATTGCCTCGCGATGCAGGAACTGCCCATCTAGGACTGCTTTGGCTGGATCAGTGCCATTGCCAGTTGCCCTTGATATGGTCCTACCTTGACGCTTATCTGCAATTGGCTCTGCAATTCAGGGAATCACCCGTGCCCGATGCAGAAATCGAGGCGATCCTGGCGCGCCTGGGGCATAAAGTGGCAGGTCCACTGGCACCTTGCTTAGCTGATGTGACCGGACGACTGGATAAGGAAATTGAAGCAAAAGGTGTATTTTCAGCGCCAGCATTCTATTTCAGGGGTGATAGGTTCATCGGTCAGCAACATCTGCCTTATCTGGCCTGGAAACTTTCCGGGTCCAGAGGTGTTGCACCCGTGTGACTTAGACGGTACCTTCGTGAAGGTTGTAGTTGTTGATTTTGTTGTGCCAGCGCGGTGACTGTGAGTCATTCTCATGCAAGGCATGTGGGAGAGTACAGATCAATTGAAGAGTCACTTAGAAGGGGCTTTATGAGTCGGCAAGGCCAGTTGCAGGAATGGGTCAACGAAGTGATACGGGCCGGCAAGGCGAACGCATTAAGGCCGTGTTTTTCGCAGGTGCTGGAATCCGTCAGTTTAACCGAAGCCTACTGGGTTCTCGACGAAACTGTCAGGCGAAGCGGTCAGACCATCGTTGGCTTCAAGGGGGCTTTGACCCAGGTGGCTGCTCAAAAGTCTTTCGGGGCTTCAGAACCAGCCTGTGGTGTGCTGCTGGAATCGATGTTTCAACCCCAGGGCATTCCAGTAAACCGTGCTTGTTTCAATCGAGGCGCTATAGAAACTGAACTTGGTTTCATTGTTGGGGAGTCTGTCCAACACCGTGTCGATGAGTTTGATATAGTCAGTTTGCTATCTGAGATGGTTCCCATGATCGAACTGGTGGATGTGGGTTTTGCCCACCAGCCCATGGGTCTAGTTGATCTCGTGGCGAACAACGCTGCGGCCAGACTGTTTCTTGTTGGCCAGGGCGCGCCTGTGAGTAACCCGGATGACATCCGAATTGAATTATTCAAAGAGGGTACCCTGTTACATTCGGCCAGTGCTGGCGAAGTGCAGGAAGGGCAGTTGCAGGCGGCTGCCTGGTTAGTCAATCAAGCGCTGTCCCGCGGTTACAGTATTGACAAGGGGCAGGTTCTGATGACGGGCTCAGCCGGCAAAATACAACCGCTGCAAAGCGGACACTATGAGGCACTCTACACTGGCATGCAGACAGTTGACTTTGAGATCTTCGATGACGTCGAGCGGTAGGAGGACAACAAACGCCTAACCGATTAATTAATAATCAAGTAATAATCAAGTAATAATCAAGTAAAAGAAGAGGATTGGTAATGGACTTTGATATACCCAAAGAAATTCAAGACTATCTCGTGGTATTGGACGAATTCATAGAGGCTGAGATAAAACCGCTGGAGAACAAGAATGACAATATCCGGTTTTTTGACCATCGTCGCGAAGATGCTAGAACCGACTGGGAAAGAGGCGGTCTGCCTAACGAGGAGTGGGAGGCATTATTGTATGAGGCCCGGCAGTTAGCTGATGCAGCAGGTCACTATCGTTACCCCATTCCTAAGGAGTATGGCGGTCAGGAGGGCACCAATCTTGGTATGGCTATTATCCGTGAGCACTTTGCCGCCAAGGGCTTGGGCTTGCATAATGATTTGCAGAATGAACACTCCATTGTCGCTAATAATGTCGGTTTATTATTGATGCTGTCCTATGGAACAGACGCACAGAAAGAAGAATGGATCCCTTTGTTACTTGCCGGCAAGCGTGGCTTTGCCTTTGGTATTACCGAACCGGATCATGGCTCTGATGCGACCCACATGGAAACCACAGCGGTAAAAGACGGTGATGGCTGGCGGATAAACGGCGGTAAAACCTGGAACACAGGTATTCATAAAGCTCAATACGATATGATCCTGGCTCGCACCAGTGGTAGGGCAGGCGATGGAGAGGGCATAACCGCTTTCCTCACGCCGACTAATGCTGATGGATTCAAGGTTGAAGAAATGCTCTGGACCTTCAATATGCCAACAGATCATGGTCGAGTGTCACTTGACAATGTTTATGTCGATGAAGGCGCTATTTTTGGTGGAGAGGGCAGAGGTCTAGGTGTGGTGCAGCACTTCTTTAATGAAAACAGGATTCGGCAAGCAGCATCGAGCCTTGGGGCTGCTCAGTTCTGTATCAATGAATCGATTCAGTATGCCATGCAGAGGAAACCTTTTGGCAAACCGCTGTCTACGAATCAAGCCATTCAGTTTCCCCTGGCAGAATTGCAGACTCGCTGTGAGATGTTACGCGCGCTAATCCATAAAACGGCCTGGCAGATGGATACTTATGGGAATTTCATGGTTTCCGACAAGGTGTCAATGTGTAATTACCAGGCTAATAGGCTTTGTTGTGATGCGGCGGATCAGGCGATGCAGGTACACGGAGGGCTGGGATATTCAAGGCACAAACCGTTTGAACATATTTACCGTCACCATCGCAGGTATCGGATTACTGAAGGGGCAGAAGAGATTCAGATTCGCCGTATTGCTGGATATTTATTTGGTTATATGAAACAACAGGCACCCAAGGGTGTGAAGCTGGACTGATATGCCCAGTTTTGAGAACAAGCTCAGTGAAGTTGTAACCCGGTATATACCCGGTTGTACTGAATTAATTGCTGTAGAACGACTTTCCGGCGGAGCAAGCCAGGAAACCTANCGGCTGACCCTTGCTATCGATGGTCAGGAAGTACTGATGGCCATGCGCCGCTCGCCCGGAGGAGAGTTTGTTGAACCAGTCGCNGCCCGTCCNGGCNTGGACGTGGAGGCNATGTTGATGCGTGCGGCCAAAGCTGAAGGTGTGCCNGAACCAGAGGTTTACTACCTGCTCAGCCGNGAAGATGATCTGGGCGATGGTTTTATAATGCAGTGGCTTGAGGGAGAAGCCCTGGGCGCCAGAATCGTTCGATCGCCNGATTATAAAGCGGTGNGACCCGGTCTTGCCAGAGAATGTGGACGTATTCTTGCTCGCATTCANCAGATTGATCTCGACCGGACAGCACTTAAGGAAAGATTGACAACCATACCACCAGAAGCCTTTTTGGATCAGATGCTGGAGCGATATTACCTTCTGGATACGCCCCAGCCCATGATAGATTACACAGCCCGCTGGTTAAGGGACCATCTACCCAGTGAGTTCAGGCTGACGCTGGTCCACAATGATTTCAGGAACGGCAATTTTTTGATCGATAAGCAGGGTATTGTCGCAATTCTCGACTGGGAGGTTGCGCATATTGGCGACCCCATGCGGGATCTGGGCTGGATGTGCACNAATTCGTGGCGCTTTGGCGGGGATCAACCGGTAGGCGGTTTCGGTGAGTATCAGGATCTGTTCGCCGGTTATGAAGAAGTTAGTGGCCAGGNTGTTGATCCGGAGCATGTCAAATTCTGGGAGGTGTTTGGTTCTTTCTGGTGGTCCATCGGNTGTCTGGGTATGGCAGAGCATTATCGTACTGGCCCGGATCAATCGGTCGAGAGGCCGGCCATTGGCAGGCGAAGTTCCGAGTGCCTGGTGGATTGTATTAACNTGATTATACCGGGAAAGGTTGAATTGGTAGAAGACCCTGGCAATATCGATGAGGACATGCCGAGAGTCGATGAATTGGTGCTTAGTGTCAGGGATTTTTTGCGCCAGGAGGTGATGAGCCAGTTGCAAGGGAGAAATCAGTTTTTAGCGAGAGTNGCCGGTAATTCGNTGGATATAGCACTCAGGGATATGGCCACCGGTACAGAACATCGCCGACGGGAACACNATCGCTTAAAAGATTACTTTAAATCCCAGGATCCTCTGACGGTGTTGCGCCGTCGACTGGTNAAAGCGCTTCGTAATGGCGAGATCTCAATTAATGATGAGCGTATAAAAGAACATCTCAGGCAAACAGTGGTTAATCAGATTGCCATTGATCAGCCAAAATATTCCGGCTTTTTGAAGGCCATTANTGGTTAATAACCGCTNGCTAAAANCAGGTTGAATGGATCTGTTCAGCTGCGCTGGGATNCTCTAAGAGCACATGCTGTTGACTGAATAGTGTCACCACAGGCTAAAGAAACTGGCAATTTACAATAGGAGAAAGTTATGGGTTTGTTCTCTTTAGAAGGGAAAACTGTAGCCATTACAGGCGCGTCTTCTGGGTTTGGGCATCATTTTGCGGGCGTATTGGCGTCTGCAGGTGCCCAGGTAGTACTCGGTGCCCGACGCACCGAAAAAATACAAGAACGGGTCCTGGAGCTNCGAGAGCAGGGGGCAGATGTGTGTGGTTTTACCCTGGATGTCACGCAGGTTGATAGCGCTCGGCAGTTTCTGGAGTTGGCCCAGCAGGAGTATGGTCAGGTTGATATCCTTATTAATAATGCCGGTGTGGAGTCNGGCGCGAAAACATTTTTAATGATCGATGAGGATGATTGGGATCATGTCATGGATACTAATCTAAAGGCTACATGGCAACTCAGTAAGTTATATACCGAGGCAATTGCAGCAAGGGGTTGTNAGGGCAATATTATTAATATTGCTTCAATCACCGCTTATCGAACAATCAAGGGTCAGTTTCCGTATGCTGTTTCAAAAGCCGCTCTGGTCAAGGCGACTGAGATCATGGCGCTTGAAGCTGCTAAGTTCGGCATTCGAGTAAACGCACTTGCACCCGGTTACATACTCACTGATGTATCCAGAGTATTGTTAGAAAGTGAACGATCAACCGAGTTTGTAAAAGGGATTCCAATGCGTCGCTATGGTGAATTCGATGATCTTGATGGACCCTTGTTATTACTCGCCTCGGATGCATCAAANTACATGACCGGCTCTGTCATTGTGGTTGATGGAGGACATATTTGCTCCGAACTNTGANTTTTGTCTAAAAAGGTTTGCGAAAAGAATTGTTAAAAGAATGGTTAAAAGCATTTACAAACCAATTGTAAATGATAATAATTCGTATTCAGNTTNTTTGGATGTGTCATGAAGTTAGCCAATTTAAATCCGGATCTCAGATGCAGAGTCCTTTCTGCGGCGGACGACTATGAGGAACTGCAGAGCAGGTTCTTNGCGCTTGGTTTGTTTCCTGGGGTAGAAGTTAAAGTGCTGCGCAGTGCGCCGCTAGGTGATCCCTTGCAGATTCGGGTGGGTTCATCTCTGTTGAGCATTCGGAAACGTGAGGCTCAATGGATTGAGGTAGAGCAGCTTCCTTCATGAAAGAAAGGATTATTGCCCTGGTTGGCAATCCTAATTGCGGAAAGACTACACTATTTAANGCCTTAACAGGTGCCCATCAAAAAGTCGGTAACTGGCCAGGGGTCACGGTAGAGAAGAAANCCGGGCTGATCAATTCTGCGGCCATGCAAAGCCAACTCATCGATTTGCCTGGTATCTACACGTTAGAGCAGAGCCATTTGGGCCGCGACGAACAGATAGCGCTCGCCTTTTTACGTGAAGAGCCTTGTGATCTAATCATTAATATTGTTGATTCGGCCAGTCTGGACCGCGGTCTCATTTTAACCCAGCAGTTAATTGAAACAGGTACTCCCGTTGTTTTGGCATTGAATATGCTGGACGTGGCAAATGCGCAAGGCATCACAATTGATGCCGTTGCCTTATCCAGACGGCTGGGTGTTCCGGTTTTCCCAATGGTGGCATCCCGTCGCCAGGGCATCTCTGAAATGCTGAAGTCTCTGGCTGAGCTAAACTCAGTTGATGGCGAGGTTACAATTCGGGAGAGTTTTCTCCAGGGAAGCAGCGAAAGACAGTTGCAGCGTCATATTACAGCGACTGAGATCAGCAGAGAGGTTTTGCAGATTTCCCCGGTTCAATACAGCCCAAGTGAGCGATTGGATATGCTGATGTTGAATCGTTGGCTGGGTATCCCCATATTCCTGGGCGCTATCTACTTGATGTTCACAATAGCCATTAACCTGGGCGGTATTTTCATTGATTTCTTTGATATCCTTTTGGGTGCTTTGCTGGTTGACCAGACGACTGAATTGATGACCAGTGCAGCATTGCCAGGATGGTTGATCGTCATCGTAGCCGATGGACTTGGCGGGGGAATTCAACTGGTAGCAACCTTTATCCCGGTGATAGGCTTTTTATTCCTTTGTCTTTCGATCATGGAGGATTCCGGGTACCTGGCGCGGGCAGCATTTGTTGTGGATCGATTGATGATCAGTATTGGCTTGCCTGGGAGCGCCTTTGTGCCGCTGATTGTTGGATTTGGATGTAATGTGCCGTCCGTTATGGCTTCTCGCAGTTTAGCGAGAGAAAATGACCGGTTGATGACCATAGCAATGGCACCGTTCATGTCCTGTGGTGCCAGGTTGACGGTTTACGCTTTGTTCGCTGCTGCCTTTTTTGAAAATAGCGGCCAGAACCTTGTATTCCTGCTGTATCTGTTAGGCATCGCCATGGCAATTTTCACTGGTTGGATTTTTCGTAAACAGATATTTGATGGCAGGATATCACCTTCCTTTCACGAGATGCCCGCTTACCATATTCCAATATTCAAGAATATTATGCTGACTACCTGGTTTCGCTTGAAGAGCTTCATTTTTCGCGCGGGTAAGACCATTGTCGCCGTTGTGGTTTGTTTGAGTTTTTTGAATTCCCTTGGAACCGATCAGAGTTTTGGAAATGAAAACACTGAAAAGTCATTGCTATCGGTTATTGGCAAGAGCATTACACCGGTATTTAAGCCGATGGGTTTGACCGTTGATAACTGGCCTGCAACTGTTGGCCTGTTCACCGGGATATTTGCTAAAGAAGCGGTAGTGGGTACCTTAGATGCACTTTACAGCGGTGCTGAGCGAACTCAGAATATGAACCTGAGCGACTCCGCTGCCGCTGCATTTCAGTCTATTTTTGATAATGCTTCTGGGTTAACAGCAGCACTGTCTGACCCACTCGGATTAAATATTTCTGAGACAACTGCCACTGAGTTGATAGCCGTTGAACAGGGCGTAACTAATGCTACCTTGACGCAGATGGCGGCTAAGTTTGGCAGTGAGTTTGCAGCATTTTGCTACCTGGTATTTATTCTCCTGTATGCGCCGTGTGTGGCTGTCTTGGGCACCATCACAAAAGAAGCAGGTTGGCGCTGGATGGTGCTGGTTTTTTCCTGGACCACTGGATTAGGTTATATTTCAGCTACTTGTCTGTACCAGATAGGCACTTTCACAGAGCATAGCTGGTTTTCTGCGACCTGGTTGATCAGTTGTAGCCTGCTAATGATGGCGGCAATTGCTGGGCTCAGGCAAATCGGCAGGCGGGCCTTACCTGCACAACTGATTCCAGTTGTGCAAGCATGAATCTAAACACCTGAATTTGCTCTCTAGTACTGTTAGCAAGCTATGGGTTAGACTCATCGGCTGTTAGGCTCTCGGGGATCAATCTTTGGACATTAGAACAAAGTTATCGCTACTACTAGTGGCGGTTTCTCTAATCAGTATGGCGCTACTGGGCGCTTTTGCCTACAGAACATCTGCGGGTCTGCTCCAGGAGATATCAGTCAGACAATTAGATGCCCTGGCAGAGGGTAAAAAACGTGATTTATTAAAAGTGCAGCAGCACTGGCGAAAGATTGTCAAACTGCTCAGCCAGCATGTGGTAAGCCAGGGTCGTTTTGCTGAACTCACTAAAGGTGAGGGAACTGACCAATCTCAAGAATTGTTAAAATTAATCGCTCTTTACTCGGAGGTTAACGGCATTGATGGTGTCAAGATTTTTGATTCTGCGGGCGTGGAACTGGTTGCTGTGGGCAAGCCGAGCCTGGCTAAACTGCATGCAATGCCGGCCACAGACATTGAGTACAGAGGCACTCTGGTAAACGAAGAAAAAGAAGTTCAGGTGGTCTTGGCTGCTCGCATTATTGATCAAGGGAAACTAGCTGGCGGGCTTGAACTGATCTTCGATGCAGAGGATCTGGTTAGTATTGCTGAAAACGTAACGGGACTTGGAACCACCGGCGAGGTTTTGATGTTTGCAGGTGGAGAAGACGGGTCACCTGTGACCTTGCTCAGTCGGCGGCGACACATGGCGCCTATGCAGCAGGGCCAGATAATTCAGTTATCGGAAATATCAGAGGACATTCAAGCAGCCTTGACAAAACAATCCAAACCACTAACCCACGTCAGAGATGATCGGGGGCAATTGGTGTGGATGGCTAGCCGATATATTCCTCAGCTTAAATGGGGTCTAGTGGTCAAGGTGGATGCCTCCGAGGAGGAGGTCCGGTCAGATGTCCTGTTGACAGCCTTGGTTGATATTGGATTGTCGGTTTCTGCTTTTGCTATTTTGGGAGGGGCGTTACTGGGGCTGTATTTTGCAAGACCGGTTCAGCAACTGGCTGAGGTGGTGCAAAGATTAAATGCGGGGGACATTGATGTAAGAGCCCTGGTCCAGGGCGATGATGAAATCACCTATCTTGCAGAAAATTTAAATAGTTATCTTGACACCCTCAGCAAAGAGAATAAAAGGCCAGAAGATGCCTGAATTTCTTGATACGTTAAAATTATTTGGTGGTTTTATTTATCTGCTGATGGGTGGGGAGTTGCTGGTACGTGGTGCCCTGGCTTTTTCAAAGCGAACCAGAATCCCGCCTGTTGTGGTTGGTATGACTGTTGTTGCAATGGGTACTTCTGCCCCGGAAATGATGATTTCAGTTCTGGCTGCACTCTCTGATCACCCGGAGTTGGCTGTGGGTAACGTTATTGGTAGTAATATAGCGAATGTGTTGTTGGTAATGGGCGTGCCGATATTGATCTATCCGATACTCGCCAACCAACCGGGCTTACGTTGGCAGACCAGCCTGATGATCCTCGTGACATTGTTTTTTATTGTGCTGTGTTACTTTCAGCCGATCGGTCTGTTTGCCGGAACCTTTCTTGTTGCTGTTTTAGTTCTGTTCTTGGTTGCCAGTGCCAGAGGTGTTGCGGTTCTACCTAATGTAGAGGATGCTGAACAAGAATTTAATAAAGGCATCGGCCTACCCTCCCATTCGAGCACCATTTTGTTGCTCATTGTTCTGGGCTGCATTGCCCTGCCATTGGGCGCTGACCTGGTAATAAGAGGTGGAATTGGTCTTGCAGCAGCTTGGGGCGTTAAGGAAAGTGTAATTGGCCTCAGTCTTGTCGCGCTGGGCACATCGCTTCCAGAGTTGAGCACGGCGTTAGTCGCTGCATTTCATAAGAGCAGTGATGTTGCCATCGGTAATATAGTTGGCAGTAATCTGTTCAATATTCTGGCGATTATCGGTGTTACTGCGATTCTGACTGATATTCCTGTTGCCAGTGAGTTTATGCAGTTTGATATATGGGTGATGCTGGGGGCAAGCGTAACATTGTGGATCGCTGCTCTTATCAAGGGGTCTTTGGGACGGTTGATGGGTGTTTTTTACCTGGCTTCGTATGTGCTCTATATCTGGTTTTTGTTTTAGCAGATCGTTTTGAAGTTTTAGCAGATCGTTTTGAAGTTTTAGCAGATCGTTTTGAAGTTTCAACAGATAGTTTTAAATATCAGCAGATAGTTTTGAAATTTCAGAAGACAGTTTGAAAAGGATGGGTACAGTGTCTTCAAAATTCAATCAGTCGACGGCCATCGCAATTGTCGTGGCCAACATGATCGGTACCGGTGTATTTACCAGTCTTGGCTTTCAACTCATTGATATTCAGTCGGTGTTTGTCTTGATGATGTTGTGGTTAGTGGGTGGTGTGACTGCTCTGTGTGGTGCGCTAACCTACGCTGAACTCGGTGCTAACTTGCCACGTTCTGGCGGGGAGTACAATTTTCTGGGACGGATCTACCACCCTGCAATGGGATTTGTATCGGGTTGGATTTCAGTNTCGGTTGGTTTTGCTGCACCCATAGCCCTGGCAGCAATGACTTTTGGGGCCTACCTGAGNTCGGTTGNCAGCTGGGTTAACTCGGGCCTGGCAGCGGCATTGCTGATTCTCTGCCTGACCTGTCTGCATTGTTATAGTCGTCGCGCCAGTGGTCAGACGCAGCTGGTTTTTACCACGATAAAAGTNCTCTTGATNCTGGCTTTCTGCTTACTAGTGCTTTTCTTTTCAGGGAGCAGGCAACCAATTTCATTGATTCCTGTAAGCGGTGATGCGGCAGTTTTAACCGGTGGTGCGTTTGCGGTGGCATTGATTTACGTGAACTACGCNTATACCGGCTGGAATGCAGCGACNTATATTCTCGATGAGTTAGATGCGCCGCAGAAGAAATTGCCGTTAGTGCTGTTTGCAGGAACGATTGTAGTCATNGTGTTCTACTTGATGCTGAACTATCTGTTTCTGCTGGTNGCCCCCATGGATGCCATGAAGGGCAAGATAGAAGTAGGGCTGATAGCNTCTGAATATGCCTTTGGTCAGGAGGCAGGCAGGTTGATGGGATTGATGCTATCGGCTCTGCTGATTTCTACTGTAAGTGCTATGCTCATGGCAGGCCCACGNGTACTACAGGTAATTGGCCAGGATTTTCGAATCTTTAGGTTCCTGTCCATCACCAACCGGGCNGGCTTACCNATAGCCGCAATTGTCTGCGTTGCACTATTGGCGGAAATATTNGTGCTGACATCGACTTTCGAGTCAATACTGGTGTTTTCTGGGTTTGTATTAGCTACCAACACCCTGTTCACAGTTGCTGGCGTCTTTGTAATGAGAGCCAAAGGTATGTCCAAGCCGGGTGCCTATCGAACCTTCGGGTACCCTTTTACNCCGCTCATTTTTCTATTGCTAACGCTCTGGACTTTGATTTATATATTGATAAANCGGCCTCAGGAAGGCCTCTCAGGACTGTTGATTATCGCTGTTGGACTTCTGCTTTACTGGCTTTCCCTCAAATTCTCACNGCAAAGCAAGCAGTTGCAAGAGACTCCATAAAATTAGAACCATGCATAGGCTGNGTTTGACAGTTCTANCNGACGGTATTTGTANTGGTAGCTATATAAAAGATAAAAGCGGACCGGGTGCCTTAAAACNNTNCAGGGGCAACTACGATTGAGTTACCTGCGCATGGGGCCCTAAAACTCTGCTGCAATGTGGCCAGGCCTTAGAAACGCGATGCCGTCAGTGTCACATCTGCATTGGCCCAGACCGTATCGAAACGAGCCGCGACTGCGCTTGTTTCCTTACCCTGGGCTGACAAAGCCAGCATCAGGCCATACAATGCCCAGCCGTTGCGAGGGTATCTTTCCAGATTACGCTGATAGACCTGTTCTGCTTGCGCAGCNAGGTTGGACGCCAGCAGCGCNTTACCCAGTGAAAGCCGGGACGGGTAATACCAAAATGGTGGTTCTGTGTAGGGCAGTTTATCCTGTATCGCCACTGCAGAGGTAAAGTGCGAGANCGCTGATTCCGGATCGTTTCCTGCCAGCGCAATTTCACCTGAAGCAAGGGCTTCGGCGATTTGCAGCANCATGGAGGCNGGATAGGAGATTGAATCAAGGAATAAGATATCCTGGTTTTCCTTAAACGTACTTATGGCGGCCTGTTCAGCCCGGGCTTTTTCGATTTCACCCTTGTTGGCGAAGGCAACAGCGCGAGCATAGTGCCAGATGCCATTTGCGTATTCCAACCGTTCTGCGGGCGGGTCTTCTTTTAAGATTTCATCCCAGAGNCCAAATTGCACCAGAGATTGGATNGGGATGGTCTTGAAGAATTCAACACCGGGNAATTGATCGATCATCTCAATCTTGACNTTGTTTGCNACTTTCTTGCCTGCCTCTATGGCCACTGCACTTCTACCTTCCATGCTCGAAGATGACCANAGGAAGTGAATATTGTGGGGGTAATAAGCGGCAGGATAAAACCCTTGCGCATTACAAGCGGCTATATATTTTTCGTCGACTGCTGCGGCCANTTCATTGGCACGTGAAGCATCAGCATACCGACCTATTCGATAATAAATGTGGGAAGGCATATGCACCAGGTGACCGGCACCCGGTACCTGGTTGATCAGCCTGTCGGCAGGTTGTTCTGCCCGTTCAGGTTCTGATGATGATTCCACAGCGTGAATATANAGGTGCAATGCCATGGGATGGAAAGGATTTCTTTGAAGGACTGCTTCCAGGATCACTATGGCTTCCTGAGCGAGTGGTTTTGGGTTGTCAGCATCTATCCAGTAGTCCCAGGGCATGGTGTTCATGATGGCTTCGGCAAACAAAGACGCTGCGTCATCATCTTGTGGGTATTTCAGCGTTANATTGCGCATTGCAGCGACGTATTGTTGGTCCAATGGGCCTCGCTCAGTGGTNGGGTCACCNTTGTAACGCNTCGCCAGAGCGTCAATGTAGTCTTGTTCCTGCTGCGATGCGGTGTGTTTTAGGGTAAGTGCCTTTTGGATTGCCGCGTGAGCAGCGAGACGATCATGATCCGCCATTATCACAGCCCCGTTACTGGTGACATTGATATTCGGACCCAAGGCGAGGGCTTCACCCCAGAAGCACATGGCGCACTGCGGATCCAGAGTCTGNGCTGCCTTAAAAGAACGAGCNGATTCGGCATGATTGAAAGCGAAATCTATGGTCAGGCCCTGGTCAAAATAACGTTGTGTATAGGCAACATCANTGGTTATTGGGTGACTATGATCACCCATGNCGTCAAATAGGGGGGCGCCTGCGCGGGTGNCTACATCTAATAAGGATTCTTCTTTTGCGCAGCCACTCAGGGTTGGCAGAATTATCGATAGGATTGCAATAGTTAACGCTCGCATAACCTGGANCTCCTGAAAAATTAAGGCTTTATGTCGNTCTAGTGTAAAGCATTGTCAATACAAAAGCATGACTGCTCAGCGGGTACNTCNCTGTGATGCATCAATCCTGGGGTTGATTNTGTTTATCGGGTTTTCATACAACTNGTCTTGCGGGTAANCGCGNTTGAACCNAAACAAGCGTTTCAGAATTGGNCTNTGANCTNAGTTTTGATCCTGATTCTGTTATATTTGAATTGTTTTCAGCNTGCCCAGAGCCACATCGATGAATCGACTTNTCCTTGTTCAGTGATNCCNGAGAATTTGATCGAGCGNCTGATGTTANAGGCGTCAACCGTAGGGTTGATGATNGGCCCGTTAGNCTAAAGGGGGGNNCCTGGGTTTAGCTGTTNGTGTCCAGGTGNGAGGCGGAGAATTGTTTTCGGCCTGAGGTGCTATAGAGTATTATGATAGAAGTTGGAACGAGCCTGGTGTGGCATTTATCTGGCCAGAAACTACTTGGAGGTGAACATGCGGCAGCCAGTCAGTTACATAGCACAAACGAGAGAACTCTATGAAAGNCTGGGTTACACACCTTATAAATGGTTCGAGGCAGATTCTGACCCGCANTTTGTTAAGCCTGGCAAGCCCCTGTCTGAGAGCAGGTTGGGTTTGCTATCCACGGCCGGCGCCTATATTGCNGGTCAGGTCGCATACCACTATAAGGATGACACCAGTATTCGAGTTATTCCCAACACGACGCCNGTTGAAGATATCCGTTTTTCGCACGTAACTGAAAATTACCTGGTGGAAGCACGTCAGGATCCTCGATGTGTATTTCCCNTCGAAGCATTGCGAGCGTTATCAAATAAGGGTGTCATCGGTAGCCTGGCAGAAAATTATTTTTCTTGTATGGGTGGGATTTATTCCCAGCGAAGAGTGGCTACAGAGCTGATTCCTGATTTGCAGGCAAGGCTCATGGATGAGCAGATTGATGTGCTGCTGCTGGTGCCGTTGTGACCCGTCTGCCACCAGACCGTGTGTCTGATCGCTCGTCAACTTGAAGCAGCAGGGTTACCGACGCTTATCATGGGTAGTGGCCTGGATATCCTGCAGGCAGGCAATCCCCCCAGAGCAAAATTTCTTAACTACCCGCTTGGCTTTGAAGCGGGTCAACCTTTTGATAAAGACAATCAACTGGCNGTGCTGACTGCGGCAGTGTCTGGTTTTGATGACATGTCGAAGCCGACGATTGAAAAACTGNATTTTGCCTGGGACAGTGGGTGGCAGNTGATCGCCGACCGCGATAAACGTTCAGTAGGCGCAGACTTACGCTCAGAGCGAGATAATACGCCCCGTTACCAGGAAGAACGTGATCGGGAAATGGCAGAAGGTAGCTGATATGGACAACCAGGCAATTCGAAATATNCTGGACAGTTATAAAACGATTGCCATGGTGGGTTTGTCGGGTAATTGGTATAGGCCGAGTTTTTTTGCAGCAAAATATCTGCTAGAACACGGCTTCCAGGTTATCCCTGTCAATCCCAATTACCAGGAGATTCTTGGCCAGAAATGTTATCCGGATCTGGCNTCTATCCCTCAACAGGTTGATATCGTAGATTTATTCCAGCGATCTGATCAGGTGTTGCAATTTGTACAGCCGGCCATAGATAGGCAGGCAAAAGTACTCTGGTTGCAACTTGGGATCGTTAATGATGCCGCCGCTGCCCAGGCAGAAGGTGCTGGCTTACAGGTTGTAATGGATCGCTGTATGAAAATTGAATACGCTCGCTTGTTTGGTGGACTTAACTGGATGGGGGTAAATACCGGCATAATATCTGCCAGACGTCCGAGAGCCCTGCCTTAGCTGGAAATTGGAAGCAAACACTATGACCGATCATGATTANGGGATTGAAACCCGTTGCCTGCATGCTGGGCAGATACCAGACCCAGCCACCGGATCCAGGGCGACACCTTTGTATCAGACTGCCTCCTACGTGTTCGATGATACTGACCACGCTGCCAGTCTGTTCAATGCGCAAACTTTCGGCAATGTCTACAGCCGCATGTCTAATCCTACTACAGCNGTATTTGAGGAGCGCATGGCCTCGCTCGAAGGTGGCCGTGCGGCTCTGGCGGTTGCTTCAGGCATGGCGGCGCAGATGACAGCTTTGCTCACTCTGTTAGGAGAAGGCGATGAACTGGTGTCTGCCAGTACGCTCTATGGTGGTAGTTATTCGCAGTTTGATGTGACCTTCAGGCGCATGGGAATTAACACCATCTTTGTTGATCCCGATGATCCGGCTAACTTCCGTAGCGCGATCACGGAACGTACCAAGGCGGTTTATATTGAAACAATCGGTAATCCTTCCAATAACCTGATTGATATAGAGGCTGTGGCCGATATTGCCCATGATGCAGGCATTCCGCTGGTGGTGGATAATACCTTTGCCACACCGTTTCTCTGCCGACCGTTTGAACATGGTGCGGACATCGTGGTGCATTCTGCTACGAAATTTATCTGTGGTCATGGTACCTCCATTGGTGGTGTCATCATTGAATCTGGAAAATTTCCCTGGGACAACGGCAAGTTCCCGGAAATGACAGGGCCATCGAAAGGCTATCATGGCATCAGGTTTTACGAGACCTTTGGTGATTTTGGCTTCATTACCAAGTGTCGNCTTGAAACCTTAAGAACACTTGGCGCTAGCCTGAGCCCGTTTAATTCTTTTTTGTTTCTGCAAGGCCTTGAGACGCTGCATATCAGGATGGAACGACACGTGGANAATGCGATTAAGGTCGCCGAGTTTCTANATGGTCATGAGGCGGTGGCCTGGGTTAAATACGCTGGTATGGCAGACAATCCATACCATGCTCTGGCGCAGAAGTACTTGCCCAAGGGAGCCGGCGCTATCTTAACATTTGGCATCAAAGGTGGTCAGCAGGCCGGTGTGAAATTTATAGAAAATGTTGAATTTCTTAGTCANCTGGCTAACGTGGGTGATGCAAAAACTCTGATCATTCATCCGGCTTCGACGACCCATCGACAGCTGAATGATGAAGAGCAGATAGCGGCTGGGGTAACGCCAGACATGGTGCGTATATCCGTCGGCCTGGAAACCATTGAAGATATTCTCTGGGATATCGAGCAGGCGCTTGCTACTTCCCAACAAAGCGGGGACTTGAGCTAAAAAANAGGGCAGGCTAATCCAGGTTTGAGGGNAACGAATGAGGATGGCTTATAGTTCGTGNCCTTCCAGATCAGTTCTTTGCAACGGTGCCNTCGTTAACCACAATCTTTAGACAGCACTGCNTAACTGCTTTTTCCAGAAGCTACCTTTGAATCGTTTTGAAGTCGTCTCCTTTCAATGGGCAGGCCTGAAAGGNGTGGTCCTCCAGAAGGCCCGGGACTCGAACCAGATTTATCGAGGTTTGCGTTCGGCGGCTAACTTCCCGGCCNGTGCTNCCCGCGGGCTGACANAGGCGGNTGGCANNTGAGTCAGGTCTTGGTTTGATCCATCATATTAGCCTGCCATTACTGTACAGNGTCGTTTGGGTTAGGAGGCCTTGGCGATCATAGTAATGCCACTCTCCTTCGAGCCTGCCGTTGTNGTAAGTGCCGGCACGTTCTAATTGGCCATTGTCGTAAAACCATTCAAATCGGCCTGCTGGCTCTCCCGTATTCATCATGCCCTTGTAGAGCAACTGATTGTTTTGGTGATAGCCCTGCCAGAGACCATGTTCCTTACCATTTTTGAAAATACCCTGATAAGCTAAGTGTCCGTCGTTATCAAAATATTCCCAGAGGCCATCTTGTTGGTCATCTTTGAATCGCCCCCTGATTGCCAGTTGACCGTTGTCATTGAACCATTTTGCTTCNTGCTGTTTGCCGTCCAGGAAACTGGCCGTGGTAGTCAGGCGCCCAGTGTCTTGATCGAACTGCTCCCATGTCCCCTGTTCTTTTCCATTTATCCAATGCTCCCTTCTGACTAGATGGCCATGTTTCCAGTGAAAAANCTCTACTACACCATTTTTCACACCCTTTTTATAATGGCCGCGCCATTTAAGCTGGTGCGAGTATTCGTGCTTGTAGTAATACTCNTGAATNCCATCTTTNTTGATTTCTGTTTCTCTCATGGAAGCTTTATACCAAAACAGAGCCTGGCTACAAAATAATACGATAAAAATTATTTTGGATTTCCTGATCAGGCATTGAAAGCAGTTGAGGATCCTGAGATGATNGTTGCATATCAAATTCGGGTACCTGATCTTCATTTTCAGCCCTAAAGTCATNTGATAGAAAANGCTTTATACGTNATTGTTTNTTAGTCATTGCCTTATAGATTGCCTTGTAGAAAGCTGNTATGTGAATAACTGAAGGAANTTTTACTATGAAGAATAGATTAAAGAAACCCAATGCAGTGATTGCCATCGCGGTCGCTTCTGGAATCTCGGCNCCCNTGCTTAATATTCCCATTGCGCTAGCGCAGGAGTCAGAAGATCTNGACCTTGAAGAAATCATAGTCACAGCGACCAAACGTGAACTGAATCTGCAGGATGTNGGCCAATCAATCATGGCCATATCCAATGATGACATCCAGAGAACGGGTATCAAGAGCATGGCAGACTACGTCAAATTACTGCCCAGCGTCGTATTGACAGCAGAAAGACCNGGACAGAATGACCTGGTGATGCGTGGTATTACCGAGGATATGAACACCTGGTATGTTGATAGCACCGTTGCCCTGTACCTTGATGAGCAGCCCATGACTACAAGTTCACAACAGGTGAGCGTACGCGCTATCGATCTGCAAAGAGTTGAAGCCTTACCCGGACCGCAGGGGACCTTATTTGGTTCCACATCGCAGTCTGGGACCATGCGTATGATCACTAATAAACCCGATCATAATGGCGTCTATGGCGCGATCGAAACCTCTGTTGGCACCATCTCNGGCGGTGACATGAGTTTTGACGTCAATGGTCACATGAATATACCNNTGGTAGATGATGTNTTNAGNATGCGCGTTGTGGGCTATACCTCGAGCGATGGAGGCTATGTTGATAATGTTCTGGGTAGCAGCTTCAGTGGTAGCTATGATAATGCAGATATAGTNGATGAAGATATTAATACTTATGACGTGACCGGTGGGCGCCTTGCGGTATTGTGGAACATATCGGATGACTGGTCTGCTTTGTTGAGCTATGTTGCCGAAGACAGTGAACTTGAAGGGAGTTGGGATACGGATCCAGCGTTAGGTGACTATAAAATCACTCGTTTTGTCGATGAGATGAGAGATGATGACTGGTATTCCTCAGCATTTACGCTCAAGGGTGATTTGGGTTTTGCCGACTTATCGGCTACCGCGACGCACTATGGCCGAGACATCGTTTATTTGTGGGATAACCATGCCTACTCGCAGTATAAAGACGCGTATTATGGCTATGGCCTTTACGACACTGACTATACTCGTTCGAACACTTTCAATGACCAGGAACAGCAGCGAGATGCGGCTGAGATTCGACTGGTATCAAAAGATGATAGTAAATTGCTTTGGATGGCTGGCGCCTATTGGGAAGATGTTTACGACCAGTGGTATTACGGTGCTGGCTATCCTGATTATATGTCTACCGATGCAGCTTACTATGCAAATTACTGGGCCTGCTTCTATGCCAATTACTATGATTTTGTGGATTGCCCGATCGATACTACGATAGGTTACTCAGACACATTTAAGCGTTCGGTTGAACAGACAGCGATTTTTGGTGAAATAAGCTACGCCGTTACTGAAAAACTGGCGTTGAGTGCAGGTATGCGCTGGTCTGAGTTTAAGAGAAAAACTTACAACAGGGATGATTTTCCAGAGGGCCTGCCACCCTTTGCTGGTGGTGGAATGGCGGCAAATGGGTCTCAGCAGAGTGAAGGCAAGAGTGACGATATCCTCTATAAATTCAGCGCTACTTATAATATTGATGATGACAAAATGGTATATGCCCTGTTCAGTCAGGGTTTCCGAATAGGCGGCACGAACTCCCCTCGCGCAGCTGCAACTGGTGAGGTGCCTGAAAATTTTGACGCAGACTTCATGGACAATTACGAACTAGGCCTTAAGAGTAGCTGGATGGAAAATCATTTGCAGGTGAATGCNCANTATTTTCAAATGAAATGGACTGATATGCAGATTGCGCATTGGNACGGTGTGGGACCCTGGTGGGTCGGCGGTACTGTNAATGCGGGAACTGNTCAATCCACTGGTCTTGAGCTGGATGTTAAGTATCAGATTACTGATAATCTTAAGATTAGTGGTAGCGCCATATTTACCGATGCGAAATTCACGGAGGAATATACTTCACCAGGNGGATCCGTTTATCGTGATGGTATGAAAATGGCCAATTCACCCGACCAGAAAGGCTATCTTGGGATCTCCTATGATCGACCGNATGTGGCAGGAGGTGACTTCTGGTTCTATTACGGTATCAGCTACCAGGGTGAAACGTGGAACAGGACGTCGAATATTATAGAAAATGATGCCAGTGGCATTTCGCCGTCGCACCACAATAGCAATTTATCCGTCGGACTTGATGATCTCGGTAATGGTTGGGGTGTATCCTTATATATATCCAATGTTTTCGATCAGGCAACCTATAGCTTTGTGAACACGGGTACTAATGGTTATGCGGATTTATTTGGCAGCGATCAACAACGAGACGTTCGAAATCTGGCGCAACCGCGAACGGCATGGCTGGTTGTAAGAAAAACCTTTGGGGACTAGTGTTACACCCTAGCAAACTCAGTCTGAATGGTTAAATTAGTTGCCAGCTCTGTGGTGCGAGGCGCACAACAGGGACAGAGCCATGGTGGCGTCTTTCTGGTCAATTTTGACNCTCAGAAAATTGATCAGGTCATTGATTGGAATACTTCGGGNATCGACTGGCAGGGACGCGGCTGGGATCGNGGGCTAAGAGGTATCGCCTTTGATGAGGATCGAGTTTTNATTGCCGCCAGCGACGAACTGTTTGCTTATACCCCTGATTTTAAGCTAATTGATTCGTGGCGCAATCCCTATCTTAAACACTGTCACGAAATTGCGGTATTTAACCGCAGCCTATTCTTAACCTCTACTGGTTANGACAGCATATTAGCGTTTGATCTNGATCAGTTGTGCTTTAACTGGGGCATGAATATTCAATCNGCCGGCATTAAATTTAACCCGGTGAGTTTCGATCCACTTGATGACAACGGGCCTATGATGCTCAATAGAATACATATCAATAATGTTGTCTGTAATGAAAATGGCATGTATCTATCGGGCTTGAGAACCGGCGGTATGCTTCATTTCAATGGCAAGGTTATTAATATGGCGGTGGAACTGCCACCAGGAACCCACAATGCTGGGCCTTTTCGCGATGGTGTTTTGTTCAATGACACAGAACAGAACGTGCTCCGTTATGCCGGTCGTGGCGAAGGGGAAGAGGATCGCGCGATGGCAGTTCCCGAATTCGAAGCCAGCGATCTCACTCATATCGAAGCGCTGGATCAGCAATTGGCAAGACCCGGTTTTGCAAGGGGTTTGTGCCTGATTTCGGATACCATAGTCGCTGGGGGCGCCTCTCCTTCGACCATTACNCTATATGATCTAGCGGGAAATAAAACCCTGGCATCAGTGCGATTGAGTACGGATGTTCGAAATGCGATTCATGGCCTGGAAGTTTGGCCGTTCGCGTAAAGCCCCCTGCAGGAATTTTATAACCCTGCGTTTCGAGTGATCGATGGCAATTCACCNACAATATCACCGAGNTGCTCATGCCATAATCCAAGGTGTTTTTCATACAGACGCCAGGTACCCAGCGCTTCTTTGTAAATAGGTTGCCTTACCTGTTCGGAACTCGCTGTTTTTACTGCNCGATCCGTCTCATGAAAGTCGATACAGCTNTGTTCAAACGGCAGGCCACAGAAATCCAGNATTCGCCGTACCTGGCCTTCAAGGTNATGCACGGTCTCCTCATAATGCACNTCCAGAACCTTGCCTGGTAGCACCTCATGCCAGTGCTTCATCATGGTATGGTATTGTTGATAATAATGTGCAAGATCTAGCATATCGTAGGTGAAGTTTTGTCCTCTGCTGAACAATTGCTTGTAATTTCCCAGGCAACTGTCAAGGGGATGGCGGCGNGCNTTAATTATTTTAGCATTCGGTAATATTAGGCTTAACAGACCTATCTGGGGAAAGTTGTTAGGTAGCTTGTCCGTAAAAAACGGTTTGTCAGTGATTCTGTGTCGCTGGGTTTCCTCGATATATTGCAATCCATAAGCTCGCCAGTCCCTGTTTCGTANTTCNCTGGCCGCCATTGGATACTGAATCCCGTCTATTCGATGTTGGCCTATTGACTCAGCTATTTTACCGAGTACGGGGAGTTCAGATGTTCCCTCCACCTGACTGTGACTGGCTAGAATTTGTTCAATAAGCGTTGAACCTGAGCGAGGTAAGCCGACGATAAGAATTGGNTCGCTGACATCGTGACCGACATCACTTCGTTCCNGTATAAAACGCTCACTAAAAACTTCTCTCAACTGATTCTGGCGGATTTCCATTTCGAGGGGATAATGATCTACAATNGCCCGCTGTTTCTGATTACCTGTATGGTAGAAGTGCCATGCCTGGTCATAATCCTTCTTGTCTTCGAAGGCCTTTCCGAGGGCAAAACGGAAATGAATTTCTTCACTTTCTGAGAGATTATCCTGTTCCAACTGCTTCAACATAGCGCTTAATTCCTGGTCCTCAAAGTGGAAAACCTTCAGATTTGCCATGCTCCAGTAGACTTCTCCGAAATCTGGTTTGATTTTGATTGCTGCACGATAAGCGTTCAGCGCCGCAGCCTGATCACCGAGNGTTTTGAGGATATGGGCCTGTCCCATTAGTACATTTGGGACATCAGGTTTGAGTTGTATTGATTTAGCATAGGCTTCAGCACTTTTTTCAGGATACATGGCGATGGCATANGCGCTGCCCAGACCTCCCCAGGCAGCGGCGTTTTCCGGGTCCAGTTGAACTACTTTCTGATAGGCAGCAATAGACTCCATCTTTTTATCTCGAAGGTTTAACAGCGACGCTAAGTCGAACCATGCTGCGATGAANNNNGGGGCTAGCTGAGTGGCGTTACGCAATAATGCTTCTGCATCCTGCAAATGNTTGCTAGCTTGCCTGTAAGCTCGAGCGAGATATCGCATGGCATTAACATCTTCGGGGTTGTTTTTCAGTATGGCNTGGAAAGCTTGGATAGCTTCTTCGATCTGCTGATTATTGAGTAGNGCGGCAGCCTCTATAATTGCTTTTCTAGCCGGGTCGCTATCAATATAGGATTGAAATTCTTCATCGGCTTCCTTACCTCGCCCNGCTGCTGCCAGNGCCTGCCCTAGCTTTTTGTGGGCCAATGGTAAGGCAGGTTGGAGTCGGATAGCATGCTCTANCTCGGGTATAGCGTCATCAAACCGTGATTGCATTGCAAGCACACTACCTAAGTCTTCGTGCAGTTGAGGGTAGTCAGGAGACAATGATATGGCAAAACGTAATTTTTCTTCCGCTTCNNTCAGGCGCTTCTGTTTCATCAAAGNGTGACTGAGTAAGCGAAGGTGTTCGGCGCAGCCTGGATTCTGCTTTAAATAATCACGACACAACTCTTCTGTTCGCAGCGGGCGATTGGCGCGCATAAAACCAATGGCTTGTGCGATGCTNTTTTCCTTGGTNCTAGCTGATTCACTCATAAGGGAGTGGCNAACTTTNATTTTCCTGCGTCAGGTGGAACATAATCAAAAATGAAGGAAATACGATCTTCTTTGCNCATATTCAGNACNCTNTGCTTTTTCTGATTATTGATTTCATACGCTTTGCCTACTTCGAACGGGTAGGGNTTGCCCTCAATCATAAAGCGCACCGCTGGATTGGAGGTTATTGGGACATGGATACGATGACTCATATGGAAGGATTTGAGGGCATCAATATGCGGGTTAATACGCCCACCAGCAATTAACCTGGCAGCCATGGCCCTTATTACAATGCCCCCTTTAGCATAATAGGTNTCAATTATTTCATTGACGAGCGGCATCGCAGTAACAGCCAGGTNCNCCCAGCCGGATTCATGATGAACTTCTCCTTCTGGCCAGGTTTCATCGCAGAACAACAGCACAATTGATTCGGTGTCTTTGTGCACTTCATAACTTTGTTGGCGAATTAACTGTTCGTGCCATACNTGNGGTTCCAGAGCGATGATGGCGTCTGCTAAGGGCTGAACATTTACCTTACCCAGAAACCGTTGTGCTTGTTTGATATTCACTNCTTTATTTTTCACTATTTTGAAATACAGATCAATGGTGACTCTATAGATCCTGGTTAAACCAGCGCATCGTTTCCGTTGGGTTTTTNAAGGGGNTAGCCACTGGAACTAATCTAATGACAANGTTCTCTTAAGGATCTGAANCCACCCGGTATTAAAGCGCCTTGTAACATTTGAATGCTAANTCATCAGTTGGGTGGAATAGGGCAGCCGCACAAGTAAATNAACGGGNATAGCAGTGATAGCCAGGATCCGTTATCGCNNCNGCTGTTATTGCTGATGCTCGACGAATTAGTCAACAGCTCTATTGAAGCAGTCGTTGATCGCTTCGGTGGAGATCTGCATGAGCGGCCGGGGNGGGCGAAGGCTATGAATTCAGCAGTGGTGTTTATGGCAATTATGATCACCTGCCTAAGCTGGGCAATCATTCTCTGCAGCATTTACCTATAACACCGATATCCAGGATATCGAGTTTCCNGTTAAGCTCANTTATCNCCAACAATCTGAAAACCGTCGTTCGCACCCCTATATCGCCAGGCCCAGCATGCACNTCATGAACAACACGATCAGTTATACCGGCTNAGGTATCCTGTGGATCNGAACTCGTGGTACTGCCACCGTCNTGCTGTNTCCCNGANAGTCAAAGGTAGAACTGCGCGACCTGCCCAACAGCACGCTGATAGGTCTGGTAGATTTGATTGTATGAATCAACAGCGGATGGNCGCGGCTCACAGCATCGTTCTACATCAGGTTGCAGATGCTCATCGGCCAGGTTGACCATACCTTCGCCATNGAGCATCGCAAGCGCCTGCAGGGCGGCACCNAAGGCAGCACCCTCATCGTGTTTGAGCACCGTAACCGGAGCATTGCAGATATCAGCAACGATCTGTCGCCAGATGTCACTGCTGGCGCCGCCGCCAGTGAGTACAATCTCGTTTGCTTCGATACCCCGCANGNCCAATCCGTTCAGGCCAAAACGGAGCCCAAAGGTGGCGCNCTCAACAGCGGAGCGTAAAAAGTTCTCCGTACGCATATTGCGGCTGTCCATGCCTAAAATGCACCCTTTGGCATTGGGTAGATTTGGTGTTCGCTCGCCGTTAAAAAACGGCACGGTTATCATACCGTCAGCGCCACGACCTGCAGCGGCGAGCTGTGCCTCGAAAGTCGGTAAGTCCACCTTGAAAAGGTCACGCATGAGTTCCGTGCCAACCGTGCAGTTCATGGTGCAAAGCAGCGGCAACCAACCACCCGTAGATGAACAGAATGCAGCGATGTTACCCTCTGGATCGACGACGGGTGTGTCCGAATAAGCATAAACNGTACCTGANGTACCCAAACTCATGGTCACGATCCCAGCCGTAACATTGCCGGTACCGATTGCGCCCATCATATTATCACCACCACCGATTGATACCGGCGTCTTCGACGGCAGCCCGAGTTCATCTGCGACTGCCGGTAACAAGGTACCGATCGTCTTGTTCTGTAGTTCGACATCCGGCAAGCAGTCTCGTAAATCTCTCCTTGGGTCTATCGCGCGTAACATTTTCTCGGACCACTGCCGGTTACGAATATCAAGAAAACCGGTTCCGGATGCATCACCCGCTTCCATACGACGCTCGCCAGTCAGGTAAAAGTTAAGGTAATCGTGGGGCAGGAGTATGCAGTCCATNTTCGCATACAGGTCAGGGTGGGCATTACGAAACCAGCGTACTTTGGAGGCCGTATAGCCAGGCAGGACAGGATTTCCAGTCTCAGCGATACATTCATCTACTCCGCCGAAATCGGCGGTAATCTGGTCACACTCGGCGNCTGTGGAGGTGTCGCACCAGAGTTTCACCTTAGCCAGCACCTGGCCAGATTTATCCAAGGGTACAAAGCCGTGCTGTTGACCGGAAACACCGACCGCCAATACAGCNTCGCGCACGCTTTGGTCCACCTGTTGAAGCGCTATTCGCAAAGCCTGCACCCACCAATCAGCCTGCTGTTCTGCGACTCCTGAGTTCGTTTGATGGAGCTCTAGTGGTGCGCTAGCGACAGCGNCGCAGGTGTGCGCCTCAGCATCGTAGAAAACAACTTTGACACTTTGGGTACCTATATCGATACCGAGAACCGTGGGCATTCAGAGCACCTTCAGCGGGTTAGGAGGGCCCGCATCGATAATGTTTGACGCATAGAAATCCAATATCACTTTAATGGGAGAAAGAAAGAAATCTTCTCGCAGGAAATTCATCGATGTTGAAATAGAGGACAAGCGCTAGATGCCGTTCGACTTGGGNACCAATTCTTTGAATCGGGTGCTGCCGGACTGAANTTGCAAGAACGACCTCCTTGCCTTGCCCNTATCGTAACCCACCATCTTCAAGCCATGCTTNATACTGCGTATAAGACCTGGANAAGTTCTGATTAGCTCTTGAATCACGCCATTGGCCATCGACTGCAGCTGACGCGCACTGNGCNTGTTCCCTGACTTTACAGAGTTGTATATCTGCAAGTAGACTCGCGGCATCAGATTGTAGGTACANCGAATTCCGCCAATTGTTTTTGCCTTGGTCATGCTGGTTTGACTCTGCAAAATTACNATGAAAAGAGTATCAACATTTCGTTTATNTGAGTAGCCGATTCACAATGCCATGAAACGGAACAACAAAAAAGCACCCAAAAAGGGATCCGATCTAACTTTCTTCATCATGATCTCCCTCAGCAGCAATTTACGCCAGATAATTCAAATTACTGATGAGCCAATTTTGGGGGATATTTTTAGGTAACATGGTTTTATTTTCCAAGGCTCATATTCCACTAATGCGCAATACAACNTAGGATTACTGATGCCTAAAACTCGAAGGGGGTCATTTAGACACTCATATGCCAGATTTTCAACGGAAGCCCCCGTTAGTTGGTTCTAAGACTTCCGGCGTTACCAGCACGCCAACTCCATACCTTAGGAGCCCAGACCTTGCTGCAACGCGNTCGNAAATCGATGTTGAACGCAGATTTTTATTGCTAGATAACCGAATTGTATCTACGACAAGAAATGTGGACCTAACCATAGGCTCAGTGGAAAAACATTATGCAAACCCATTATTGGTGGAAGATCAGCCATGGGAGCGGCGTTTTGATAATTTCTATGGGAATATTATTTTTGACGTCGATGAGGAAGTCTATAAGTGTTGGTACAGTCCGTTCATCGTAGCAAACTCCGCCAAAGGTATGTCACTCCAGGAGCGTTTGAATCAGCCTTATAAAGGCCACAAAGACCAGGAGATGGGGATTTGTTACGCGGTTTCCAAAGATGGTATTTACTGGGAAAAGCCCAATCTGGGCCTAGTTGATTATCATGGTAGTAAACGTAACAACATCGTTTGGAGAGGCCCTCATGGTGCCGGCGTTCTCAAGGATGACGCCGGTCCCGAGATCGAAAATAAGTACAAAACTATCTTTCAAGGGTTAAATACCAGCCTTTCGCCGGACGGCATGAATTGGTCAAGCCCACGAAAAATTGAATCGGACTCAGCTGGAGACACCCATAACAATGCCATATGGGTACCCGCATTAGGTAAATATGTTGCCTTTACCCGAACTTGGACCAAATCTGACCGGGCGATCATCGGCTCAGAATCCAAAACCAACCACCGTTGGATGCGGCAGGTCGCGAGATTAGAAAGCAGTGAATTCGTGAATTGGTCTCCAGTTGAGGTTGTCATCGAAGGTTCTTCCTGGGAATTACAGCCTTATGCAATCTCGGTGTTTGAATGTGCCGGAGTATATCTGGGCTTGATCGCAATACACGATCAGGTTTCCGACCGAGTCTGGACGGAGCTGGCCTGGAGCGCCGACACGACTAGCTGGGAACGCATAGACCAGGGCAAACCGCTCATTGGATGTAGCGAGACAAAACTTGACTATGACTATGGTTGCGTCTACGCCTGCGTTTCCCCGGTTTTTTTAGACAATGAAATCCGTATATATTATGGCGGTAGCGACTGGTTACATTTTGGTTGGCGCAAAGGTTGCCTTGCGCTCGCAATATTGCGAGCGGATGGATTTGCAGGATACCAACAACTAAGGCCTGGTGAGCCTGGGATGATAAGCACTTCGCTGATACCATACCAGGGCGAGGCATTGAAGGTTACCGCGGATGTTGAGCTAGGCGGTTCAATAGAAATCAAAGTGATAGACTCAAAAAAATCTGTTTTGGCAGAAAGGAAACTGAATGAAACGGCAACCGACAAAATTATGTTTGAGGATGGACAAATAAAATCAGCCGAAATCCGTCTCGAGTTTACCATTCGGTCGGCAAAAATATTTTCATTTGTACTGAAGCGGACACAAAAAAAAGACTTTGTTTCCAGTACAGCCAGCAGGGATGGATCTTTGGAATGAATCGGCAAAAACCTATTTTACTATGCGATGAGCAGGTACAGCGGTACATTGCTGATGGATACATCATGGTCGACTCGAACTTGGACCCGTCGTTTCATGCTAGCGTTACCGAGCAAGTCGCGTACGCGCTGGAAAATGAAATCCCTCATCCCGGCGATAACATCGTGCCACGCGTCCCGGCGCTTAACCTCTTGTGCGACGCCCCTACTGTTTGCGGCGCACTGATAAGTTTGCTTGGTCGTCAATTCGCCTTCCTCCCACATCGTTTCCCGCACAACAGTGAACCCCTCGGTGAAAATCAGGCTACACAAATTGAGGCTTTTGACGGTCAACCAAAGATGGCAACGGGTTCAATTTCCGCCCCCTACTGGCATCAGGATGGGCATGCTTCCTGTGCGCGCACTCGCTGGCACACCTTTCGTGCTGCCAATGTTTTTTATTTCCCCCACGACACGCCGTTACATATGGGTCCTACTCGTTTTCTTGCAGGTTCGCATCTTTATGCGACACTGCACGATGTCTGTGCCGAGCAAGCCGTCATGCGTGTAATTCCAGCAGGTTCAGTGGTGATCGCCGACTTCGATTTAGCCCATGCCGGTACGCCCAACAACAGTAACCGCGGCCGCTACATGGTGAAGTTCGTCGCTTTAAGGACCGAGGATCCTATCGCCCCGACGTGGGATCACCAGGAACCAAAATGGCATACGCCAGCCGACCTTTCGACACCACACGATCTTCCCGTCGCTTGGACATCGCTATGGAACTGGCTGCGTGGTGCAGATCGTAACGAAGGCAGTCCGGTACCGGATGTGCAGGATTTGCCGCGCCTTTTGGCCGGCATGCGCAGTGCGAGTCAGCAGGAGCGTCTCTCGAGCCTTTACGATGCCGCAGCTATTGGCGCGCCTGCGGTTGACGGGCTTATTGATGCGCTTTTGCAGACGGCAGGGCAAGATAAACACAGATCACCTGATCCCAAAAACAAAGCCCACTTCGGCAGGTCCGCAAATCATCTTAATCGGTTTTTTACTGAAGGGCAGTTCACGCCCGAAGATGTAGCCATTGCTCTGAGCGTTATCGGCGCACCCGCAGTACCGCGGTTAGTTGAGCTTCTTCGTCACGAGGATCCATGGATACGTCTCAATTCAGCCTATGCTTTGGGCGACGCCGGCTCAAAAGCTGTCGGTGTGCACATTGATGATGTAGGCGCGCTCCTTAACGATCCAGAGGGCTGCGTCATTCGAGTGGCGCTGGACGCGTTGTGCGCCCTGGGAACGTTTGGGCCTGCAACCGTGAAACAATTACGCCGGTTTCTCGCCAAAGATATTCCGGGCTGGGATGCAACAGCTGACGGTGAGCCGCGATTAGCGATGCTGAACCAGATCCGTTACTTAAGTTCCCTAGCGCTGCTTGCGTGGGTAAGCAATACGGATTCGCCTTCAGCGGAAGTGCAAGCCGCATTAATCGATACCCTTGATGACGAAAATGGGTATCCACCATTGATCGCCTGCCTCGCCCTGGAACGGCTTGGCTCTGTTGACGCTATGCGTGCAGCTATCCGTTATTTGCGGGCTCGCTGTTGGGATTCCGCGCAAAATACCAGACCAGCCCTGTCCGGCGCGTGGACGAAAGCGCAAAGAAAAGCAACGCTGGCACGTTTGACCGCATCCACTTAAAACAAACAAGATAACGAAATGTCACGTGACCTAATCTGATCATCAAGCATGGTTCTGTACCGGACGGCACGGTTTCTGACCCCATGGCTGCGGACCTCGCGTTCGACAAGGGGCAAAGTTAAATGCGTAGTTTGATCTGGTGATTATTGGTTATAGGCTAGGACTTGGACAGAGAAACAGTTAAACGATCTCAAGGGCTCGCTGATACCACATCTTTTTACGGCGAAGGCGACCCGATCCATACCGAGTGCGATTTATCCGCGAAAGATGACGCTAGGAGCTTCCTTCCGAAGGTACAGCATCCCCGCTAACGATCATCCAATCGTTAATCCCTGTGAATTGAGTAGGAAAAAAAGCGGAGAGTCAGTCAACGCCGTCGCGTTTGGTTCCTCTCCGCTCTTCGGGGGACTGTGTCCAGCCCCCTTGCTAAGGTCTAAAACTAGCGAGTTAAGTCAGGCGAATATCGAAACGTCAAACCGACTTCACGATGATTGTTGGGCGAGCCGAGGAAGACTTGCCCCCCAAAACCACCCGATGCAGTAAACTCGTTGAGGCCGATCTCGTCCAAAAGGTTGTTGACGTATAGCTGCACAGACATTATCTGATCTTTCGACGTCCACCTCACTGACGCGTCAAAACGGCTGTACGACGGAATTTCGTAGAGGTCAACATTTCCAATCGTCGGATACATCGAGCCGTTGTATGCCCATGTGCCGAGAAAGCCCAAGGAACTGCCAGCGGCAAGGGGTTTATCATGAATCAGGGTCATAGCGACCTTGTGTTTCGGCTGACTCGGTAGTCGATTACCCGTTTGGTCCTGTGGCAATTCGTACCAGCTTTGCGTCGGTAGTCCGGTTTCAAAGTCGATGTGGTCATGGAGTCCATACGAGGCGTTCGGGTCTCCTATAATCACTGACGAATGTTGACCGACTTCCGAATTCGCGTACGCGTAGAAACCGATCAGCGACGTCCTATCGCTTAACGCATAACTGTACTCCACTTCCAGCCCCTTCACTTTGCTGTTCGGAATTGCATCGATAAATTCTGCTAATGGCGTTCCGTAATACACGTCCGGCGTAAAGCCGCCCCCCAGTTCCTGAGTTGCGGCCAAGTGCATCTTGTCGTAATCCATGTAAAACGCACTGGCGGCCAACTGCAAACGACCGTCAAGATAGGTCGCCTTGACACCGCCCTCGTAGTTTATGAGCGT